>DQHR01000078.1:150-68876 GCA_003531155.1 Bacteroidales bacterium | reverse complement strand
CCTACTGGGGCTGATGATGCAGATACGAAAGTTTTTAGCAATTTAGTATGTTTTTAGCATGGGATGACGCCGCTGGCCTTTAACTCCCCAGCAGCCCAAACCGCCGACAGTTAGCGGCAAGCATATCGATATAGTCTTTTTTACAATCTGTATGAATGAGTAGCAGACGTTTATTTAAAAAGGGACAAAAATTTAAAAACTGGACTCTAACTAGGTATTTAGGTGGAGGTGGTAACGGTGAAGTATGGTCTTGCCAGAATTCAAATGGAGAGAATTATGCAATAAAGTTATTAAAGAAAATAAAACCTAAGGCTTATCGTCGCTTTATAGATGAAACAACAGTTATAGTGAATAATTCCGATATAGAAGGACTAATTCCTATCATTGATAAACATCTTCCTAGTCAATTAAACGGTGAAGTTCCTTTTTATATAATGCCTTTGGCTGAAACAACAGAAAATAAACTTAACCAAAGTCCAATTGAAGAAAAAGTAAATGCAATTATTCAGGTAGCAGAAACTCTTTCGAAACTGCATTCAAGGAAAATATATCATAGAGATATAAAACCCGACAATATATTATTTTATAATTCAAGATACTCTTTAGTTGATTTTGGATTGGTAGATTATCCTGACAAAAAAGAAGTATCATTAAATAATGAGGAACTTGGGCCTAAATGGACTATGGCTCCTGAAATGAAGCGAGAATCATCAACTGCAGATGCTTCAAAAGCAGACATTTATTCTTTGGCAAAAACCCAATGGATATTTTTAACAAATAGAAAAAAGGGATTTGACGGGCAATACTCCACAGAATCAATTATTGACTTGAAGAAATTTTATCCGAAAAGTTATACATCACCAATTGACAATCTTCTTATCTCTTCAACTGACAATGATCCTAAGAGAAGACCATCAATTTCTGAATTTATAGGGGCACTACAGGATTGGAAAAAACTAGCTGCAGATTTTCACAAAAGGAATCAGCAACAATGGTTTGAAATTCAAACTAAACTTTTTCCAACCTCAATTCCTCAAAGAGTAATTTGGGAAGATGTAAAGGATATTGTAAAAACTTTAAAGGTATTATGCTCTTATGACAGCCTGAATCATGTTTTCTTTCCTCGCAGTGGAGGTCTTGATCTAGAAGATGTAAGGTTGTCGTATGAAGAAGGTTGTATAGAGTTAGATTTCAAGATAATAGAAATTATAAAGCCCAAACGGCTTCTTTTCGAATCTTTCGGTTATGACCATGAATGGAATTATTTTAGACTTGAAACTGATGAACTTAAACCATCAGGTGTTAACTTACAGGAAGAGGATGAAGGAGAAAACAAAAATCAATTCGATTACGAAGTAGTGAGCGAATTATCACCTGGTGAATATTATCCATATTATATAATGGAGGATAGTTCAAGTTATAAAGAAGACTATTTAATTACTGATTTCTCAAGGCAGATAACAAGACGATTTCGTGGTAGTTATGTTATTTTTTGTAAGCGTTCTATTTATAATTTAACACCCTCAACATATGACGGCAGACATAATAAAATGACTACTGATGAATTCAGGGATTATATTCAACAAAGTATCAATGAATTAAAAGAATACTACAAAAAAGAGTCTTATACTGAAAAACAATCTTCTGAAAAAAATTTTAAGCAAAAACGCAAACATTATATTGAAGAAGATATTGTTTATAGATGTGGTTGGTGTGGTAATATTGTTGATTTTGAAGGAAATGAATTAGATTATCAAACACGAGAATACAATATTAGAATAATAAAGAAGTTTGGACAATCTGTTGTTAAAAAGGTTCACGGCAAATGCTGCAAAGACAAACAAGATTAAAAGATAAAATCGTATTATTTTTAAACGACAAACTCCAAAAAAGGACATGTCTTTGATTGATAAAAAACATAGGATTGAATTAGATGAAAAATTAATTGGATTTTCATTTCTCGAAAATGCCGATGCTCCAATGGGTGTTGTTTCTGGAATGATTCAGTTTGAAAACATCGACTCAGGATATGATTTGTTTTTAGATTATTGTTCAAATAATAGGATTACAATTAATGAAAATGATACGAACTATAAGTTCATAGATACTCAGACAATTCCTGGCTTAAAAGTATATTGCGAAAATGGTTCACAAATAAAAGGAGTGTGTGCGATAACTGGAATGGATAAGGAAGGATTCGAAATTCAAATAATGGTGAATTATCCGTTATATGAAGAAATATTTCCCCATCATGTAAAGGAATATAGCGAAAAATTTAAATAAAACACGGATTCACTGTGGATCGCTTTACTTTAAAAGGGCATCTTGATATTATTTTTGCTGAGAATAAAGATTCTTTAGACGGAGAATTAATGGAATGGCATGAGGTTTTGATACATGGTGATCCTGAAGGATTGAGATCATTTGCTAAGCTATTGCTTGGTTTGGCTAATAGAAACCAAGAAAAAAATAATGAAATACCTATCGGAGCTCGCGATCACATCCATTTAAGACCAAATTGGGAATTAAGCTAAAGTTCTTTAGAAGTAATTATTGGAAGATTAGATGCCAAGGGTAATGGTGATTTTTATGACGGATATGAACCCAAAGATTAAAAAATAAAAACTCCATAACAACTGCTAAACTTCAGTCTGGAGGATTCCTCGAAGCGGAATTTCTCCTACCCTAATTCGCTCTAAAGAATGCTGCATCAGAGTTGTTTTGGAAATTTGATTTTGTATTTTTTTTGAATTTTAATAATTTTGCAGTATCAAAAAATAATTACTCCATAAAAGATAAGCCAAAGAATTTCGACCTGAGACTTTGGAGTTAGTATATCGGATTATACTAATATAATTGATCTGTCCCATAAATTCGTCCCTCTCAACAATTTATCAAATAGACTGCAATATTGTGATGGTATAATTATTTATGGGATTATATTCAAATTTTAACAGAGATTAATTTATGGACAACAAAGAAAAATATTTCCAAGCATTAAAGGCTAATAAAGGACATCTTGACGAGATTGATCTTGGAGAATCAGTAAATATTGGAGAAGAATCAACAAGGAAAATAATTAGTATGCTTCTGTCTGAGAATAAAATTGAATATGTTGTAAATGGAGCATGCAATTATAGAATTAAAAGCAAAAAAACTAAATGATTAAATTTCAGAATTATGAACATACAAGACTGCATAAAATTCACAAACGAAAACCCAATATGCTCATTATCAACAGTTGAAAATGATCAACCTAGAGTTCGAATGATTGGATTTTGGTTTGCCGATGAAACCGGATTTTATTTCCAGACAAGTACGATTAAAGAAATCCCCAATCAACTTAAAATGAATCCTAAAACAGAAGTGTGTTTTTACAAACACGAAGGAATGATAGGTACAATGTTGCGAATTTCAGGGGAAGTCGAGTTTTTGACAGACTCCAAATTGAAGGAAAAAGCGCTATTGGATAGGCCATTCTTAAAGAATTTTGGAATGACAAGCGATAGTCCAAAGTTAGTACTATTCAGGATTAGTCATGGTCAAGCTTATTTTTGGACAATGGAGAATAATTTAAAACCAAAAGAGATTATTGAATTTTAAAAAAACAGAACACAACATGTGGTTATAAAACATGCCGGGTTTATTGAGGCTTAGAATGTTCCATCTCGCATTGAGGTTTGTTGCGACAGATACGTTTGCAACTCTGCAATCCGGCACGTTTTATGACCACAGATGTTAAAAGGAAGGCCAAAAAACGTGTATTACGACAATTACAAGAAGACATGAAAAAAAGAAAAAGAATAGGAATACTCGCTGGAATGGGCCCTCGCTCCACTGCTCCTTTCTTAGAACTAGTATATGATGAATGCCAAATGCAATATGGAGCAAAAAATGATATTGATTTCCCTGAAATTGTAGTGCTTTCATGGCCAACACCATTTTATATTGATAAACCTATTAATGATGATGAATTATTTGAATCGATAAAGGCAGGTTTGATTGAACTAGAAAAAAATCAAATTGATTTAACTGCTATTCCATGTAATATTGCACATACATATTATGAAAAGCTTGTTCAAGAATCAAAATCCAAATTGTTAAATATTGTAGAGTTAACCGTGGATAAAATCCCTAACGATTCTAATAAGGTTACAATATTGGCAACTCCAACTACAATGAAAACAAACCTATATCAAAATTATATATTAAAGAAAGGGCTAAAATACTATTTCAAGGAGGAGTGGCAGGAAAAAGTGAACAATATTATTATAGATATAAAGTCTAAAAAAGACTACTATGAGATAGAGAATAAGTATATAAATCTAGAAAGAGAAATTAAAGATAACGGNNCATGTACTGATTTATCTGTGATAAGATTTGAAAAGCAGAATGAATTTAAAATTATTGATTCATCAAAAGTATTAGCAAAAAGGGTTATACAAGAATATTTAAAAGATTATTAAATTCAAAAAATGGATAGCTAACAGCTACTAAATTTCAGTCGCACAGATTTGCCATTCGGCTAGTTTTTCATACCTTGGTCTTAAATTATCGCCCTACTTGTTATAGCCATGTTAAAATAGTTCAATCATGGATAAAGAAACCATATTTTTAAAGGAGAGAATAAAGGAACTTGAAAAAGAAAATGCAATTCTTAAAAAAGAGCAAATTGAAATCTCTGAAGCGAAAGAATTGTATTTAAAAATTTTTGAAGAATTCCCTGCCCTAATTTGGCGTTCTCGCCTAGATAAATTGTGCGATTATTTTAATAAAACATGGCTTGAATTCACGGGGAGAACAATGGAACAAGAGTTTGGAAATGGTTGGGCAGAAGGAGTTCATCCAGATGATTTTGATTCTTGTTTACAAACATATGTTACTGCCTTTGATAAAAGAGAAGCATTTTTAATGGAATATCGCTTAAAAAATAAATTTGGCGAATATCGTTGGATACGTGATTTTGGCAGACCTTTTTACGATTTAGACAACTCCTTCCTAGGTTATATCGGCTCTTGTTACGACATAACTGAAATCAAAGACAATGAATTAAGGTTAATTGAATTGAATGCAACAAAAGATAAATTCTTTTCGATAATAGCTCACGATTTGAAATCACCGTTCAATTCAATTATTGGGTATAGCGAACATTTGGCTGAAGAAGTTAAAAAAAGCAACTACACAAAGATTGATGAAATTGCTAGTATCATATTAGATTCGTCAAACAGGGCAATGGATTTGCTAACCAATCTGATGACATGGTCACAATTAGAATCTGGCAGAATGCCTTTTAACCCTGAATACTTCGATATTTCCAATATTGTTGGTAAAGTGATTTTCTTAATCAAGCCAGCCGCAGAACAAAAATCTATCGACATTGAAAACAGGATATCTTCGAATGTTCAAGTTTTTGCTGATAAAGAAATGATTAGTACTGTATTGAGAAATTTGCTTTCAAATGCCATAAAGTTTACTGAAAATGGAGGCAAAATAACAATTCTATCAGCTGTTAATAATAATGAATTGACAGTAACAATAATCGATAATGGAGTTGGAATATCGCAAGAAAGAATTGAGAAATTATTCACTATTAATAATAACAATTCAACTCCAGATACACAAAAAGAGAAAGGAACGGGACTTGGTTTGATACTCTGCAAAGAATTTATTGATAAAAACAATGGAAAAATTTGGGTTAATAGTAATGTTGGAGCTGGCTCTTCCTTTAATTTTTCACTACAAATTGTTAATAAGGACATATAAAGAGGTGAAATCTATCTCGATCAATGCTTTTTATTACTTAGAGTGCAATCATAAAAAATGTTTTACATGACGCCTGTCATGCTTATGGAAAAAAACTTTTTTTATTTTTTCTCTTGCATATAAAAAAATTTCTTATTTTTGCAGACCGAGATGTCGGTTTGTTAAAATTACTTATATGAATGATACTAAGGAAAGAATACTATCTATCGCATTATACCATTTTATTCAAAAACCATATATAGAGGTAACTATGAGTGAGATACTAAATGTATCTGGCTTATCTAAAGGCGGTTTCTATCATCATTTTTCAAGCAAGGAACTCCTTTATCGCGAAGTAATTGATGAATATATTTTAGGCACTTTTAAGATGGAGTATGAGCATTTTAATAGTAATCCTTATGAACTACCTTTTAATGAATTCGTACCTGCTTATTTAAAATCAACTTTTGGACATTTATTAGAAATAACAAATAGTGAGTTAGGGGATCTAAAACTGAACATCAAAGATATAAATCCATACATGGTAATGTTCGATATGCTTAAGTATTACAAAGGGTTTGGGAGTATCCTTAACGAATTACACAATAATGAAATTGCAATGTTTAAAACATTTATCGACAAGGCAAAAGAGAAGGGTGAAATTAGAAAAGAAATTGATAGTCTATCTCTGGCAAACCATGTACATATAATGATGCATGGCATTGGTGTTTTGGCAATGTTTGATAATAGTTTGGAGAGAAATATAGAAAATGATATTCGTAATCAGTTTAATGATTTATACCAGCTAATCAAGGTTTAATTTTTTTTTACACCTCTACAAACCGAGATGTCGGTTTGTAGAAGGATTAACACAGAGTAAAAATCTGTGTTTTTTTAAGGGCTAATAAAGACCGACATCCCGGTTTGTAATTTTAATATAAAAATTTAAAATGTTTATTATGAAAATAAGTTGTTTAAAGACAAATATTGTGAATATCCTTTTCATAGGAATAATAGCAATAACGCAAACAGCAACAGGACAAACAAAAGATACTGTACTTACTTTAGAGACTTGTATCAAGTTATGCTTTACAAACAACTTTAAGCTAAAGCAAGTGCAGTATGAGACTGAAAAAAGTCGCTATCAGTATAAGGAAGCGCTCAGTAACGGATTTCCTCAAATTAATGGCATTACATCAATAGACAATTATTTCAATATACCTGTTACCATGGTATCGGGTGATATATTTGGCCAGCCTGGTACCATGCTCCCAGTACAATTGGGTACTAAATACAACTTTAATGTAGGCATCCAGGCTGGTCAGATGATTTACAGTGCAGTCTATTTCGCTTCTTTAGAGCTGTTCAGGAAATCCTGTCAAATCGCAGATTTGAATCTTGAGAAGGGCAAAGAAGAACTGGCATATAATGTTACCCGGTTATATATTATTCTCCAAATATCCAATCTACGTCTTGCACTTATTGATTCAAATCTCATTGCATTGCAAAAAGTTTACGAATACTCAAAGCAGCATTATACCAATGGCCTTATAACTAAAATTGATCTCGACAGAGCATTGGTAGCCATAAGCAACCTTGAAGCAGAAAACGAAAACCTGATTTCGGAACGAAATCAGCAGTTAAACATGTTAAAGTATCTTATTGGCATTGAACAATGTCAACCGGTAACACTTACAGAGAAAACAGAAATAAAGAGTATACAAAAGGTATTAGCAGATTCATCTCTTAATCATAATTCAGATATATTGATATATGAACAGAAAAAAGAATTAGCAATACTTAACCTGAAATTATCACGTGCAGAACACCTTCCATCACTTACAGGATATGCTGTTTTCAGTTACAATGCACAGCGTGAACAATTTGACATGTTTGACAACAATGACTACTGGAATAAAACATCTTTCATTGGAATTAAACTCAATATCCCAATTTTCGAAAGTGGGCATATAAGAAGCAGGGTAAATCAAAACAAAATTGAATTAGAACAAACAATTGCAGCTCAGAAAGATTTAAAAAATGAAACCTACTTGAACTACATAAATGCTTTACAGAAGCTGAACTCCAGCAAAATGATAGCATCAAAGTTGAACGAAAACACAATACTTGCCGAAAAAATCTTTAACGCTACAAACAACCAGTACCAGCAAGGTTTAAAATCACTGACAGATGTTTTGAATGCCCAATCAGAATATAATTCATCGCGTCTAAACTCGTTACAAGCGCTATTGCAAATCAGGCTTTCTGAACTTGAAATAGTAAAAATTAATGGTGAAATCCGTTCCCTTTATTTTTAATCAAAAAATCGAAAACATGAAAACAAAAAAAATAGGTATCTACATTGTTGCTTTAATAACAATATCTGCAATCGCATATAGACTATACGATGTTAAACAGGATAAAAAAAAGGATATTGATATGGTGAATAAAGCAAAATCTGCGACCACAGTAACTACTGCAACAACCGATTATAAGATTGTCAATTTTGACATCTCATATCATGGAGTTTTTGAAGCTTTCAGCGAAGTGACAGTCATTTCCGAATCTCAAGGGAAAGTTGAAAAATATATGATAAATGAAGGGGATTTTATCTCAGAAGGTGAAATAATTGCATGTTTAGATAATGAAATAACAGGATACCAGTTAGAAACTGCGGAAGCAGTATGGTTAAAAGCACAGAATGAATTAAGGCGCTTTGAAAATCTTTCAGCGGGAGAATCTGTCTCTACACAACAACTGGAAGAAATAAAACTTGCTTATCAGAATGCCAAAAATGCCCATCTAATCTTAAAAAAACAATATAACGATTCTTTTATAAAAGCTCCGATTGCAGGAACAGTAAGTAAGCGATATTTTGAAAGAGGCAGTTTTATAGGAGTCGGTAATTCCGTAGCGGATATAATAAATACTAGGAAAATGAAATTCAATGCATGGTTTACAGCCAAGGATCTTACTCGGGTAAAAACAGAACAAAAAGTAATGATAACAACCGATTTATACCCAGGAACATCCTATGAAGGTATAATTAAAGTAATTGGAGTTAAACCCGATAACTCAAGACGTTACCTTGTACAGGCTGAAGTAACCAATTCTAACGAGAAACCCTTGTTTTCGGGGATAGATGGCACTATCCATATTAAATACACCCCAGAAAAAAGAAGCCTTGTTATCCCACGCAACTGTCTTGTAAGTAGCATTATTGACCCGAAGGTTTATGTTATTTCGGGAAATAAGGCAAAACTACGTCAAATTGTGATCTCTGAAGTAACCGATAGTCTTATCATCGTTGAAAGCGGCCTTACCAAAGGCGAATATGTAGTACTATCAGGTCAGATTAACCTTGAAAATAATGCTCCTGTTGCAGTTTTAAATAATCAAAACCTGTAAAACCTTTAAACATGAATATAACAGAATTATCAATAAAACGCCCGACGCTAATTGTTGTAATCTTCGTTACATTAACATTTTTAGGGATATATAGTTACAAGCAATTAAATTATGAGCTACTGCCCAATTTTTCAATGCCGACTATTTCTATTATAACAATCTACCCTGGAGCATCTCCATCAGAGGTTGAAAACTCGGTATCAAAAAAAATTGAAGATGCTATTTCCACAACCGAAAACATCGATAATATAAAATCTTTTTCGCAGGAGAATATATCGTATGTTATAATGGAATTCAAACCTTCAACCAATGTTGATGACATAATTCATGTAGTACAAAGAAAAATCAATTCAATACAGTCTGAATTACCTAAAGATGTCATGGCTCCTACCATTTCAAAAATTGGCATGAGCGATATTCCAATCATGAACATCCTAGTATCGTCAAATTTAAGCCCGACTCAATTATACGATCAGGTTAAACACAGGATAAGTCCAGAAATAAATGGGATAAAAGGAGTCGGAGAAATCATACTTACAGGAGGTGAGGAAAGGGAAGTATCAGTTAATGTAAATGCTGCAAAACTTGAAAAATACAATCTCTCTTTATTACAGGTTACACAAGCAGTTATTGCAGCCAATGCCGATTATCCTACTGGAAAAATTAAAAACGTTTCGCAACAATTGCAGGTACGATTATCGGGTAAATACAAAAGCATTTCCGATCTAGAAAACCTTGTTATTACTGATAATAACGGGATATCCTCGGTGCAGTTAAAGGATGTTGCCGAAGTACGTGATTCAAAGAAAGAAATACAAAACCTGAATCGTCATAACGGGGTTAATACGATTAGTTTGCGGATAAAAAAACAGGGCGATGCCAATACAGTTGAAGTTTGCAAGAACGTAAAAAAAGAACTTACTCGTCTGGAACAAATTTATGAAGAGCAAAACCTCAAGTTTGAAATTTTTAGCGATCAGTCTGTTTTTACCCTCGAAGCAGCCAATAATGTAATAAATGATTTATTCCTTGCCATATTGCTTGTTGCTTTGGTTATGCTGGTTTTCTTACATAGTCTACGTAACTCCCTTATTGTAATGGTGGCTATACCTACTTCCATCGTAACTACATTTATCTCGATGTATTTAATGGGGTTCTCCCTTAATATTATGTCATTACTTGGATTGTCTTTATCCATAGGTATTCTGGTTGACGATTCAATTGTTGTTATTGAGAATATCCACCGACATCTGCTAAAGGGTAAAGACAAAATCTCAGCTTCTATAACCGGCCGAAATGAAATTAGCTACACAGCTTTATCCATCACACTGGTAGATGTAGCGGTGTTTTTGCCAATGGCACTTGCAGAAAATATTTTATCCGCCGTTATTCGTCAGTTTGCCTTAGTCATTGTAGTAGCTACACTTACTAGCTTATTCGTGTCATTTACAATAACACCTTTATTAGCTTCACGCATAGCAAAGTTGGAAAACCTGAAAAACAATTCTTTCTTTAAACAATTTATCGATTCATTTGAATCACTTATTAACAGGTTTACATTGATATTACAGAATATTCTTAGATGGTCATTCAACCATAAGATACTTGTACTTACTGCAACCACAATACTTTTTATAGGCTCTGTATCACTTATCCCTGCAGGATTCATCGGTACAGAATTTCTGGATATGGGAGATCGTGGCGAAATTATTATCCAGATGGAATTGCCGAAATATGCTACTATTGAACAAACCAACTCAGTTGCCCGCCAAGTGGAGAAAATCGTGATTGCAAAGCCTGAAGTAACAAATGTAACATCTCAAATAGGCGGAACATCAGACATGGTTGATATTTCATCTGGAACAAACAAAGCTGAAATCACCATTAAATTGGCACCTAAAGAAGAGAGAGAATATACCGCATCTGTATATGCTCAATTAATTAAAAATGAACTGGCATCAAAGGTTTCAGGTGTTAAATTTGTTACAAGCATAGTCAGTCCGGTTGGTGGTTCGGATTNNGCTATAAAATGTGCCAACCCCGACACTCTAACTAAATATGCGAAAATTGTTCTTAACGAAGTTAAAAAAATAGAAGGCACATCCGATGTAAAACTCTCTGTTGGTGACCCTAATCCTGAATTACTAACAAACATCGATAAACAAAAGATGGCGGATAATGGATTGACCATGGATATTGTTGGAGCAACCATGCAAATAGCTTATAGCGGCAACAAAGATGCAAAATATCGTGATGGAGAATATGAATATGATATCAATATAAAATATGACGAATTCAACCGGCAAAATGAAAAAAATGTTGCTGCACTTTCGTTTGTAAACAATGCCGGACAGCTAATTCGCTTGGATCAGTTTGCTGATATCAGCTACAATAGCGCACCCCCACGTATTGAAAGAAATGATCGGGTTGAATGCCAAACTCTGTATTCTCAAGTATTTGGGCGAGCATTAGGCGATGTAGGTGACGATATAAAAGAGTGCCTCGCGAAAATCAATTTTCCAAAAGAAGTTACCTTGTCCTATGAAGGCGATTTGAAAGCACAAACCGATTCATTTGGTAGTCTGGGTTTAGCGCTGCTAGCATCCATAATTTTTGTATACCTTCTTATGGTTGCCTTATATCAATCATATTTATATCCACTTGTTGTTCTGTTTACAATACCCTTAGCAATAATTGGTGCCTTGCTGGCATTGGCGCTCACGGGACAAACGCTCAGCATACTAACTCTTATGGGGTTGATCATGCTAATTGGACTTGTTTCAAAAAATGCCATACTGGTAGTTGACTTTACCAATCAGATTAAAAATGATGGGCTTTCTACAACAGATGCACTGCTCCAAGCAACTAGTGTTAGGTTACGTCCTATTTTAATGACAACTCTCTCGATGATAATTGCCATGCTTCCGATAGCATTGGCAACTGGTCCCGGATCAGCATGGATAAACGGACTAGCATGGGTATTAATCGGTGGATTATCAAGTTCCTTGTTTCTCTCTATGGTCATAATCCCTGTTGTGTATTACATAGTTGAAAAAGAAAAAGAGAAGGTTAGTAACTGGTTCCTAAAACATCGAACTGTTTGATATTTTATTGAGCAAGAGCCATATGTAAACAATCAAATTACAACTAAATTATCATAAACCATAACATCAACAAAAACAGACACTATTAATACTGCTGAATAATCATTAAAATTTGATATATAAAACTAATTGCTTATAGATTAAACAGCGTATCGAAATCATTAATTTATAACATTATGATCATTAGATAACATATGATTCAAGAAAGGATGAAATGCTAAAACTAAATTTCTTCGTACCTTGGTTCGTTCATTTATAAGGGATAGAGAAACTATCCCTTATTCCCAACCACAATTTAGAGTGAGAATATGATCGCTAATATGAATAAAAATCACTAGATAGTTAAAAATGATGAATGATATTAAGAGTATAATTGAGAAAAAGGTTTTTGAAACACCATTCATTGATACTCACGAGCATTTGATTGATGAATATGAACGATTGAATTGCATAGAACCTATAATTCCCTGTGATGATTGGGCTTTATTACTTAATCACTATTTTTACTTCGACCTGAGTTCAGCAGGAATATCAAAGGAACAAATTGATAGTTTGTTTTCAAAACAAGTCAATCCAATAAATAAATGGGAAATCTTAAAAGAATACTGGTCATATTTAAAAAACACAGCATCAGGCATAGTATTTCGAAATACAATTAAAATACTTTACGGCATTGAAGAAATTTCAGATGATAATATTCTAGAACTACAAAATCAATACGAACAAACAAGAAAGAAAGGATTTTATAAGCATATCATTCAAGACATAGCCAACATTAAGCATTGCCATATACACTCCCCTTCAATTGCTTGTAAAAAAAGTGAATCACCTGATTTACTGCCTCATGATATCGCACTAAATGGGCTAATTCAAGTAGCAATAAAACCCTATTCAGTCCCTGAAAACGTTAAGATTAAAACGTTATCAGATTGGCATTCGTTAATTGACTGGTGGTTTTCTGAATATGGTAAAATAGCAAAGGGCGTTAAGATCGGGAACGCTTACTTTAGAAAACTTAATTTTGAAAGAATAGAGGCTAAAGAAGTTGAAAAAATATTTTTAAGTAAAATCAATTCTCAAACACTTAATTTCGAGGAAGAAAAGAAACTTCAAGATCATTTGTTTTGGTACTGTGTTGACAAAGCAACTGAATTCGGATTGCCCGTAAAAATGCATACTGGCCAATGGGCCATGAATAATATAATGAACATGCACTGGGTAAAGGATAATCCATCTGAATGTGCTTCGCTATGCAAGCAAGCTCCAAATGCTAAATTTGTCTTCTTCCATTTATGCTACCCTCATTATGAGGAAATGCTCTCTTTAGCAAAAAACTATTCGAATGCATACATTGATATGTGCTGGTCTTGGTCTATTAATCCCTTAGCCGCAAAAGACTTTCTGAAAAAATTCATACTTACAGTACCAAACAATAAAATCTTCACATTTGGAGGTGATGACAAGATAGTTGAAAATTTAATAGGGCATGCATTTGTTGCCCGCAAAGGGATTGCTGAAGCATTAACGGAACTGGTAATAGAAAAATGGATTACATTGAGCGATGCAATAGATTTAGTTGAAATTCTAATGCATAAAAATGCTGTGAAAATGTTTGAAAGATAGAGCATTCTAGCACGAACAGCGTGTCATACTGATGATGGCTTTGAAATTTTCACTCTTTTTGCTCGTTTTACTAACGAGGCTCAAGACAACAGTTTCAACAGAATGCAGGAAACTTCAGTAGAGCCAAACCCAAAAACACAACAAGCAATCAGGATATTGACAGAAAAGTTTAAAACATATTCTTTATATTCCACATTTATATTTCAAAAAAAACATAAAATATTTGCGTAGTTAAATAACTACATTTATATTTGTAGCCAAATAACTACATTATGAATTTAAGGCGAGACGTATTTCAAGCAATAGCAGACCCAACAAGAAGAGCAATACTTCTGCTGCTGGCTTCACAGTCGATGACAGCAGGAGCTATTGCTTCAAATTTTGACACAGCACGACCCACAGTTTCAAAACATTTACAAATTCTTACTGAATGTGAATTACTGAAACAGGAACAACAAGGCAGAGAAATATATTATCATTTCAGCCCGGAAAAGATGAAAGAAATAGCCGACTTTATCGAACCATTCCGCACTATGTGGGACGACAGGTTTAATAAACTGGAAAATATTATGAAAAAACAACAATAGAAGACATGGAACAAAAAACTAAAGTCATTGCTGAAGACGGAAAACAAGATTTGTTAATAACAAGAGAATTTGAATTGCCGTTGGAATTACTTTTTAAAGCGTATGTAGAGCCTGAAATTGTAGAGCACTGGATGGGAACAAAAGTTTTGAAACTCGAAAATAAAAAACATGGTAGTTACCTTTTTGAAACAACCGACCCAAAAGGAAATAAACACAGGTTTAATGGGACGATCCATGATATTGTTTTGAATCTGAAAATCATCCGAACTTTTGAGTTTGAAAATATGCCTTTTGGTGTACAACTTGAGTTTATACAATTTGAAAAACTCACAGACAACACCAGCAAACTTACTATACATACTGTATATCAATCGGTGAAACACAGGGACGAAAATCTAAAATTACCTTTTACATACGGCATAAATATGGCTCATAACAGATTACAAGAAGTAGCAAACAATTTAAAATAGGATAAAGATGAAAAAGATTAATACTATTATTTATTGGACATCAACAGTTCTTTTGTCCTTTGGCATGTTGGCAAGTGGTATATCTCAACTACTCCATGTGAAAGATATGGATGAATTAATTGCCCATGTTGGCTATCCATTGTATTTCATGTACATTATTGGAGTATGGAAAATACTTGGGGTAATTGCCATTTTAATTCCCAAACAAAGACTGTTAAAGGAATGGGCGTATGCTGGGTTCTTCTTTTTAATGACTGGTGCTTTAATTTCGCATTTGGCAATCGGCGATGGCGGAAAAGCAATTTTGGGGCCACTTTTTCAGACCATATTTATCATTCTATCATGGTATTTCAGACCAGCTGATAGAAAAATTAATTCTAAAATTTGAACGCTATGAACCCTAAAGTTGACTGGTTTTTCACAAAAGCCACAAAGTGGCAGGGAGAATATGAAGAATTGAGAGCGCTCGCTCTCGACTGTGGTCTGACAGAAGAATTGAAATGGGGCTGCCCGTGTTACACCTTTCAGAATAGCAACATCGTTCTAATACATGGATTTAAAGACTACTGTGCTTTGTTGTTTATGAAAGGGGCATTGTTAAAGGATACAGAAGGTATTTTAGTCCAACAGACAGAGAATGTACAGGCATCACGTCAGATAAGGTTCACACGAACGCAAGACATAGTGAAAAATGAATTTATTTTGAAAGCATATATTCGAGAAGCCATTGAAGTCGAGAAAGCAGGATTGAGGGTAATGCTAAAAAAGACAACCGAATACAACATGCCTGAAGAATTAAAAAACGCATTAAAAGACATACCTGAATTGAAAACTGCTTTTGAAGCACTGACACCGGGACGCCAAAGAGGTTATTTGCTTTATTTTTCTTCTACAAAGCAATCTAAAACACGAAAAGCAAGAATAGAAAAATGTTTCCAGAAAATACTCAACGGGAAAGGGTTAGACGATAAATAAAATAAACTTGCTAATAATTTTATTTAACGAAAAAACAGGATGAAAACTTAAACACTAACCAGTTATTGTAAAATATTGATATTTGACCACATATCAAGTACATCAACCCGCAACTATTTCTGTAATTGTGATAAGAAAACACTTCAAAATCAATTCCTCAGTATATCCAAAAGTTGGTTTCCATATTATTATAAACAAACCGGCAGAAAGGAAAAGTAAAAAATGGAAATAAAAATAGAAAAGTTCACTCCGGATGATTTTCCGTATTATTTTCAGTTGGTAAACAACGAAAAAGTGATGAAAATGATCACAGGAAAAGCGATTAAATCAGAAGAAGCCAAAAATAATTTCGAAAAACTAATTGAGAACAATAACCTTGAGCCGAACTATGGAAGCTTCAAGATTCTAAATATTGAGACCAACGAATTTTTAGGATTGGCAAAATTGGAAATAAAAAAGAATAATCGTAAAGAAGCAGAACTTGGATATATGCTTTTGCCCGAGCACTGGGGAAAAGGCATTGCGAGTAAGGTGAGTAAGCAATTGATTGAAATAGGCAAAAGTCAAGCTTCACTTAAGCGGATTTTTGCAATCATTGATCCGAATAATCTGCCATCACGGAAAATTTTGACAAATAATGGATTTACGTCAAAAGAATTTAAGAATTTTGACGGTTTACCGGGCGAAATACTTGAACTGAAATTTTAATAAAAATATTCCCTTGTTTGCTCAGATCTGTGATTAGGGAGCATATGTGATCAAAAAATTATTATCTATTCCGAAAACCTCCGTTCATCAACAAAAAAACGACTCATGAAAAAAACGATATTAATAACTTTGGCACTTGCGACAACCTTTTTTCTTGGTTTCGCTTTCAAATCAACGATAATAAATAACAACAATAAAATGAAAAGGGTAACAGGTATTGGGGGCATTTTTTTTAAATGCAAAGACCCAAAAAAAATGACAGAATGGTATAAAAAACACCTTGGTCTTGAGACAAACCCATATGGTGCAACGTTTGAGTGGTATGAAGGTGAGGATAGCAAAAAGAAAGCGCAAACACAATGGACTCCGTTTCCTGAAACTACGAACTACTTTGAGCCTTCAGAAAAGGATTTTATGATCAACTACCGGGTTGAAAACTTGGAAGCACTTGTTGAGGAATTAAAAAAGGAAGGTGTAACGATTGTAGACAAAATTGAAGCATACGATTATGGTAAATTTGTCCATATACTAGATGCAGAAGGAAACAAAATTCAACTATGGGAGCCAATTGATTAAGTATGGCTAAATAGTTGGTGTAGAAACGCTATCAACTACTCATAAAACAAAAGGAGTAATGAAAGGTTGAATCCAAATTATCCATTACTCCTTATATTCATTTCATTCCACAAATTAATCATTCATACCTTAACGACTCAACAGGATTTGCTTTTGCGGCCTTTAACGTTTGCAGCAATAGGGTAACTACAACAATTGCGGCTGCAATTAGCGTTGAGAAAACAAAGTAAATTACCTTAGGTGATATGTGGTATGCAAAGCCTGACAGCCATTTATCGACAAAGTAAATGGTTATTGGAATTGATACAACACCAGCAATAAGCACTAAAACCAAGAATTCATTTATTATCAATCTTACTATTGAGCCAGTCCGAGCACCCAACACCTTTCTAATTCCAATTTCTTTTGTTCTTCGCTTTGTTATAAACATTGCTAAACCAAACAGTCCCATGCCCGCGATAAATATAGAGGTAATGGTAAAAAGAAGAACGATAGTTCTAAAACGCTTCTCCTCGCTGTAAAGTTTTTCTAGACTTTCATCAAAGAAAGTAATTCTAGCAGATTGCTCGGGCGACAATTCTTTCCACTTCTTTTTGATAAAGTCAACTACCTCAATTGCTTTTTTTGGTTTTATCCTCACAATAGCGCACCTCACGCTATTTAAGTTATAAAATAGAAGAGTAGGTCCTATTTCTCTATGTAAAGAATGGATTTGAAAATTATCCACCACGCCAACAATCTTACCCCATGATAACTTCGTTCCAACAGGATCGGTAAGTTGCATTTTATCAACAAAAGCCTTATTAGCAATTACCGGATATTCATTCATATCCATTGATTCGTTAAACGATTGACCTTTTACTATCGGAATACCAAGCACATCGGTGAAACTATAATCGACAAAGAGTCCATCGGCCTTAATATCGGTTTCTGGTTTGCCCTGTAAAGAGTTGCTAACATCCATCCTATAATTGCTGGGTAATTCCCACATTGTTCCTGTAACTCCAATTACATCTGGATTTGTAAGTAGAATATCTTTAAACACTTTATAAAAATTTTTACCTGAATCATGCTTTACAATAACCGAAACAAGATTCTCCATATTGAATCCAGGCGATTTTTCGCGAGCAAAATCTATCTGCTTGTAAACAATAATTACAAAGTTTAACAGTACAATAAAAATGACAAGTTGAATCACAATCAAAGATTTCATTAAAGTTGAACGTCTCATTTTAGTTGAAAAACCTGTCTTAAAAATCTCAATTGGATTCGATTTAGAAGCAACTATTGCTAGATATACTGAAGACATTAACCCTGTAACGATTGTCACACCAAACATACCCACCAAGAAGGGTATATTCTGCGAATACTTTATTTCCATTTCAAGTCCAAATAGATTGTTTACCGAGGGTAAAAGTATTTCGGCAAGTGTAATTGCTAATGGAAATGCAAAAAATGCAAATAGCATGCTTTCCCGAATCGTCTGCCTCATCAGATCGAGACCGGTACCTCCTGTTATTTTTCGAACTCCATACTCTTTTAGCCTTGTTGTTGAACGAGCTAATGAAAGAATTAAATAGTTTGATATTGCGATTAAAAGAATTAGTAGGCCTACACCTGAATAAACGTAGATATTCGATTTTATGCCTTTATCAAAATTATCATCCACATAATTAATTTTACTAAAGTGAAACTCCTTCATTGGCTGTAAAATGAAATCGTGCTTATAAAACCTTGTAGGTTGAAATTCAGCCTTAACAGCATCAATCTTTTTTTCCAACTCCTTATAGTCAGTGCCACCACGTAGAAGGATGTATGTAGTAAACCACCACTCATCAAATGAAGTACGATAATGGTTAGCATCCCGAACAACTGAAGTATCTGAATAGTTAATTGATTTAACAATTGCTGAAAGGCCAAATTCAATATTAGCAATCATACTAGGAATAAAAGTTCGATTTGTAGCAAATTGCTCCATTAAAGCAGTTACAGTTAACACATAGGTATCAGAACCTAATTTTAAAGTGATGGATTTGCCAATTGGATTTTCCTTTCCAAAAATTTTCTCGGCCCAGAGTTTGCTAAGGATAACTGTTCCCTGTTTTTCAAGCGGATCCGAGCCATTGCTTTCAACAAATGGAATCGTTAGTATTTTTAGAATACTATTATTGGCAGAACAAAAATCGGGAACTTTAACATACTCTTCTCCAATTTTTACAAGAGGAAACACTTGATTAGTAACCGTTGCAACCTCCTCAATCTCGGGAAACATTTGTTTTAACTTTGATGCTAAAGGATAAGGAGTATTACTCACCATTCTATCAAGATAAGTTTCATGCGAGGTAACTCGATAAATCCTATCATACTTTTTATTTGCTCTATCATAGGTTAACTCATGAACTACATAAAGCAAAAGCAGAAAGGTTAACGCTAACCCAATTACTAATCCTGTTAAGTTTATAAATGCGTAAAGCCTATTCCTAACTAAATCTCTTAAAAAGAATTTTAAATAGTGTCCTACCATGGCTAATTAATTTTATAATTTATTATGGTAAAACCAATCCTATACCAAAAATTTTATACCTGATTATCATATACTTAAATTACACACTTAATAAAAATATGTTTACTTTTTATACACTAGGTGTATATTTTATATACTTTTGATTAATAATGTTTCAAACATGGAAAATGTAAAGGGCAAGTTACTTATTATTGATGATAACGAAGAGATACTTTTAGCGATAAAACTATCGTTGCAATCCCTTTTCGATACAATCATGACTGAAAAGAATCCGGCCAATGTTCTTTCTTTAATAAGTGATAAAAACTTCGATGTTATAATCCTCGATATGAACTTCGAAACAGGAATAAACACAGGAAACGAGGGATTATACTGGCTTTCGAGAATTCTTGAGATTGATGCCGATGTATCAGTGATTCTTATTACAGCATACGCCGACATTGAACTTGCTGTTAAGGGAATCCAACAAGGAGCGGCTGATTTTATTGAAAAGCCCTGGGACGATAGCAAACTTTATGCTTCGGCACTAAAGGCAAAGAACCTACGAAAATCAAAGGTTGAAGCAACAAACCTAAGAAGCAAAAACAGTAGTCTTAAGCAACATATCTCCTCAAATCCAGTAAATATAGTTTTCGAATCGCCTGCAATGGCTAAGGTAATGGAACTGGTAAATAAAGTTTCAGAAACTGATGCAAATGTTTTGATTCTTGGGGAAAATGGAACTGGGAAGGAGCTAATTGCTAGAGAAATTCACAATCGCTCAAAACGAAAAAACGAAGCGTTTATCGCAGTTGATTTGGGAGCAATTAATCCAAACCTTTTTGAGTCGGAACTATTCGGGCATGTTAAAGGCGCGTTCACCGATGCCCGAGACAATAAAATAGGACGTTTTGAACTTGCTAATGGCGGCACTTTATTTCTGGATGAGATTGGTAACCTACCAATGCCAAATCAGGCAAAACTACTGTCAACCTTACAAAATAGAAGGGTAACAAGAGTAGGTTCATCAGCAGAGATTGAGATTGACATTCGTTTAATTTCGGCCACAAATGCATCGATTCATCAAGTTGTATCGAAAGGACTTTTTAGGGAAGATTTGCTTTATAGAATTAATACTATACAGGTTGAAGTTCCGCCTTTACGAAACCGCAGGGAAGATATTATTCCATTAATCAACCATTTTATAGATATCAATGGCAAAAAGTACAATAAGGTTAACCTTAAGCTATCGCCCAATGCCGAGAAAAAACTTTACCAGCATCCATGGCCAGGCAACATAAGGCAACTTGAGCACGCTGTTGAGAAAGCAGTAATTCTTGCTTCTAGTAAAGTTCTACAAATAGACGATTTTATGAGCGTTTCTGAAAACTTACAGCAACAGCAAGAGGTACTTTCGTTAAACCTGATTGAGAATGAGAAAATGGTGATTACAAAGGCTATTGAACGAAATATGGGAAATATGACTAAAGCTGCTAGAGATTTGGGAGTAACCCGTAAAACTCTTTACAACAAAATTGAACGTTATGGTTTACAATAGATTCTCCTTTAGGATTACCCTATACAGTTTGCTAATAGCCTTATCGGCATTGGCATTTATATGGTCGCTTAACCAGCAATACCTTACAGTTGCCAAATATACTCTGGGAATAATCTTTGTACTAGCAATAATCAACCTTATAATTTATGCAAACATTACAAATACAAAGATTGCTAATGCCCTTATGGCAATAAAAAGTCTCGATTCTATTCCTGATGAGCAAAAAGGGGAATCGTTCAACCAGCTAAAACAGAGTATCGATGGGATTATTAAAACAATTAAAGATGCTAACATTGCAAAGGAAATCGAACATCAATATTTTCATTTTACGCTTGAAAGAATAAATACTTCGGTAATTTCTTTCGATTCTAATGGAAAGATTATTCTATTTAATGCTGCAGCGGAGCAACTTCTTGATGTAACAAATCCTAAAAACTTACAAACGCTGATCAATAGACATCCATCCATTTCGATGCTATTTGATGCTGATGTCGAATCAAGTCCTATTAAAATTGATATTCAACGTAGATCGAGAACGATGAAGTTGCTTGGACAAACCAGCCTAATTGTACTTGATAAGAAACCCATTCGATTGGTAACCTTAGTCGATATAACCAACCAACTCTCCGATGAGGAAATTTCATCTTATAACAAACTCATAAGAGTGATTAACCACGAAATAATGAATTCGGTTTCACCTATAAAATCGCTGTTAAATACTCTTATACAGCTTTACAATAAAAACGGTGATGCAATTAACCCATCAGCAATCACCTCAACCGATATCGAAAATACGCTACTCGCATTAAATGCTATGCATAAACGGGCAGAAGGCCTAATGAAGTTCGTTGAATCATACCGAAGATTAACCCGGATTCCACAACCGATTAAACATTTAATCTCAATTAGCGATTTGTTTCAAGTCATTACGGTTCTAAAGCAACCAGATGCGCTTGCAAAAAAGATAAAGATAAATGCGGCAATCATTCCGTCTAATCTTACTGCTGACATAGATGAATCGCTGATGAATCAAGTATTAATCAATCTTATAACAAATGCTATTGAGGCATCGGCAAATGAAGGTGAAATAAAACTTTCTGCAGAGATTAATGACGCAGGTTTATTAGAAATAAGCGTTAAAGACAATGGTTCTGGTATTGAACCAGAGAATCTGGATAAAGTGTTTACACCATTCTTCACCACCAAAAAGGAAGGCTCGGGAATTGGATTAAGCCTTTCGCGTGAGATTATTCGCTTACACGGAGGCAGTATTGAACTAATCTCTTCACCTGAAAGCGGAACAATGGCGATAATTCAATTGCCCCGGTAAAGAAACTGCACCTCAAATGATGTATTCAATATTTGAGGTGCAATTCAAATTAAAGAAGTTTACTCATGTTAATTATTACTATTTCTTTAACGACCATCCAGTCTTTAACCCTACAACAAAGTAAACAAGCCCAACACTGCCAAAGGCAAAAATAGTATCGCCAATTATGCGTAACCATCTTAGGGTTTGCATACCGGGTTCTTGCATAAACTCCATTGATCGGGCATACCATAAACCATGATCTACCGAAGCAATGGTTTGTTTAATGCCCACAGGCAAAATGCTTATCATCACCATTAATGTTAAACCTATTTGGAAGCACCAGAACGAGAATTTGATTACCTTTTCGTTCCAATCATCTTTAATAGTCATTCCGCGTAAAGAAAATAGCATCAAACCAATTCCAAGCATACCATAAACCCCAAATAGAGCAGTATGTCCGTGAACAGGAGTAGTATTCAACCCTTGCATGTAGTACAAGGCAAGAGGAGGATTAATTAGGAATCCAAAAACACCTGCTCCCACTAAGTTCCAGAATGCAACAGCAATGAAGCTGTAAATTGCCCATTTGTACTTAACCATCCAAGGGGTTGATTTGGTTAGCTTGTAATTGTGCCAAGCCTCTGCTCCAATTAGAACAAGCGGAACAACCTCCAATGCGCTGAACGAAGCACCTAATGCAATTATCGACATTGGAACACCTGCAAAGTATAGGTGATGGAATGTTCCGATTATACCTCCTAGTAAGTAGATGATTGTTGCAAACAGCGAACCCATAGTGGCCCTCTTGATATTTAACAATCCAAGTTTTACCAATACAAATGCTATAACTGTGGTTGCAAACACCTCGAAGAATCCTTCAACCCAAAGGTGAACAACCCACCAACGCCAGTATTCAGCAACTGATAAGTGTGTTTGACGACCAATCATCAAAGCGGCACCATAAAAGGCAGCAATGGCAATTGATGAGATGGTGAATAGAATCAACAAATTCCTACTTTCAGATTTTACTTTTAATGCAGGTAACAAGGCACGAATCATTAAGAATAGCCATATCAATAATCCACCAAACAATAAAATCTGCCAGAATTTACCTAAATCGATATACTCGTAACCTGAATGGCCAAAGTAGAAGTTTTGTACTAAACCTAACTTTTGCATTATACCTAACCATTCACCTGCCATTGAGCCTAGAACAACTATTAGCAATGCGCCAAATAAAACGTTTACACCTAGCCTTTGATATTTTGGTTCATAACCTGAAACCGCAGGTGCTATAAACAATCCTGTCGCCAGCCAAGCAGTTGCAATCCAGAAAATCGCTAATTGAACGTGCCACGTACGTGAAATTGAGTATGGAAGAATTGAATCCAGCTTAAGTCCAAAGAAACCATTTCCTTCAACGCCATAGTGCGCGGTTACTATACCAGTTATTACTTGAAGTAGTATTAATCCAGTGACAATCCAAAAGTATTTAAGTGTTGCCTTCATTGAAGGTGTCGCCTGAAGATTTATAAGAGGATCGTTATCGGGGTATTGTAATTTATGCGCATCATTATCCTGATCTTTAGCATAGTAGAATCCAAGTAAACCAACACCAAGAAGTAACAACACGATACTAAACATTGTCCAGAATAGGTGCTTACCTGTTGGGTGATTCCCAACTAAATCATCACCAGGCCAATTACTTGTGTAGGTAATATCTTTACCGGGACGCTCAGTAACGCAAGCCCACGCTGTCCAGAAGAAGAAAGCATTCATCTTTTGCATGCTCTCATTGTTCTTGATAGTATTTTCGGGAATTGCGTAAGCAACACGCTCTTTTGCTTGCTCTTTACCATTTGTAAAAAGATTTCTGTAGTACTCGGCATTCGACTTGATTGCTTTTGCGCGTAAGTCAGAAATCACAAGTGATTTCGAAGCATCATCGTAGCGATTTGTTCGCAAATCTTTTTGAAGCAATGCTTTTAAGTAAGCTTGACGCTCAGGAGATAATTTATCGTATGCTGATGAATCTTTCTCCATTGCAAGAGCATTCAGAATAAAAACTGCTTCGCGGTGAAGCCAATCGGCTGACCAATCGGGTGCTACATAAGAGCCATGTCCCCAAACGGTACCTACCTCTTGCCCTCCAATCGATTGCCAAACGCTTTGTCCATCCATTATTTCTTGAGCGGTAAATATTTGCTCACCACTCTCGCTTATCACTTTATCGGGAATAGGTGGCTTTTGAAGGTATATTTCGTATCCAAAAATTACTAGAACGGAAAAGCAGCCCACCATTACGATGATAAAGCCAATCCAAAGTTTTTTTATGTTCATGATCATTAATTTAGGTTAAACAATAATTGATATTGTGATTTATATATAAAAGTGACTAAAGTACTTGGAGCGCCTAGAGTGCCTAAAATGCTTAGTAAACCTTAACAACTAAGACCCTAAATATTGAATTGCTACCATTCCTCATGCCTCGCTGCTTGTCCTTCTCAATATAGATTGATGTGTTAGGCAACACCTTTAACTTTTCGCTCTCGAAAAGAATTTCGCCTTCGCCATCGAGAATAAAGAATATTACATCAAAAGGATTTGCATGTAAGGCAATCTCTTCGCTTGGTTTCAATGTTAGATGAACGAGTTCAACCTTTTCATTGGTGAACATCTTGCGTCCATCGAGATTAAAAGGAACTTTTTCGGCAGTTTCTAGAGTTTTTATGTGCATGGTTATTGGTTATTGAGTTATTAAGTTATTGGTTGTCTGTTGTCTGAATTCTGACGTCTCCTCTTCATTAACCACATCCAAGCACCAGTTATGGTGACAAAGAATAGGGAGATCCCAGCCAAAGGAACAATTAGAATGTAGAATAAGCCAATCAATGGCGAATAGATACGACAAGTGTGCACTTCTTGTGCCAAATTCCACAATGGGAATGGGAATGAATCCTTAACATTTTGAGGCATATCAAAGGCTGGAACAGTTTCTTTTGCTATCAAACCTTTGTCGTAATCGAAGAAATATTCATTTCCTGCGACTTTTGAATAACCAGCGATGGCAAAACTTCCGAATGGAGAGGACAATCCTGATTCAGCCTGAACAGGCTGTCCTGTAAAGTAGTTTACAACAACGCCAGTGTAGGGATTCCAATAGTAGGCTCCGCTAAAACTACCAACAAGGTAATTGCCATTTTCGAGTATTTCGAAAACGTTAATGCCCATAATGCTAATTGGAGGTTCAACTGAGAACTGCTCTAACGGAGCAGAAAAAGCCGAACGGCTATAGAAAACTCCATCAGATGTTCCTAAAAGGTAGATATCGCGCTGTGCATCGTACTTGATATCGCGAAGTTTATCAGTCCAAAATACTTCAGAAATAGTTTTAGGGTCGGATTTTAAATTTACACCACCATTTGCAACAAGTATAATGAATGGAGGTCGCAAGAAAATTCCTGTAAAACTTACAATAAGCAGTAATGCAGATGCGTAAATCCCAACCTTTAGATGCCAGTTGAATGAGAACTTATNNAAGCTTTTACTCGCTTAATAATTTTAGGAAAGATAAAATAGATTAACCCAGTGATGCTCAAAAACAAAAGCATCAATCCGCCTAAGTCGACCACTAAACGGCCTGCCATACCAAGGACTTCGCCACTATGAATAACCCAGAACAAACGGAATATGCTTATCCGAGGGCTTAAACCTTGAGGTGGAATAAGTTCAACCTTGCTAAAGTTTAAATTAGGATTATTGAGGGTTGCGCTATAGAGATGATTTCGGGTTAAGACATAAAGGTTATTTTTTGCAACCTCAAGTCCTGTTACAAACTCGTCGTCCTCGAAAAAGTGCTGTTTTACCCATTTATGCTCTGTACTCGAATATCGATATAACCCATAACGAGTTGCAGCAAAACAATCGCCACTGGGCGTTTTAGCTAAATCGAATATTTTCCTTCGGTCGGAGCCAACGGGGAAGCCTTTCATAAATGGAGTCCACTTCTTGAGCGATGAGTCAGCAAGCCACACTCCTGCCCCACCGTAAAAGAGAATCGAATCCTTGCCTAACTCTACACTTCCNNTTCCAATTTTTAAGCTCGTAGCTATTGGGCAACCATTTACGATTAATATCAACGCCACCAATTAACGAGCGGTGGTTTAGCACAATGCCCGAAAGGGCAAAAAAGATGAAGAATAGCGTAAATACTATTGCTAGCCATTTATGATATTTCTTCAAAAACTTATAAAGGCGGCTCATTTTGGTTGACAGTTGACAGTTTTTAGTTATCTTATATTTTTATTTTCAGATTTGCTATTGTCCTATAGGTAAGGATACAAATCAATATTACGCTGCTATGCAGCTTAGCCATTTTTTGTTTATTATGATTACAAATATTTTGCTGCTCTGCAGCTTTTTCTAAGCGGCATCGCCGCGATAATATTTGTAATAAATATTAATCAAAAACTAAAGCCCTGTAGGGGCGAAATATTATATCAAATCGAAAAATCTTCAAGTTAATTACTCTTTAATCATCGTAAGCAACATTTTAAACCTCTCAACAGCATGCAAGGCATGCGAGATATTTGCAGGCATAATAATGGATTCACCAACCTCTAAATCGTGAGGTTCACCGCCAATGGTAATCTTTACCTTACCATCTAGAACTTGAACCATTGCATCGAATGGAGCGGTGTGCTCGCTAAGGCCTTCGCCTTTATCAAAAGCAAAAACAGAGATATTCCCTGTAGGTCGCTTTAGCACATTTTTGCTTACAATTCCTCCGCTTGAATACTCAACCTCGTTAGTAAAGCGGAATTGTTTGCCTTTTGGAAACTCATTAATGATATTCATAATTTTATGGTTTTTAATGTCATCCTGAACGAAATGATGTATCTCTTCTTATTAAATTCTTCGCTTTGCTCAGAATGACAAATACAGTTATGTTGATTTGTCATCCTGAACGGAAAGAAGGATCTCTTCCTATTAGATTGGCTTCGCCGAACCATTAAGGGTTTCTTCGCTTTCGCTCAGAATGACATTATTGATTATTAACCTACTAATAACTTAATATCCTCGTCAACAGTAGTAATACCTGCTATTCCGAAAGTATCAACTAATACTTTTGCCACATTTGGCGATAAGAATGCTGGCAATGTTGGGCCGAGGTGAATATTTTTTACGCCCAAATGAAGGAGCGCAAGTAGAACTATCACAGCCTTTTGCTCGTACCAAGCAATGTTGTANNCAAACACTTCTTTCAGCTTAAGTGCGATAACTGCCAATGAGTAAGAATCATTACACTGGCCAGCATCAAGAACGCGTGGGATACCACCAATATCGCCTAATGCTAATTTATTGTAGCGGTACTTAGCGCAACCAGCGGTTAGAATAACAGTATCGCTTGGAAGTTTTTGAGCAAAATCGGTATAGTACTCGCGATCCTTNNAACCAGCCATTACAATGAATTTGCGAATAGCTCCACTCTTAACAGCATCAACAACCTTATCGGCAAGTGCAAATACTTGTGCGTGAGCAAATCCACCGATAATCTCACCTTTCTCAATTTCGATTGGAGATTGGCAAGTTTTTGCTAAAGCAATTATCTCTGAGAAATCTTTTTGTTTACCTACTTCACGCTCGGCTATATGCTTGCTACCGGGGTAACCAGCTGCACCAGTTGTGAATACTCTATCTTTATAGGTAGATGTAGAACTTGGAGGAACGATACAGTTGGTAGTGAAAAGAATTGGACCATTGAATTTCTCAAACTCCTCTTTCTGGCTCCACCAAGCACCGCCATAGTTACCTACAAAATGTTTGTACTTTTTGAATGCTGGGTAATAGTTTGCGGGTAACATCTCGCTGTGAGTGTAAACATCAACGCCAGTTCCATCGGTTTGAGCAAGAAGCTCTTCCATATCCTTTAGGTCGTGACCGCTGATAAGGATGCCAGGATTATTACGAACACCAATGTTTACTTTGGTTATCTCAGGATTACCGTACGAAGTTGTGTTTGCTTTATCAAGTAAAGCCATTGCGGTAACACCATGCTTACCAGTCTCCATTACAAGAGCAATATTCTCCTCAACAGAAAGATTGTCGTTTGTAAGTTTTACAAGAGCCTCTTGTAAGAAGGTATATAACGATTTATCTTCAAATCCTAAGTTGTGAGCATGTAGAATATAAGCAGCTAAGCCTTTAACACCGTAAAGAGTAAGCGCTCGTAGCGAACGAATATCCTCGTTTGGAGCATCAATCTTACTATCGATTGTGAATGCTTTTGCAACGATTTTTTCATCGTTTTGCTCATCCCAAGTGTAAAATTCCTTTGATGTAAGATCAACCTTAACACCTGCTTTTTGCAAGTTTGCCTTAATTGTTTCGCGAAGCGCGATAGTCTCTTTTACCTTTTTAACAAAAACATCTTTTGAGAAGTTGGCATTGGTAATGGTTGTGAATAACCCTTCGGTTACAAATACATCTGCATTTGCATAATCCACGCCACTTTTCTTTGCTTCTAAAGCATAATACGAAACACCTTTTAAAAGATGAACGAATAAATCTTGAAGGTGTATTACCTCATCGCTAATTCCACATACACCCTTTGAACCTGTGCAACCTGTTCCTTTGGCTGCTTCTTGACATTGATAACAAAACATGCTCATTGTAATTGATCGTTTTAGTTGTTAATTGTTAGTTTTAAGTTTATTACTATTAATTGATTATATTTTTAGTAGCAAGTAGTTAGTAGACAGTAGCCAAATACACTCTACTGGCTACTTAATACCGTCTACTTTTTATCATACCCATGAACTTTCCAAAATATCTCCCTGAAGCCCAACTGTTGTAACCTTAATAGGCACTTTACGAGTTGCTTTATCGGCAGCCATTTTGGCGAGTTGGACTAATCCACCGCAGCAAGGAACTTCCATTTTCATGATGGTTAGGGTATCAATGCCGCCCTCTTCAATCAATGCAGTGATTTTTTCAACATACGATTCCTTGTTAGAATCGAGCTTTGGACAAGCAATGGTTAAAGTTTTACCTTTTAGATAATCGCTATGGAATGCACCCAACGAGAATGCTACGCAGTCGGCTGCAAGTAGAAGGTTTGAACCTTTAAAGTGAGGTGCGTAAGGGTTGATTAAGTGCATCTGAATAGGCCAGTGAGTTAACTCCGACTGTGCAGATACCATATTTGGTGCTGCTTGTGGTTTTTCAAAAGAACGTTCTGCTGAACCGGGGCAGCCACAGGCGCCACCATGTCCATGATTATGATTTGGCATAGCAGTAAATATTTGTTTTGGTTGTTGTTGTGGTTGTGGGTTTTTCATTGCTCCAGGATTGTGACCATGAACTGCTTGAATCACTTCGTCTACTTCGAATGGAATCTTATCTCTATTAGCAAGCATCCACTCAACGCCTTGGCGCATATATTCTTTCTGTGCATGATCCTTTAAGTGTTTAAGGTGAGCAATAACAGTGTTTTTACCATTCTCAACCATTTTCGAAAGAGTTAAAACCTCATCGTAAGCAGCTGCTTCGCGCGATTCGATTTCGATTGCTCCCTCGGGGCATTCGCCAATACATGCACCAAGGCCATCGCACATCAGCTCGCTAATCATTACGGCTTTGCCGTCAACAATTTGTAAAGCACCCTCGTGGCAACCAGTAACACAAAGCCCACATCCGGTACACTTGTCGCGGTCGATTTTGATAATATCTCTTTTCATATTTTAAAGTTTTTAGTTTCTAGTGCTTTGTGTTTATCTTAAATCTGATGTCTAAAATCTAGCGTCTGATTTTCGATACAAACATATGGCAACCTCTCAGCATAGAATGTAACATATGTTACAACTAAAAGTTTTTTTTATTTATTTCATTTTTTTTCATAAGCACCATTGAATTCAATAATCTTATAAAAAGATGATCTAAATCACTGTTCTCCAAAAGTTTCAACACATTAATCTTATTAACTTCGGCTCATTAATTTCAATCGTGGTACTTACTAAACATTTTTGAATCAGGAGGGCTATCGAAAATGAAATCAACCAAACTATTATGGTATATCACTGGAATATTGCTAGCAATTAACTTAGTCTTTTACTTAGGAGGATTCAATGACACTATGTTACTATATGTTAGCGACATACTGCCAGTTATATGCTCGTTTATTGCAGTAATTTGCTTGTTTATAGCATACAAAGGGTTCAAAGGGCTCGATCTCACAAAAATCTCATGGTTTATGATTTTTTTGGGAATACTTCTTTCATTCGTTGCCGAAACGTTATATGGCATTCTTGAAATTATTGAAGGTTTGAATATGAATGACACATTCCCTTCAATAGCTGATTATTTTTGGTGCATCGGGTATATACCATTATTCATTGGACTTGCAATAATGTTCGTTAATTACAAAAGGAGCGGTTTTCCGCTTGGGAATACTCGAATTTATGTTATGCTGATACTTTTATATCTAGTTCTCTTTTCAGTCGTATCATATTTTCTTTTAATCCCAATAATTAATGATCCTGAAACAAATGGAATTCAAACTTTCTTTTACCTATTCTACCCAATAGGAGACATATTCCTTGTTATTCCTGCGGCAATACTGATGTATATTACCAGTTTATTTGGCCGAGGGATAATTTCAAGACCGTGGAAATACCTTGCAATTGGCTTTTTATGTTTCTCTTTTGCCGATTTACTTTACTCATACCTAAGCTGGCAGGGAAAATACGAAAGCGGCAATATGATTGATGCTGCATGGCACTTGGGCTACTTACTCATTGCCCTATCTGGGCTATACCAAAGGGATTTAGTAAAAGAATTTAATTAAGACAAACCATGATAACCTACAATAATCCATACGCTCAAAAAATTTACGCTTTACTAATCCCGTTGGTTGGCGATTTTGTAGCTCGAAGCGTTCTGAAGACTCAAACATCAAAACTTGGTTTGACAGAGGAGAGAATCACTAAATCTGATTTACAAAACCTTGCCGAGGGCATTCGAAAAGGAATGATGGCTTTCATTGGCGGAGATGGAGCAACACAGATTGCAAGTAAGATTACATCGATTATCTAAAAGCATATTGTCCTTTAGAGTTTCCATTAAATTGTAATATACCAAACTTAGTTGAAATCTAAAATAGATGATTTGACTCCGCTCTGCACGACAACCTATATATAAGATTCGTTAACTATAACTTAAGTATACACCTACATAAGGAATTGTTATATTTTAGTCAATTCGAAAAAGGTTTCTCTCGATACAGCATTCATTCCTTTTTTACTACTTTTATCACTTTAAAACTGAATAGAATGCAATCAGATAACCGACCCAACTCCGAAGTATTTATAGATCTGTTTACTGAGATTGAATTGAAACTAAAGGAGATTAGCGGGGATACTTATCACTCAAATTTTTCCGAACTATTACGCAAAGCGCGCAATATCAATCCTATTCTACATCAGTATGCAAATGATTTAAGGGAATATGCCCAGCTTCGCAATGCAATAACCCATACCCGAAGAGAGAATTTTATTATCGCAGAACCCCATAATGATGTAATTGCCGAAATTAGGAGAATTAGAAACCTATTATATAATCCGCCAAGGGTTTCAACTGTGATGAAAGGCAAGCCCTTTTTCGCGACACCCCAAACTCCTATAATGGAGATGCTCGAAACATTTGCAAACAAAGGTTTTATGCGATGCCCAGTGGTTGATAAAAATCGCATTATTTGCCTTATCACTGCAAAAACGCTTTCGCGCTGGATCATTTCAAAACCAGCAAACTTTCAGAATGCTCTTATAGAAACGGTTATCCCATTTGCAGATCCAAATGATTACACCATTGTAAGTGAGAATACTGATATTGTTTCAATTGTAGGGCAATTCAAAAATTCGATGAAGAGAGGAAATTACTTACAGGCAGTTCTAATAACAATCAATGGTCAACCCAATAGCCCATTAACAGGAATCCTTACACCAAGCGATTTACCTAGTTTAATAGAATTAATTTAGACTTCAGACACTAGACATCAGATATCAGACTTAAATAAAACGACTAACTACCATATAATAAACTGTCAACTTAAAACTGTCAACTGTCAACTAAAATGAGCACTCCATACCTCTCCATAATAGTCCCTACATTCAACCGTCCCGACGAGGTTGATGCNNTGATGAGCTGATGGCAAGCCTTACCAAGCAAACCAACAAAGATTTTGAGCTAATCCTTGCAGATGGCACGCCCGATGAGAAGCTGGTTCCAATTATCGAAGACTACAAATCGAGGTTGGATGTACAACATCTGCACAGACCCTACCTTGGCATTAGCGACTCAAGAAACCTTGGTTGTCAACATGCAAAAGGGCAATACTTTATCTTTTTAGATTCGGATTGCGTTCTCCCTGAAGAGTATCTAAACAATGTTCTGAAAGGGCTAAAAGCAAATAGTTTTGATGCTTTTGGAGGACCAGATGCTGCTGATGAATCGTTTACTCCGCTTCAAAAAGCCATCAGCTATTCAATGACCTCAATACTAACAACTGGAGGTATACGGGGTAAGAAGAATCATGTTGGACAGTTCCATCCACGTGGATTTAACATGGGAATATCGAGAACTGTTTTTGAAAAAACCAATGGCTACTCATCGCTAAAATGCGCCGAAGATATTGAGTTTAGCATACGAATAATTAGTATGGGTTTTAAAACTGGGCTAATCCCCGAAGCTTACGTTTATCACAAACGAAGAACGACTTTCAAAGCGTTTTTTCGTCAGGTTTTCAGGTTTGGCGCGGCTCGTATTAACATTTACAAGCTATATCCAAAGGAGTTAAAAATAACCCACTTCTTTCCTGCATTCTTTTTAATGGCAATTCTGTTACTCATCATTACCCCATTATTCAGCACAAAACTATTTACAGCATGGTCAATAATGTTAGCAATATACATTGCTGCAATTTTCGTTGACTCAACCATAAAAAACAAAAGCCCCAAAGTTGGGGCTCTATCTATAATTGCTGTATTTACTCAGTTTGGTGGTTATGGAAGTGGGTTTATAGCCAACTTTGTTCAACTGCTAATACTTAGAAGGGATAAATCATTAGTGTAGGTTAATCGGCCATTTGACCGTTCACAATAACTTTTGTCATGCTGAAGCATCTATAATTACAGATATTTAGATTCTTCGCTGCCTGTCCGTTGCTACGCCTTGGCAGGCGGGTGCTCAGGATGACATTTTACATGAAATTTAGAACAATTACTGTCCACTGTCAACCAAACACTGACAACTAGTTTAGCACTCTTTCATCCTAGCATCGTACTTATCACCCATGCCAGTCTGGGTTGTGTTGATGGTTTTGATTAGTTGCTGTTTTATTGCATGAAAGCAAAGAAGATGTAAATCTTCTGTCATTTCCATATCGTTAACTGGGATGTGAACGCAAATATCAACCATCGATTTTGCCTTACCCCCAGAGAAACCAACCAAACAAATAGTTTCAACGTTCCGTTCCTTAGCTAATTTCAATGCGCGAAGCACATTCTCAGAATTACCACTTCCCGAGATACCTATGGCCAAATCACCGGGTTTGATGAAACTCTTAAGCTGTTCAACAAAAATATCATCGTACGACATATCATTGGCAATAGCCATTAAGCCGGGAGTATTATCGCTTAAGCAGATAATTTTTAATCGCTTATCCATGCCAAGAGTAATAGCTTTTAAGTAATCGCCCGCCACATGTGATGCGGTAGCAGAACTTCCTCCGTTTCCAAAAACGTAAATCATGCCATCGCGCTTATAGCATTCTACAATTGCATTTGCAACTGATTCTAATTGCGAAGCATCAATCTTAGCTAGCACATCGCTTACCTGTTTGAAATAATCATTATAGTGTTTAAGCCCACTCATCGCCAAAGTAAATTAATTTTGTTCCTTCTAAGTCAAATTTAAAATCGAAATGCCTTGCCGGCATTGCTTTTATTAACGCTGCTTGTTTTTCCTTAGGGCAGTAGAATAGCATAAATCCACCACCACCTGCACCAAGAAGTTTTCCGCCAGTAGCACCGTTCTTAATTCCTAGCTGATAAAGTTCCGATATATTATCGTTACTAATTTTGGAAGCCAAACGCTGTTTAAGCATCCAGTTCTGATGCAGTAACAACCCAAATTCATCGATTGTTCCCTTGTAAAGCACATCTTTTAAAGCATCAACGAGGGCAACCATATCCTTTAAAACAGAGAACTTATCGGCCTTAGCCATATTATCCTTCTGCTCAACAAGAATATCGGATGCTTTACGAGCATTTCCAATGTAAAATAGCACAAGGTTATCCTGTAGCTGCTGATAAACATCTTGCTTTAGGTAAAGCGGCTCAACGGTAACCGTTTCGTTTGCATTGAATCTAAAGATATTCAAACCTCCAAATGCAGCAGCATACTGATCCTGTTTACCAATAGGTTCTTTGAGCACATCAATCTCCATACGACAAGCTGCCTCTGCAAGCATCTCCTTCGAAACGTATTCTCGTTTTATTGCATTAAGGTTGTGTAGTAAACCAACAGTAAATGCCGATGACGAGCCCATTCCTGTTCCGGCAGGGATATCGGCAATTGAGCTAATCTCAACACCACCCTTAATCTTAACCATCTTAAGGGCCTCACGAATAATATCGTGCTTAAGCTCCTCGATATTCTCAACGGTTTCGGTAATTGAGTATTTTGCTCTTATCTTATCCTCCTCGAAAAATCGATGAGATGAGATATACATATATTTATTGATGGATGTGCTAAGCACAGCACCCTGATGCTTGGAGTAAAACTCCCGTAAATCGGAGCCGCCGCCTACAAAGCTTATCCTAAATGGTGTTCGGGTAATTATCATTCAATAACTTTTTACTTTTTATAACACAGAGGACGCGGAGTTCACACAGAGTTTCACAGAGTAAACATTCCTTAGTGTGTCCTTGGTGCCCATTGTGGTTAGATAATTAAATTACTATATCTGCATAATCAATATCCATATCTATTAACTTATTCTCATCCTTTAAACGCGATTCAAACAGATAGAAAATCTCACTTTCGGTTTTTCCGCGCCAATGATAATAGTCAAAGAATCTTTGTTTATGCAACTCTGAATCAATCTTAACAAACAATTTCTGGTGTGTTAATTCCCTTATTTCAGGCATTGAGAGAGCAACAACTCCATCAAGAATTATTATCTCAAAGCCAGATGGATCATATGTCACAGGCTCATGCACAGCCATTGGATCAATTGTATATCCGGGTGCTGTAACCTTTTTACCTTTAATAAGCGATTGCAGATCCTTTGTTAGCAATGGGATTTGATATCTATCGAAAACATTTTTTGCATTCCCCCTTTGCGTCTGAGGTAAAATCCACTTATCGAGTTCAACATGAAGTACCTTTTTCCCTTGCCCCTCAAACCATTGCTCAATATTTTTGCTCAGCGAACTCTTCCCTGAACGAGCCCTACCCCCAACTGCAATTACAAATGGCTTTACGCCATTTTTCACAACATGCTTATCAACTTTTTCAACTACTTTTTGGTAAGGGTTGCCAAGAATAAACGAAACAGCCTCGGTTAAGTCCTCAAACCAGTAATCGGGATAAAGTTTGCTAGTATGCGTGCTCCTTCCAGTGCGAACAGCAATTGTTTTACAACCTGCAGCACGACCAGCCTTTATGTCCCTATCGGAGTCGCCAACCATCCACGATTTTTGCAAATTGATATTGAACTCCTTTGCAGCTTCGAGCAGCATGCCCGGTTTTGGTTTACGACAAGAGCAGTTAACTTTATAATTCACATTCTCGCCCGGGAAACCGCCATCAGGATGGTGAGGGCAAAAATAGATTCCTGTTAAATATGCACCTTGCTCACCTAGCAGCGCTTCCATTTTATTGTGAATAACCTTTACTTCATCATAACTGCAAAGGTTTCGAGCCACAACACTCTGATTGGTAATAACTACTGAAAGGTATTCCGATTGATTTATTCGCTTAATTGCCTCTGGAACAAACTCAAAAATATTTAAATCCTCGTGGCGCGAAATCAGATCAGTATCTTCATTTATAACTCCATCACGGTCGAGGAATATACATGCTCGTTTGTATTTATAGCTAGATCTTTCAATTCTACCCGACAAATAATCGGAGGTTACCTTTTCGAGCCTTGCCGGAGTACCCATATCCTTTAAATATTCGGCTGTATTGTAGCCAAACATATTTATCTTTCTGCAGATATTAGGGAAAATATCGTGCCCGAAATCAGCCTTCTTACCCCTTTTTATATAACGAAGAATTGATGGACTCATAACGTAAAGTCCAGCATTTACGAGATTTCTATAAAATTTCCCTTCAGCATGAGGTTTAGAATGAAACTCAGTAACTCGCCTACTATCATCTATCTCAACCAAATCACTATCCTGCGGATGATCATTGGGGTGAACAACAACCGTGCACTCGCTATTTTTTGCCTGATGAAAATCTAACAAACGGCTTAAATCCATATTTAGCATAACATCGCCGTAAAGGAGAATAAAATCTTCCGATAAAATCCCCTCTAAATCCTTTAACCCGCCTGCTGTTCCTAGTGGTTCACGCTCATTGTAATAAGATATCCTGACACCTAGCGCGCTCCCATCTCCAAAGTGCTCAACTATGGATTCGCTTAGGTGATTTACCAAAAAAGTTATATCGGTAATTCCGTAGCTCTTAAAAAGTTCAACCTGATGCTGCAAAACGGGCTTCTCGCCTATTAGCAGCATTGGCTTAGGCGTAAGTTGTGTTTTTTCGCCCAAACGAGTACCTTTTCCTCCTGCTAGAATTAGAGCCTTCATTCAATAATTTTATATGATGTAAAGTAAGTAAATTTTCGTGAATCATTGGTTCTTAAATGACTTATCAGCTTATTGACCTATCATCTTATCAACTTACTTAATCATCTCAACAAGTTTATTCCTATTAATGATAGATATCGCACGGCGATCTACGGTTATTATTCCTTCATCTTGCATCTCAGCAAAAACCCTAGCCAATGATGGGCGTGTAACCCCAAAAAACTCTGCTAACTCCTGATGCGACTTCGGAAGCATAATATTTTTCCCGGTTTCGCTTCGCGAAAGGTTTAAAAGGTAATGCGCAACCTTTTCTTTGATAGTTCTGAACGATAAGAACCACAGCTTATTCGATAAAAACTGTGCTCGATTAGAAATAGCGTTAAGGTAGTTCTTAAGAATTACATCGTTGTGTTGCAACATCCTAATTACATCGGGTTTAGGAATGAACAGTATTTTACAATCCTCTAAAGCAATAACATCAACAGGGTATCGATTTCGCTCTCCGAATAAGAATGCATGCGCAATTGGGTGCGGAGCGTACATCTCTTCAATTTTCAGAATTTTACCAGAAAAGTCCACCATCTCACCTTTTACGCTACCAGCAACCACAATGCATAGGTTGTTCACCTCCTCCTCGCGTTGAGCAATGGTTTGTCCTTTAGAGAATGATTTAACTGAATGAGAAATTTTATTTAGAATCGCCTCTACATCTTGCGGTGTCAATCCTCTGAAAAATGGAGAGTTAGCTATTATATTGTACATTTATTAACCAATTTTTGATTTAAAAGCAAATCTAAGGTAAATTTAACACCTGCCAAAACCGTGTATAATTAATAGCCTTAACAAGTGCTCTTATTACAATTAATTATAATTACAGGTTCTTACCCTTGAAACAATATAGATAATACATATATAGCTAAAAATAGCTTGCGCAAAATAATACGCACAATCATCGCATTTCTATAGGCTATTTTTCTGTTTATCGCTCCTTTTTTTTATCTTTTTGCTGAACTAATAACTTGTTTATAAGATTGAAAAAACACCTTAGTTTCGTCTAAAATTTAACCCTAACTTAACACCCTTAAACTCCAAACAATTTAATTTTGCAAAGGACTTAAAATATAGACACACTGCGAAATCCCAAAATATTAACTAAACATAAACGCCTATGAATTTTAAACATTTACTCAAAACAACCGCCCTTACCGCAATGCTGCTTATAGCAGGAAAAGTGAGTTGGGGGCAACAAATTATTGGAGCATACCCAAGTCAAGATGGAGGGTTTGAAGGCCAAATTGGACCTTGGGGAACAACCTCTAACCCAACTGAATGGTATAGAAGTGCTGCAGGATTAACAGCTACACTCAATACAACTAATGGAAGATCTGGCCCTAAATATGCTACCATCTCCATGACTAGTACAACACACATGACCCTTCGTGGACCTGCAAGTGCAAATATTACTGCTGGACAGCATACTATTCAATTTTTCTATAGAGGAGATAAAAACAATGATGGTGCCACAAATTATGGAGACATAAGAGGCGGTATAAGTGGAGGAGCATACGTTTATGGGGCTTATAACACTGCTCAAAATCAAAGTAATTGGACAAAATACTCCGCTCAAGTTACCGTTACAGCAAATGCTTCCGGCTTTGCTGTAATAAGTATTAAAGAATCTACAGCAGCAAAAACTGCAGAATTTGACATCGATGACGTTGTTATTTATAGTGGAACATTAGACGAAACAATTCCTAGCACACCAGGAGCAGTAACAGTTAATAACGCAACATCAAATTCGTTAGATGTTAGCTGGCTTGCTGCCGCAGATGTTGATGGCGGGGGTTATGTTGTAGTTCGTTATGCCGTAAACCCTGATGCAACTGACGATCCAAATCAGAATGGAATTTATGCCGTTGGGAATACTTTCACCGTTGTAAATCAGGGTACGGTTTGTTATATCGGAACAGGAACTTCTTTTACAGATAATGGTTTATCAACCGGAATGACATATTATTATAAAGTTTACACAGTAGATAAAGCGTTTAACTATTCAGACGAATCATCAGGAAATGGATTAACCGAGGCTGATGTTACTGCTCCAACTTGGACATTAACCTATCCAAAAACTGCCAACCTTGCTAAAACGAGCTTCGACCTAGTTTATAATATGAGCGAAGCAGGAACTGCATATTATGTTGTTCTTGCTAATGATGCTGTAGCACCAACTGCAGCTGAAGTTAAAGCGGGTACTGCTAATGGTGGTGGAGCTGCGCTTTTTGCTGGAAACAAGTCAATTACTACTGCTACAACTGATTTCACAAGTAATATTACTGGTTTAACACCAGGTACCGATTATGATATTTATGTTGTTGCGGAGGATGGAACTCCAAACTTACAAGCGAGTCCTGTTAAAATTGATGAGACAACTGTTGCTTTAAGCACAGATGCAACTATTACATCAGGAACATATACCGTTGATAATGGTGCTGAAACAATCACCGATGTGCCAGCATCTGAAACCCTTGCTACCTTTGAAGCGAATATAACCCCTGCAGCATTAGCATCATTTGAGACATACGAATCAGATGGAACTACTATTGCAACTGATTTACAAACTGGTTATAAGGTTATTGTTACTGCTGAAGATGGTACTACAAAAAAAACCTATACCATTACAAAACTGGTTACCCTGAGTAGCGAAAAAGATATTCTTACCTTTTCTTTTGCTGAGCAAACAGGAGCCGCAACAATCGATGGCACAGCTCATACTATTGCCATTGAAGTTGGTTATGGAATAAACAGAAATGGTCTTATAGCTACTTTTACTCATTCACCAAATTCAACTGTAAAGGTAGGAGCAACCGATCAGGTTAGCGGAACAACTCCAAACGATTTTACTAGCGATGTAACATACACCGTAACTGCCGAAGATGCTTCGACCTTAGATTGGGTTGTAACTGTTACAAATAAAGCACCAAGTACTGATGCAACTATTTCATCTGGGACATATACCGTTGATAATGGTACTGAAACAATTACAAATATTCCATATAATGAAACCTTAGCTACATTTGAAGCCAATCTAACACCAGCTACTGATGCAACATTTGATACTTACCAAGCTAATGGTACAGATGTAGCAACTGATTTGGCAAGTGGATATAAAGTTATTGTTACAGCTCAGGATGGAACTACTAAAAAAACATATACAATCACTTTAAATGCTGCACCTCCTGCTGAACTATTCATCTCAGAATATATTGAAGGATTAAGCAATAATAAAGCTATTGAGATTTACAATCCAACAGGGTCAACTGTTGATTTGACACAATACAGTTTAAAGAAAGGTTCTAACGGTGCTGATTTTAGTACAATTCTTCCTCTTACAGGAACTCTAGAGCCCGGTAAAGTATATGTTATTGCTCATGCAAGCGCTAATGCTAGCATTAAGGCAGTAGCCGATTTGATTGATGATACAGGATTAATAGTTTATTTCAACGGCGATGATGCTGTTGGCCTTTTTAAAAATGATGTACTAATTGATGTTATTGGTTTAACCACTGGAGATCCTGGAACAAACTGGTCTGTAGCTGGTGGCGCAGGAGCAACGTCAGAGTTCACTTTAGTACGTAAAGATGCTGTAACTTTTGGGTCTACTGATTGGGCTGCTTCGTCAGGAACAACAGTTGAAAACTCTCAATGGACAATTTATCCTCAAGATGATTTTAATTATATTGGATGGCATAAAGTAAAGAGCAGTGCTAAAGATTTATTAACATTTACTCTTGCTAGTCAAACTGGTGCTGCAACAATTAATGGCGTAAATCACACTGTTTCAATTGAGGTCGCAAATGGCACAGACGTAACAACTCTTGCTCCAACAATTACCGTTTCGAAATATGCAACGATTTCACCTGCAAGTGGTGCTACAACAGATTTCACAAACCCTGTTGATTATACTGTTACTGCTCAAGACGGTACAACTCAATTATACACTGTTACAGTAACTGTTGCTCCTAGTTCAGATGCAACAATTTCATCTACAGTTTATACTGTTGACAATGGAGCTGAAACCATTACAAACATTCCATATGCTCACAACCTAGCAACTTTTGAAGGAAATATCACTCCTGCAACTGGTGCTACATTTGAAACATACGAAACCAACGGAACAACTGTTGCTACTGATCTACAAACTGGGTATAAACTTATTGTTACAGCACAGGATGGTACTACAACTAAAACTTATACTATTACAAGAATTGCACCAGCTACTGTTTCTTCACTTAGCAGTTTAAAATACGATGCAACCTCTGTTCCTAGTTTTGATGCTGCAACTTTAACCTATAACGTAGAACTTCCATTTGGTTCAACAGTTGTACCAGCTGTTACAGCAACCGCTACTGATGCTAATGCAAATGTTGCAATTACTCAAGCAACAAGCATTACTGCCACAGAAGCAGAACGTACAGCTACTGTAGTGGTAACTGCCGAAGATGGTATTGCAGAAACAACTTACACCGTTGTCTTTAGCGTTACACCTGCTAACACTGACAACACCCTATCGGATTTGAAAGTGGAAGGCACAACAATTTCTGGTTTTGTATCTACAACAACTGCTTACACCTACGAATTACCCGTTGGAACAACTGCAACTCCTGCTGTTACAGCAACCACAAATCATGCAACAGCAACAGCCGTTGTTACTAATGCAACAGATGTAACTAGCGCAACTGCAGCAGATAGAACAACCAGTATTGAGGTAACGGCTCAGGATAACTCAAAGAAAACATATACAATTGAGTTTAATGTTGCTGTTCCTGGTACCGATGCAACTTTAACCGAAATCAAGGTTGATGGTGTTGCCATTGCAACCTTTAATCCTTTAACATTAACCTATAACATTTCGTTAGCAGCTAACACTACTGTTGTTCCAACAGTTACAGCAACAACCAATGATCCTTTGGCAAATGCACAGGTAACAGCTGCAACAAATCTAGTAGGAACTCTTGCTGAAAGAACTACAACAATTGAGGTTACTGCTCAGGATAATGTCACAAAAAAAACATACAATGTTATATTCTATGTAAAATCAGGCGATGCAACATTGAGTGACTTAAAATACAATACGACTCAAGTGCCTTCATTCGATCCTGCAACCTTAAACTACAATGTTGAATTGCCTTACGGAAGTTCAATTCCAACTATCGTAGCAACTAAAAACTTTGCAGGAGCAAGTGTAAATGTTGTTGATGCAACCAACCTTAAAGGAACGCTCGCTGAACGTACTGCTACAATAACTGTAACTGCTGAAGATGTAAACATCTCAAAAGTTTACACAATTGTATTTACTGTTGTTAAGAGTACTGATGCTACGTTAAGCGATCTTCAATATAATGGCACTACCGTTACAGGTTTTGATGCAAATATTATTAAGTATTTTGTATCATTACCTTTTGGCTCATCAATTCCAAATGTTACAGCTACCAAAAACAATGCTGATGCAACGATTACATCAATAACACAAGTAACCGATTTAAGCGGTGATGTGGCTGCACGTACAGCAACTGTTTTAGTAACTGCTGAAAATGGTGATACCAAAACTTATTCAATAGTATTTAGAATTGATAATACTGAAAAAGAATTGTTCTTCTCTGAATATGTTGAAGGAAGCAGTAATAATAAAGCCATTGAGATTTATAATCCAACAAACGCTGCTGTTGATTTGAGCGCTTATACAATTAAAATCTCAACTAATGGTGCTGGTTTTGGTAAAAACTCAACAGGTGAAAGTGCTACATGCTCACTTCCTCTTTCTGGCACTCTTGCTGCAGGAGATGTATACGTAATTTACAATGCTAATGCATCACAAACCATTAAAGACAAAGGTGATTTAATCAGCCCAACCTACCCTGCCGACGGTTCAAATGTTACCAGTTTCAATGGGAATGACGCTTTAGGGTTATTTAAAGGCACAGACCTTATTGATGTATTTGGTATTGAAATAACTACAGCTACAAGTTTTGATATTGCTGGAACTACTGCTGCTTCAGTAGACCATACTATTATTCGTAAACCAACAGCTACTAAAGGGAACACTGACTGGACAACTTCAGCAGGTACTACCGAAGAAAACTCTGAGTGGATTGTGTATCCAAAAGATGAGTTCTCATATTTAGGTTCTCATAACATGTATTTACCAGAGCCTACAATGACTACTGATGTTAATACCTTACCTGACTTTGGAAATATTGTTTCGGGTACGATAGGTGCGGGTGAACAATTATTTACTGTAAGTGGAGTATACCTTTCAAGTGATATAGTTATTACAGCTCCTGCAGGGTTTGAGATTTCAAAACAATCAGGTGCAAACTTTGTTTCTGAAAGCCCAATTTCGTTGACCCCTGCATCAGGTATTGTTGCTCCAACATCTATTTATGTTAAATTCCATCCTGCTGCTATTCAAGCATACAGTGCTAATATTACCATTGAAAATGGTGATGTTACTACCAAAAATATTGCTGTTAGCGGAACAGGTATTGATTCTGATGTTATCGCACCTTCGTTTATTAGTGGATACCCAGTTCTTGAAAATGTTGAACCATTCACATTAGATGTTAAGGTAAAAATTGATGAGATAGGTTTTGTTTATTTCCACAAAGTTGCAAAAGATGCAACTGCTCCAACCGTTGCTGAAATTAAAGCACAAGGAACTATAATTGATGCAGTTGCTGCAAATACTGAGTACACTGTTAATGTAACTGGTCTTACTGACAACACAGCATACGATTTTTACTTTGTTGCCGAAGATAAACAGGCTACACCAAACGTTTCAAGTGTTGAGATGAAACAGGTTACAACTGCTACAATACCTACTTATACAATTGCTCAAATTCAAACTACGGCAGATCCATCTGGCAATAGCCCTTACATGGATGAATACGTTAAAACAAGTGGCGTTGTAACTGCTATTAAATATGCTTCTACAGGTGGTGCTCAAGTAGGCTTTACTATTCAAGATGCCGCAGGTGCTTGGAATGGTATTTATGTTTACACACCAACCCCAGTTAGCATATTGGATAATGTAAATATAACCGCAACTGTTAACGAGTATAATAAGCTAACTGAGCTTGTTCCTGTTGAGAATGGCGTAACCATAAATGGACAAGGTTCGTTACCTGCTGTAACTGAAGTTACAACTCTTGCCGCTAACGATGAAATGTACGAGGGTGTATTGATAAAAGTTAATCTTGCAACTTGTGCTGCGGGTGGTGCTAATGGTAGCTATACTGTTAATGATGGAACTGGTGACTTAAAAATCTACAAAGGTTTGTATGCCGATTTAGCTTTAATAGCCACCCATCAGTACAGAATCACAGGTGTACTATTTGACAACTATTACAATTCGGTTCAAACTTATGAACTTAACCCACGTAGTGCTGGCGACATCGTTGATATTACAACTGGTATTGAAGATAACTTCAACGATAACCTAACCGTTTATCCTAACCCATTCACAAACGAAATTAGGTTTGAGGGTTCTGCAAATGTTAAACGCATAGTTATTACAAGCATTACTGGTCAAGTTGTAAGAAACGAGGTTGTTAACCAAACTAACTTTATCAGCACAGGAGAACTTAACAAGGGCATGTACTTTGTAACGTTCGTCAGCGATAAAGGCGAAAAATCAACTAAGAAGATGATTAAACAGTAATCAACTTCTTCTAGATAATCTAAAAAACCTGTCAGTATTTTGCTGGCAGGTTTTTTTGTTAAGGACATGAGACTCTTCATCTATAGAAAATAGCTATTGAATCCATCTGAAGCACATTTCGTCAAACCGATTATTACATTAAAAACCTGCAAATCTTCAACTTTCATCGAGTTTACATCTCGTTTATTAGTCTATGAGTTTTTTTCATTGGTGATTTATATCTCCTTTTCAAAAAAAAATCGAACATATATTTGAATACTTTTGTTGTATATAATTATTGCAGATTTTGGGAACAGATTTTGTAACTGTGCAACTAAAAAATGATGAATATGAAGAGACGATTACTTGCAATTGTATTTCTAGCAACGATGTTGCTGGGAATGGCCTCGTGTATGAAACACTCATGCCCTGCTTATGCAAGCACAAGTGTTAAGGCTCAAAATAATAAAGGGTAACTTTTTGTGGTTTACCAATTTTTAAATAACTTAGCACTGGACTCTCAAAATTGTAATTCGATGAAATCAATGAAGAAATTTTTTGCTGTATTACTAGTTCTGGTTGTTGTTGCTGCTGTTTTCAGTTCATGCCAAAAGAAAACATGCCCTGCATACAGCCAAGTTGTTAAAAACTCAACAGAAGTAGCTAGAAGTTAAATTATTAAAGGTTGTATGGCCTAACTTTCTTAAGTAGTTCGTTCTACTTGAGAAAGTTTTTTATTTATATATACCTGTCCTTATTGCCGTGCTCATCCTATTTTATCTCCCCTGAAGACTATTTAATGCCAGTTCGTTCTAAGAGTGGTAATTGGAATTCAATACCTAATAATTAGGTATCTTTTGTCATGCTGAACGGAGTGAAGCATCTAATATTAAAAGTAAATGAGTATCCATAAGGATGCTTAAACGATAATACTATGAAATGACCTTTCAGAGTCTTTAGACCTGAAAGAGTCATTTTACCTTGAAATTTCTAGACAGGATCCGAAGAAAACCTGTCATCAGAATAATTTCGTAAAATTCAAAGGAATAGCCATAATTAGGGATAATCATATAAAAAAAATTAAATTGACTTCATCGAACCTATAGGTATTTTCGAGCCTTGGTGACAAAAAAAAGTTTACCAATAAACAGCAAAGGCACAAACTGAGTTGGCTTGTAAGTTATACAATTACAAGTTAACTCTAAAAACAATGCCTTATAAACGATATAATGTTTAATATATATTTAACAAAACTAAACAACCCTATCTCTTGGAATTATTTATTTATTTTTTATACTTTTATAATACAATTAATAATTTCTAAAAATTATTTTTCTTATCCAATTATATATTTTTTTGCAGTTATTTACTATTAAGAGCAATAATGCTGCTAAGTAAACTTTGATAATAATTTAGTAAAAGCAAATATTTAACTAAATATTTTATTCTCAAAAATAGAATAGTGAAAATAACCAGACCTAAATAAACATTTTACTATGAGAAATCCATACAGATTCTTAATTGTGCTATTATTTGCATTTATCTTTTCACTGAAATTTCAATATGCAAATGCTCAAGTAAATTCAGTAACCATTGAGGGCTCATCTACTTTTTGCTGGGATGGTGGTCCTGAGGTATATACAATTCATTTAAATTGGGAGACAGAGCCGGCCCCAAGTGTTACCTCCATCGTATGGAGCCTTGACAGTTATGATGGACGTCCTTATTTTGATGAAGAACAAGGTTTAGAATACATGATAGTTAACCCTAGTGATACACAAAGTGATTTTACAATCACAGTAACAGTTACCTTATCAAATGGACAGGTGCTAACAAATAGTAAAGAAGTAACTGGTGATGGTGTTCTTTCGGTTAATTCAATAACGGGAAGTAACATTGTATATAGAGGAGCCCAATTAAATTATTATGCAACACCTGTTCCTGGATCCACCGGATATATTTGGAGTGTACCTAGTGGAGCAACAATCAGCAATGGGCAAAATACAAATACTATTCTTGTAAATTTTTCTCAAACAGCAGTCTCTGGAAATATATCTGTATCTGTACAAAATAAATGCGGATCAGGGAACCCCAGTAAATTATTTGTTACTGTAAATCCCCAACTTACAATTGGGCCAATAAGTGGAAATAGCAATATTTGTGCTGGAACAAAAGGAGTAGTTTATTCAGTACCAATAGTCTATGGTGTAACTAACTATACATGGACGGTGCCTTATGGTGCGTATATAGCATCTGGAACTGGTTCTAACAGTATCACTGTCAACTACAATTCTTCTGCAGTATCTGGTAATATAAGTGTTTCAGGAGGAAACGCTCAGCCTGCATATTTACCTGTTACAATTAGTACCCAAACCTCAGCAGGAATAATAACAGGCCTTAATGCTGTTAACCCAGGGGCAAACGGAATCACTTACTCCATTTCAAGCGTAACAGGTGCAAGCGAATATAATTGGGAAGTTCCAAATGGTGCAACAATTACTTCTAATTCAAAAAGCAACAACATTGTCGTAAATTATAGTTCAACTGCTACTTCAGGTATAATAAAAGTAACCCCCATAAGTGGTTGTGGAGGAGGCGTTCCTTCACATAAATTAGTAACAGTTGGAGATATCTCAACAACTGGCTCACTTTCAATAAACCCTATAAATGCCAACAATAATTACCTAATGTTTAAAACCAACGGAACAAACCTTGGTATCATTGGCTCTGGGGCAAGTATTAATAGTGGTGTTTCATCAAACTTAGGCATGGCAGTATACGGCAATAACAATCTTGAGTTCTCCACAAATAGTACAAAAAGGTTAATTATTAATGGGAGTGGTTATATTGGTATTGGAACATTAAACCCCAATAGTAAACTTGAAATAAACCATGGTACAGCAGGGAATTCCGGATTAAGATTCACTCAACTCAACTCTATGTCACCAACAACAATTGGCAATGGGAAATTCTTGAGTGTTAACTCAACTGGTGATGTTATCCTTACCGATGCAGGTAGTTTAACTTCTGCATGGAGTTTTTTAGGAAATGCGGGAACAAATCCAACTATTAACTTCATAGGTACTACTGACAATAAAGATCTTATTATTAGAACAAACAACACTGAAAAAGTAAGGGTGACAAGCAATGGCAATGTCGGTATTGGAACAACTAGCCCTGCTACCAAACTTGAAGTTCTCTCTGGATTATCTAACAATGAAATAGCAAGATTTGGAGGTACTGTGTCTGAAAGAGGACTTATACTTTCATCATTTGTTGTAGGTGGAACGAACGAGGTAGGATTTAACTTTAACGCACCCGGTGCTGGCGGAGCAGCAGCAATCTCATTTTCAACCCTTAGTACGGAGAGGATGATAATTAATTATGATGGCAAGGTCGGTATTGGAACAACAACAGCAAACAATAAACTAGAAATAAACCATGGTACAGTTGGAAACTCAGGCTTAAGATTTACTCAGCTTAATTCTTCATCAACAGCAGTAGCAGGCAATGGAAAATTCCTAAGTGTTAACTCAACCGGTGATGTTATCCTTACTGATGCAGGAAATTCAACTTCAACATGGAATATACGTGGCAATACTGGAACAAACCCTACTAACAATTTTATAGGTACCACAGACAATCAGGATTTTGTTATTCGAACTAATAATTACGAAAGAATAAGAGTAACAAGCGATGGTTCTATTGGTATTGGAACAATACCTCAACACAGACTTCATGTTGCTGGAGATGTCTTTTTCTCAACCGGAGAAAATTCTGAAACATTTGTCATACAAAATGGACCTAGTGGATATAATGCTTTAAGATATGATGGAGACAACAACCTTCTATTACTACAAGAAAATGCTGGCAACGTTGGCATTGGCACCACAGATACCAAAGGTTTTAAATTGGCTGTTGCTGGCAGGGTTATTGCTGAGGAGGTTATTATTAGGTTGCAGCCATGGCCCGATTTTATTTTTAATAGCAACCATAAACTACGCTCCCTAAGCGAGCTTGAGCAATTTATCAAGACCAACAAACATCTTCCCGAAATTCCAACCGAAAAAGAGGCTCAAGAGCAAGGTATTGGAGTTGGCGAGATGAACGCCAAACTACTCCAGAAAATTGAGGAGCTAACGCTCTATATAATTGATCAGAACAAGCGCATTGAGGCGTTAGAGAATGAGGTAAAGAATCTGAATAGCAAATAAAACAATTATGAGATACTATATACTACTTTGCATTATTACCGCAATCGGTATGAATGCATTTTCGCAAAAGATAAACTATCCAAAAGATAATTCTGAAATACAACAATATCAACAAAAAACTGTCAAAATCAAGGGTATTGAAATTCAATTAAGTGAAATTCCCTTATATAGTTCTTATAAAATTCCAACATCAAAATTAAAAAGTAATCCAAATAATGAATCAGGTTACGACGAACAATGGGTTTATTCATCTGAAAACAAAAAACATTTTGTTCTAGTTACTCATCAACTTACAAAAGTTAATTACGAAACTTCAAAAAAAACAGATCCATTAGAAGAAAGAGGAATAATTGAGATGTACAATGAGAAAGGCGAATTACTTTGGAGTACTTCAAAAAAGGAAAGCATTCCAAATTACATATCAATATCAGATGATGGGAGTTATACACACATTATTTGGTATGGTTCTTCTGAAGAAACAGAAGGTCGTCAAAAACTTTTTTCTTATGATAAAAGTGGGAAAGAAGTATTTTATATAGATAATATCGGATATATTATTCCTAATGAACTTAATACTGCTATTTATTACAGAATTAGGGTTAATCCATCAAAAAATGATCTTACAAACACTTTGTATTTTTATGATTTTCATGACAAAAAGCAATGGGAAAAAACTTTTGATAAATCAAATAATGTTTTTTCATATATATCAGGTAATGGAAATTTTGTTTTGGTAAGAGATGGCTCGTCTGTTTATTTGGTAGATAGTAATGGTAAAACATTATGGGAACATGAGTTCAGTCCTGCCGGAGGAAAGTTTGCAATGTCTTATGATGGAACATTTTTGCTGCGAATAGTCAAGCCTTATATGTTTGAAATTTATAATAGTTCAAGTTTAAAACTAATATTTAAAAAAGAGCAAGACCAAAACACTGAGACTGAACCATGGGTATTAGAGGGATGTTTTGTAAATAATTCTACAATTGCTATACTAACAAATACTGCTCCTAATAAATGTATGATTAATTTTTATGATCTAAACGGCAAACTTTTGAATTGTTCACCAATTAAATGTGGTTCTAGTACTCTAAGTATCAAAGAAGTTTCATACGACACTTTTGATGTTTATACTGATGGTATTAAAAGAATTGAATACAAAATCAAATAGTAGCCTTCTAATTAGAAATTATCATGAAGATATATATTGTTACCTTGACAAGTATTTTTTTAACTTATTTTTCTTTTGGTCAAACCTTACCAAACCCAACAGGAGGAAATAATGCTCTAACCAATTTAACAAGTGATTTTGGTCCAAGATATGTAAATGGCACTACAACTAAATTCCATAAAGGTTTAGATTATAGCCCCCCTGGTTTATATGGACCTGCATATGCAGTAGAAAATGGCACCATTGTCCTTCCTGCATATAATGGCGATGATATTTCTTATGTTGAAGTTGGGAATTTTAGATATCGTCATGTTCATGTTGGTACATTTGAGGATGAAAATCATAATGTGATTTGGGATTATAGAATTAATAATAATCCAAATTATAGATTATTAATTATTAGAGAAGTGAGAAATAATGTTCTAACAACAACTAATGCATATATAAGTGGAAATTATGATGATGGAGACGGTGATCCAAACAATAATAATACTTTTTACGATGATGTGACAAGAAGCCGAGTCACCTTGAGGCAGACTGCTAACCAAGGAGATCTTATATTCAGAGCTAGAGCTTATCCAAGTGGCCCTCACTTACACTTAGAAAGGAATAATTTGAGTGAAAATCCCCTCAGTTTTTTAAATAGAACAAATAATTATGCACCAACCATTAATTTACAATTAAAATACAATAACAATAGTATTGCAACTGAATTTGGAAATGACATTTCCTTTGGTACTATAATAGTTGAAACTGAAGAAAACACAGTACTTAGCCATGACTTTGATAATCTTCAACTTCAGATTTCTAAAAATGGACAATCTGTTAAGACTTTTTCCTATAATTATACAGGTTTAGAGCAAATGTTCTATACAAATAATAGTTTAGGGATTAGTAATGTTCCAGAACATAACATTATTTATTCATTAACGTCTGAACAAGAAATTAGAAATGCAGTTGGTGTAGGAATTTATCCAATAGTGCCCAATGTGCATAGTCATGATTTTTTTAAGTATCACTTCAATAGTCAAGCAACATCAACGACATCGACAATAGCAAGAGGTTTCCAGTATGGAGATGGCTCTTATACATTCCAAGCAATTGGCACTGATGTTGGGAATGCAGTTATTCAAGCACTAAGTTCAACTGCAACAGTAAATACCACTTTAGATAATCTATGCCCTTACCTCCAAAAGGTAGAAATTAAATCGGGCACTACAGATGTTTATAAAGGAGAATGGGTGTGGAATTCAACAAGTAATGCCCTTGAATATATTGCTAACGGTAATGCAAATTTGCACAACCCGCTCGATGGGAAAATTGCAAAAGCCGCACGCGACAAAAGTTTAACCATTAAGGTTACTGCCAGCGAACCATTAACCGCACTAAATATTGAAAGCATAAAGCCTAACCAAGGGCAAGCAACATTAACTTTAACTTGCCCATTTGCTGGTACCAAAATCGATACTGAAGGTAAAGAGTGGGAGTTTACAATAGATGCTAGCGCAATTAAAACAGATGGCTCTACCGATGGCGTTCATTTTATCCGATTTAACGGGACAGACCTTGCCGGTAATGCAATTGAAAACTTCTCATCTTCAAAAACAAGTTATTCCGAATCAGAAATTCCAAAAAGAACAGGTCAAAATACATGGAGCACTCCTCCTCACAATTCTCAAGGGTACGATGATATGCATTGCTTTGAAATAGGGGGAGAGGCAAGTACAAGCAACAGTTTTAGTGTAACAATTAACTCAAGCAAAACACAAGTAAATGTTGATGAGGAGGTTACATTTACATCTATAATACTCGATCCCAATATTATTCCTGAAGATTATAGCTATCATTGGATTTTCTTTGAGGACAAAAGCCCAACTCCTGTTAAAGAATACACAGGCAGCAACAAATCCTATTCTACAAGTTTTTCCTATCCTGCTGTTATCTCTGCCGAAGTAACTCTTGAAAAAAATAATGTAAAGGAGGGTTATGGAAAAACGCAAAATATTGTAACTGTCGGCAATGAACTTTTAGCCGAGATAGCAATTGATAAAGTAAAAGCAGAAAAGAATGAAAGCATTGAGGTATCTGTTAAAGCAAGCGGTGGTGATGGAGCCTATTCCTATGATTGGTATTTCTTGAATGGTTGCTCAATGAACTATTCTTCTAATAAAACAGAAACTATATCCTATTCCGAGATTGGAACAAAAATAATTCAATTGACTGTTAGGAGTGGTCAGACGTCTAAAACAATTCGTAAAACAGTTGAAATAGTTGACAGCCCTCCTCTGAAAATAGATTTTTTTGTTGGTACAAACAATTCTAGAATTTTTAATTTACTTCCAAACAGAAGTGTACAATTCATTAGTGTTATCCAAAATGCAAAAGGTGATGTAAAATACTATTGGGATTTTGGCGATGACACATATCCATGGGATACACGACGTACAATTGCGTGCCCTTCAAATGAATACACCGTAGAAGGGTTTTATACCGTAACACTTAGAGTTCAAGACGATGTAAGTACTGCATTTGCAAGATACGACTACAGGGTTAGTAACTTAGGCGATTTAAACATGGACTTTATTGCAACAACAAGCCCAAACGACCAGAATGCAAGTTTTGAAATTACATCAAATAAAAACTGTAGTTTTTATATCACATATGGAGATGGAACGCAATCCAATATTGAAAGCGCTTTATTACCTCCATTCTCAAATACTATTGTCACACATAAATATTCAGTGGGGGGAAAGTATAAGGTTTCATTATATGCATATGTAATTCAATTCGAGCAATGGAAACTTGTTACACAAAAGGAGATTAATGTATATAAAACGCCAAATGCCCCTAATGGTGAAATAGTACTATATTATAATAAATGGTATTATGATGATAAGTTCGTCTTGTCAGGTAGAGTTTTTAACATTTTACCTTTTCCAAATGTACAAAGTGAGTTTTCACTTTATAGTCCAGGATACTATACATATTTCGATCGCTCTTTGTACTATAGATTTAAATGGTGGACCAACTCCCCTATCGAATTTACACATCCTAATGAACCAATGACTTGGATTACTCTTAATGATGAAATAAAGGATGAATTAAATAGAACAGGCACATACAAATTTACTGCCACACTTGACGTTACAGGATATATTGATTTTGAGCCTTATTGGAAAACGTATTCAAAAACCTCCGAGTTCATCCTATACAATCCACTTGCCATAAAAAATATTAATTATGTATATGTCGATGAAATTGGCAATACGGTTACTGTTACTCCGCAAATCACGGGAGGAATTCAACCTTATGAAATAGATTGGTTTATCGATGACGTTTTCTATAGTAACAATTCGACTATAGATATTTTAGTTGGAGATAAAATGAAAAATTGTAAACTGATTGTTCGTAATGCAAGTTCATTTTACAGAAACGATGATTATGAGGTTAAGAAAGATTTTCATGTTTGTCCTCCTATTCAGGTTGATGCGGGTAATACTATCTACCTATGTAATGATGGCAGCAAAAAAACGTTTAACCCAATAGTTTCTGGTGGTAGTGGGGTTTATTATTACACATGGAATCCAGACACAAATTTAAGTTCAATTATTGATGAAAATCCAACCGTTTCATCAACAGGTGTAGGAACTAAGCAATATACATTAACTGTACGAGATAACTATGGAACTAGTGCATCTGATCAGGTAGATGTTGTAACATACGATGATATTCAAATAAATTTAGATCCTTTTTATTATGTAAATGGGACAGAATCATCTATCATTACTCCGACAATTTCTGGAGGTTCGGGTAATTTTAGCTATAAATGGTCAAATGGTGCTAGAACGAAGGATATTACCATTAATTATTTGTCAAATTTCGAGCAAACTTTCACTGTAAAAGATAATTATACTGGGTGTGAAAAAACTGCAAACTGCAAGATATTATGCAGGGGTTTCAGTATTACAGCGGTAAATAACTTCTTAAAGAGTAAGAATCCAACAACGATAAAACTCCAAGTCACATCTGCTCCAACTCCAGGAAAAATTACCTATTCAGCACGCTCCGAGTGCGATTGGTTATCAGTTATTAGCGGAACTAGTGGCTATTCTGATAATTATATAACTTTTAATGTATCTGAAAATAACACTAATGTTGAAAGAATGGGCAGATTGATTATTGAATCGCCCGAGGCTGTTAATAGCCCTTATGAAATAATTATAACCCAAAGAAAGGATAATATTATTCGTGTTCCAGCCGATTTTGAAAAAATACAGGAGGCTATTGATGCGGCATCTGATGGCGATCGAGTTGAGGTAGATGAAGGTACATACAATGAAAATATTGTTTTTTCTGGCTCTAAAAAAATATCCGTAAAAGCAACTGGCTGCCCTGTAAATACAATTATATCTGCACTTAATCAAGATAGTGGTCCTAATGTACCCGAATCTTGTTATAACAATCCCACCGTGACTTTTGATAATAATAACTCCGTACTACAAGGCTTTAGCATAAGTGGACATTATAATAAAGCATTATTTAAAGGCGGAGGTATTTATTCATATTTTAGTAACCCAGAATTGATAGATTTACTTATTACTGATAATAGAACAGAAGGTGGTGGTGGTGGTATAAATATTTATTATGGATCTCCAAAGATTACGAATGTTTCCATACTAGGAAATTATGCAGAATATGGCGGGGGGCTATTTATTTTAGGAGGAAGTGTGTCTTTGAAAAACGTTTTAATTATTGATAATCGTGCCCTTGGCGCAAGAGTGGATTTTAATAATTTGAATGATCCCAATATTGTTTTTAACGGCAAAGGCGTGGGGATTCTATCCAGTAATGCAAATATGATGCTAGATAATGTAACAATTTCTGAAAATAGATATGTTGAAATAGATGCACCTGGTTTTGCTGAACTGACAATAGATGCAGAGACTACAAATATCACCAATAGTATAATTACAGGCAAAATTGGAACAAGAAATTCAGCTGAAACAACAAAACTCAACATCAACTTTTCAGACATTACATCATCGATTACAGGTCCGATTCAAATTAACTGGGGTACTGGTAATAAAAATGTAGACCCTAAATTTGATTGGAATTTTAGTTTACTAGCCAATTCTCCTTGTATAGATACAGGAGATCCAACAAAATTAGATAAAGACGGTAGTCGCTGTGATATGGGTCATACAGGTGGCAAGGGTATTTTTTTTAGTACAGCAAAAATCTGTACTAAAGATAATATTTTCACATTAGCTCCACGTTTCCTCGAAGTTGGAGCAAATTGCAGTCCTCTACTTTCCTACGAGGCAGGTGAATCTGAAAGTTTTATTGCTACAGAACAAATCGCGCTTAAAAATGGATTCGAAGGTAAAACAGGTAGTTTTTTGTCATTTATTATACAGCCCAACTATAATGAACCTTTTCAGTACGATAATAAATGTGTGTTTTATAAAGCACCAGAGGTTACTGATACTACTAGCAATAACAATTACATTCAAAAGGGACTCGATTTTAATGTTTTCCCAAATCCAACAGATGGTTCTTTTAAACTACTACTCATAAACGCAGTTGAAAATGGATGTCGGGTTGAAATATTAAATATTCTAGGAGTTACATTATTAAAAGATTTAATAATAGGTACTTCAGGAGATTTCAACATATCTAGATTTAAACCTGGCTCATATTTTATAAGAATCACTTCAGGGAATAGTATTAAAACAAAAATGATTATAAAACAATAATTCATTATACATAGCAAAGGCTATTAAAATTAGCCTTTGCTATTATTCATGCCACTCAAATTAGCGAAGTCCATAAATAAAAAAGAAATACAACGATTCAGGCTGTCGCTTCATTCGTTATATTTTAGCAGTCTGTGCATACAAACTTGCTCTTCTGCGAAGGTTGTATGGCCTAACTTTCTTAAGTAGCTCGTTCTACTTGAGAAAGTTTTTTATTTATAATAGTTAACCTTTTCTAAAAAGAATTACTATAAGCGTTGATTTGTCTCAATATATAATAGTTGACATGGATGTCATTTTTCACTATCTTTTGAAAATTAATAGGAGTGAAAATGGATGTAACTACAATTCTCAAAAAATACCCCAAACGAAGGGATTCCGTTATTGAAATTCTTCACGAGATTCAGAATCACGACCCTCAGAATTATCTTTCTGAAGAATCTCTAAAAAAGGTGGCAACCCATATTAATCTCCCATTGGCTCAAATCTATGGCATAGTTGGGTATTATAGCATGCTAAGTTTGAACCCAAGAAAAAAATTCGTTATACAAGTATGTAAATCGCCTATATGTGGAATGCTGGGAAGCCAATCAATCTATGATGCAGTAAAAGTAAAGATTAGTGCTAGGCCCGACAGCGCAAACCTATTCACCATTGAGAAAGTAGAATGCTTGGGACAGTGTAACCAGTCGCCTTGCATGATGATTAATAAAGAAATATATGGCAATCTCACTCCCCAGAAGATTGAATCAATCATTGAAGAAATAGTAATATCAGAGCAAAACGCACAGAAATGATTCAAGAGAAAAGAATAGCACTTCGTAACTCGGGGTTGATAAACCCCGAAAGTATCGACGAGTACATTCAGTGCGGCGGATACCAAGCCTTTGCCAAAGCGCTTACCATGTCTCCATCGGACATTTCAGAAATCATTATCGATTCTGGCTTAAGGGGAAGAGGTGGAGCCGGTTTCCCAACCGGTACTAAAGAAAAATCAACAGCTCAAACCTGTATTGAGTGCTTAAAATACATTGTATGTAATGCTGATGAAGGCGAACCCGGAACCTTTAAGGATAGGATTATAATGGAAACAGACCCTCATAATCTTATCGAAGGAATGCTTATTGCAGCATGGAGCGTTGGAGCAAGCGTAGGCTATATATATGTAAGGGGTGAATACCATTTGAGCATTGAAAGACTTAATATAGCAATAAAACAAGCCGAAAAGAAGGGATTTATAGGTGAAAATATTCTGAATACTGATTTTAGCTTTACGCTAGAGGTTAAGCCAGGTGCTGGTTCGTATCTTTGTGGCGAGGAACTCACGCTTATTGAATCGCTCGAAGGAAAGCGAGGATACCCAAGAATAAAACCCCCATTCCCTGCACAAAAAGGTTTATGGGATCATCCTACACTTATTAATAATGTTGAAACGCTAGCAAATTTTGCTCCCATTATCTTATATGGAGCCGATTGGTATAAGAGTTTTGGCACATCAAAATCACCTGGAACAAAAATATTCTGTTTAAGCGGTGATGTGAAACGTCCGGGTTACTATGAAGTTGATATGGGCATAACTCTTATAGATCTTATTAACGAATTTGGTGGTGGTGTTAATGGAAATTCAATAAAATCGATACTTATTGGTGGAGCCGCTGGTACTTTTGCCTCAATTAATCATTTAAACCTCCCACTCGATTTTGATTCGCTCAAAGAGCAAGGGCTCACGCTCGGTTCTGGTGCAGTTGTAGTGATGAACGAAACGAGAGATTTATTGGAAATGCTTACATCAATTCTCGACTTTTTTAAGCACGAAAGTTGCGGGAAATGTATTCCATGCCGATTAGGAACAGCACAAATTCTTAATATAACAGAGAGAATTCAAGAGATGGAGCCAAAGGAAAGAGAATCAACCTTTATCAACATAATTCAGCAGGCTGAAATAATGGCAAAAACGTCGCTATGCCCATTAGGACAATCACCAATTCTGCCATTAAAGAGCCTTTGGGTAAATTTTGCCAATGAACTCATTAATAAATTTTAGAATTCATGAGTCAATCAGTTAAATTCACAATTGATGACAAACAGGTTTCTGCTCCTTGGGGCTCAAACTTGTTAAAGGTAGCTCGCGAGAATGGGTTTAACATCCCAAGTCTTTGCTATCATCATAAGCTTTCAGCAACAGGGGCTTGTCGCTTGTGCCTTGTCAAAATTGAAGGAACCAGAGGATTAGTTGCGTCGTGTACAGTAAAGGTTGATGAGGGTATGATAATAACTGCCTTCGATGATGAACTTGAGCAAACCCGAAAATATCTTTTAGATTATTTGCTTAGCGAGCATAACGACTCCTATGATAATACCTATAGCGATGAACTTCGTGATTTGATGTTTCGTTATGGTCTTAACAAGCCTGAAGATAGGTTTTTCAAACCTATATGGCAAAACCTAAAATTTCAGCCCGATAAAAGTTCTCCTGTTCTAACCTACGATCCATCAAAGTGCATCAAATGCTTTAGGTGCATAAAAGCCTGTGATGAAGTTCAAGGTAAAAACGTATTATCATTTACTGATAGAGGAATAAACTCATACATCATTGCGGGAAATGGTGTTTGGGGCGAAAGCGAGTGCGATGGTTGTGGTGAATGCATTCAACTTTGCCCAACAGGAGCAATTGTTGAAAAACCTAACAGAGAGGTTATTAAACTTGATAAAGTTGCAAGAAAAATAATAACAACCTGTCCATACTGCGGTGTTGGTTGTCAAATTGAACTGCTAGTTCAGGATGGCAAGATTGTTAGAAGCAACGGGGTTGAGGGAGTATCGCCAAATGATGGTAGGCTATGCGTTAAAGGTCGATTCGGTTACGAGTTCGTTCACAGCACCGAAAGGCTTACAAAGCCTTTAATTAAAAAAAATGGAGAGTTCATAGAATCTACTTGGGACGAGGCTTTAAATCTGATCGCATCAAAGTTCACTTCAATAAAAAATGAATTTGGTGCTGATGCTCTTGCAGGTTATGCATCGGCAAAGTGCACCAATGAAGATAACTATATCTTCCAAAAATTTATTAGAACAGCCTTTGGCACCAATAATATCGATTATTGTACTCGTCTTTGCCATGCCTCAACTGTTACTGCAATGCTCAAATCTATTGGCGATGGGGCTGGAAGTAACCCCATTGAAGATTTTGAAACAACAGATTGTCTCCTTATCATCGGAAATAACATTATTGATACACACCCAATTACTGCTACCTATGTTAAAAAAGGAGCAACAAAGGGCCAAAAAATTATAGTTATCGATCCTAAATGGACTCCAATTGCCAGGTACGCAAGCATATGGCTACAACCAAAACTTGGAACAGATGTGGCATTGCTTAACGGAATTGTTCATGTTATCATTACTAATGGTTGGCACAATATCAATTTTATCAAGGAGCGTGTAGAGGATGGAATGGAGGCATTCAAAGTTTTGGAACAGCTAACGAGCAAATATACCCCCGAATATGTTGAAAAGATTACTGGAGTTGATGCTGATAAAATTGTACTTGCTGCAAAACTTTACGCAAAAGCACCAACAGCAATGATTGCAACTGGTATGGGAATGAGCCAACAGGTTACCGGAACAAATAACGTTTTCTGTCTTCTAAACATGATGCTCATTACAGGTCAGGTTGGGCGCGAAAGGTGCGGCATAGATCCACCTCGTGGGCAGAACAATGTACAAGGAGCAACCGATGTGGGTTGTCATCCTTATATGCTATCGGGGTATATTCCTATTTCTGATGAAAAAAATCGAAGGAAAGTCGCTGATATTTGGGGTATTCCATTTGAGTCGATGCCATCGAAACCAGGATTGACAACGGTTGAGATTGTTAAAGCTGCGCACGAAGGTAAAGTTAAAGGACTTTTCATTATGGGAGAAAATCCAATGCTTACCGATCCAAACCTAAACCATACTGAAGAAGCCCTAAGAAAATTAGATTTCCTAGTAGTGCAAGATATATTCCATACTGAAACAACTCGTTTTGCTGATGTCATTTTACCGGCATCGACTTGGGCTGAGAAGAATGGAACATTCGTTAATAGCGATAGACGTGTTTTAATGGTAAGAAAGGCCGTTGACTGCCCCGGCGAAGCCCGTGAAGACTGGAAAATATTACATGAGTTAGCAAAACGCATGGGAAAACCTATGCCCAATTACAAAGACGAATCCGAAATTTTTGATGAATTGGCAATGGTAACACCAATACTAGCAGGGATATCGCACAAACGTATTGAGGTGCATGGCATTCAGTGGCCATGTCCTACATCAGATCATCCGGGAACATCAACCTTATACATCGATAAATTCAACACATCAACAGGTAAAGGCAAGCTTTTCCCTGTTGATTATGTGGAGCAAAACGAAAGAGTTGATAGTGAATACCCATTCCTACTGAATAGTGGACGTATCCTTTACCATTACCACTCTAGTACCATGAGCCGAAAAACAAAGGCACTTAGAGATTTTATTAATCAATCGTATGTGCTTATTAACCCAATTGATGCCTCAAAAATAAAGGTTAATAATGGACAAAAAGTGGTTGTTAGATCAAAAAGAGGACAACTTGAAACATTTATCAAGGTTAGCGATGAGGTTCTTGAGGGTGAACTATTTATGCCTTGGCATTTTTCCGAATCGCAAGTAAACAGGCTAACCCGTGATGAACTTGATCCTTATAGTAAAATTGCACCTTTTAAACTTTCGGCGGTCAGAATAGAGAACCCAGAATAGTAAACTTAAATAGTTTTTATGAATGCCCCATGTGTTGATACTATATAGCAAGGTATACCATCGTGTCTACACTTAAGCGCTATTTCCATGACTTTATATTTTGAAACAGAGGAATCGACAATAACCATTTTAGGGTTTAAGTAATTAAATATCGTTGAAGGGTAAAATTGGTTTATCACCAAATAATCAACGTCAACCCAACTCCTTGATTCAAAACCATCAAGCGATTTATCATAAGTTATTGCAATTAGTTTCTTATCAAAATTAAATATTGTAACACCATGCTGCAATGCAAATTGGGTTGAATTTATTTTTGGAGCAACCTTTGCATCAAAAGGGTTAATAACCTCAACATCTGCTCTATTGCACACCTTAGAAATATAGCCCTTTGTGAAAAAATCATACTTTTCGCCAAAAGTTCTTTTAGATGAATCAGTATCAACAAAAACAAGTTTATTGCCAGACCGAAAACTCACCAACGAACTCTTCCCAATATTAAATACAACAAACTCCTTCAGGTAAGACTTTTTAATTTTAGAAATAAAATTTAATCCGAGGAGAATAACGAATAGAGAAAGCACTATTATTAAATACCGCCCATATTTAGTAACCAAAAAAAGCGTTAGAACGAGTATTAGCAAGAAAAGAATAAGCATTTGAATAGACGATATATTAAATCCATCAGAAACAGAAAAAGGAAGTTTCTCGACAAACTCAAGTCCATGATTTAAAAGGCTTATCGTTATTGATAAAGCCTTACCAACATACACAGAGATAAACTGGACTGGAGATACGATAATTAATAGCACTGCAAGGTATAAAGCAATGGTTGACAAAGGAATGGCAATAAGATTTGATAGCAGAAAATAGTTCGGGAACTGGTTAAAATAAAAAAGGGTAAGTGAGAATGTACCCACTTGAGCGGCAATTGACACAGCAATTAGCGACCAGATCTTATCGAGTGCCCAGTTCTTCACATAAATCAACCGGTACACATAAGGGTAAAAGAAAACGATTGATAGCACTGCTAAGTAAGAGAGTTGAAATCCGATATTAAATAAGTTGTAAGGATTGATTATTAACAGAACAAATGCAGATGCTGCCAAAGTATTGTAGATATTAGATTTTCGACTAAAAAAATCTCCAACTACCAGAAAGGAGAACATCAACGCAGAGCGTTGAACACTGGTGGGCAGTCCCGTTAATAGAGCAAAAAACCAAAGAAAACAGAGCAACACAACGACCTTTATTGCCCTTGTAATTGTTCGTTTATCGAGAAAAGTGAGAAGAAATGAAAGAAGCACATACAATACTCCAACATGCAAACCCGAAACGGCGAGAATATGCATTGCCCCCGAACTTGAATAAACGTGTCTTAACTCATCGTCAAGCAAATCCTGATAACCTAGCGTTAAGGCAGATGCAACAGCCAGTTCATCGCCAGACAACCCATATTGCTTGAAGAGCGACATCAGTCTAATCCTAAAATCTAATGCAACTCGTTTTAATGCATTACCATCATACCCAACCTTAATCCACTGGTTTTGTTGAACGTAAGCAGTTAAACGAACGCCTCTATCAGAAAGATATTTTTTAAAGTCGAACTGCTCAGGGTTTCCTTGTTGCAGAACCTCATGGGGAGTTAGATTAACTGCTAATAGCGTTCCATATCTCAGATCGCACGCCAAGCTATCCCTAAGGTTGAAGTAGATTAATATTTTCTCATTTACCGACCACCAAATACTCTTGGAGTAAACAGATTTAATTTCAGCCTCAACCCTAATTGATTTCGCTCTAACCTGCGGATCATCAAGCAATCGGAGTATTGTTTCATTACCAGAGTTTACCTCAATTTTATCAATTAACGGTTGTCTCAAGGTCAGCAATGCTCCAAAAAATAGAAGTGATAAATTAAGCACAAATCCAAACACCCATCGATATCGCCAATGAGCTGAGAAAAAATATCCTAAAAATAAAATTGATATTAAAAGTAATGCAACAACATAATTCCACCAAGCATTATCGAGAATTGCCAACCAATATTGACAAACGATTCCAGCCAAAAGGGGAATTATCAGTTTAAAAAAAGGTACTTCTTTAGCCGTAATAGGTAAACTCATGCAAAAAACAAACTCAATCTAATAACAAGTTACAATATTTTTTTGCACTAAAAACCAATAAAATAAAAAATCCCTCGAAAGAGGGATTATCTTTTTAATACGATAGAACCAACATTACTTAGCTAGTCTAAACTTATAATCAATATCAAATTTACCCTTCGAAATAGAATTTAACTTACCGCCTATCAACTTCCTCCGAAGCACAGAGAGTCTATCAGTAAACATTACTCCTTCAAGATGATCGTACTCATGTTGAATGACACGAGCGGGAATACCTTCGAAGACTTCATCGTGTGGGATAAAATTCTCATCGAGATACTGTATACGCACACTACTCTCCCTTTCAACTTCCTCACGTAAGTTAGGAATACTCAAACACCCCTCCTTGAAAAGAACTTTCTCTCCAAATCGTTCTATTATCTTAGCATTGATGAACACTTTTTTAAAATCCTTTAATGCGGGATCATCCTCTTCCATTGGAGAATCATCAATTACAATTAAACGAATAGAAAGTCCAATTTGAGGAGCAGCTAAACCAACTCCATCGGAATGGTACATTGTTTCAAACATATCTTCAATTAGCTGTTTAATATCGGGATATGTAGAATCGATATCTTGAGCCACCTTGCGTAGTACTGGGGAACCGTAAATATATACCGGACGAATCATAATTATTTAAAATTTATTAAACCCTCTGCTCTCCATGAAGGATTGCAGTATTATAGTTGCGCTAATAGTATCCACTAAAGCTTTGTTTTGTCTATCTTTTTGTTTAAGTCCACCATCAATCATGGTTTGGAAAGCCATTTTTGAGGTAAACCGCTCATCAACTTGTTCAATCTTAAGATCTGGAAAAACTTTTCGAATCCGATTGACAACCGGTTGAATATATTTAACAGCTTCCGATGGTTGATTGTTTCCATGCTTTGGTTGCCCAATAACGATAAGTTCAACGTTTTCCTTATCAATGTATTGTTGCAAAAAATCAACAACCGAATCTGTAGGTATTGTTGTTAACCCATTGGCAATTATTTTAAGGGGATCGGTAACTGCAACTCCAGTTCGTTTTCGTCCAATATCAAATGCAAGGATTCTTCCCAAGACAGGTTAACTTTTTAGGTTTAAATCTGAGATTTTTGCAATAAGATCATCTCGTTTCAACGGGTTCAAAGGTAATCGTATACCATTACTTAACTCAACTAAACTATCATTTGTTTTTAATACCTTTTTTGTCTTTTGGGTATTTAATAAGTAATCTTTGTGAATACGATAAAATCCTCGCTCATAAAGTTGATCTTCAATGGCAGCTAATGAATCATCAATTAAAATTGAAGTTCCATTCTCTAAAAAGACATTTAGTTTACTAGATGATAAGTCAACATACAAAACATCCCTTAAATCGATATACTCATAACTTCCATTAACAACAACCACAAGCTTTTGAGGGATTATATCTTTTAGGTTATCGAAAAGAACGTTATACTTATTTCGGTTATTGAGATTTGCGCTAAGTACTTCTGTAACCTTCTCAACGGCCTTAACCAACTCATCAATTTCAATGGGTTTAAGAAGGTAATCGACTGCGCTGTATTTAAAAGCCTGAACAGCATAGTTATTATGAGCCGAAATAAAAACAATCTCGAAATTACAACAAATGCTTTTCTCAAGAAAATCAAATCCAGTACCTGATGGCATTTGGATATCAAGAAAAATCAGATTTGGTTTTTGCTTAACTGTTAAATCGAGAGCTTCCTCAACCGATCGAGCAATGCCAACCACCTCAACCTGCTTACAGAACTGAGTAAGCAAAATCTCAAGTGATCTTACAGATGCGATTTCATCATCTACAATTAAGGCTCTAAGCATTGTAATAAGGATACTTTTAAAAATTACGCTGGCAAAATTACAAATTATAATGCTATTTATTGATTACTTATTAACTTTTACCTTTACATCTTTTGGTATTGTAACAGTAACCCTAGTTCCTATAGAGTCACCTGTATTATCGAATAGGTCGTTATAAACAACGCTAAACTTCTCTTTATACATCTGACCTAAAAGATCAATCCTTTGCTGTGTAATCTGAGAACCGCGTGATTTGTGATTTTTATTTTGTTTATTTTTTATTTGCTCGGCCATTGCCCTACCAACACCATTATCTTCGACAATGCAGATTAAAGAATTCACATTGTCAATTATTGATATTTTCAGCCAACCTTGCTGTTCTTTTTTAAGTGAAATACCGTGCCAAATGGCATTCTCAACAAACGGCTGAATTAGCAGAGTAGGAATTTCAACGTTTAGAATACTATCGTCGGAACCATATTCAATAGTATAATCAAACTTATCCTCTAATCTCAATTTTTCTAAATCGAGGTAAAGTTTTAACGACTCAAGTTCATCTTTCAAAGGGATAGTTGAAAAAAGAGAGTTATCAAGGGTCATCCTCATTAAACGCGCAAACTTTGTGAGGTATTTATGCGAACTAATTGAATCTTTCTCCAAAATATAAAGCTGAATAGAATTTAACGTATTGAATATAAAATGGGGGTTCATTTGCTGTCTCAGCGATTGCTGTTTGTATAAGTTTATGTTTTGCAGAAGGTCATTCCTTCGATGAATTGAACTCACTCTAATACGATAAATGAGAAAGAACAAACCAGAAAATGAAATAGCTAATAACAATAAAAACCATATACGTTTCCAAAATGGAGGGTTAATGATAAACTCAACAGCAGCAGGACTTTCGCTCCAAATACCATTATAACTTTGCGCTTCAACTTCAAACTTATACCTACCATCTTCCAATCCATAATATTGACAACTGGGAACTTGAGAATATACCCATGATGAATCTAATCCCAACATCCTGTAGCGGTAGTTAACTTTACCAGCATTTCGATATACAAATCCTACGAAATCAATACTAAAAGAGTTATCGTGATAATTAAACTCAATGTGATTAAGATTAAGGTCAACAAGTTTATCCTTTGCTGAAAATTTTGAGATTGTAATTTTTGGAGGATTATTGCATTCAACAATCTTATTCTTATTAAAATAACAGATCCCCTCTGGTGTTCCTAAGTATACAGTATCTCTATACTCACTTATTGAAGTAACCTCATTTGTTGGGAGCCCATCAAGTATTGTATAATTTTTTACAGCATACTTCTTTCCATCCAAAATCAATCTCGTCAAACCATTTCGGGTTGCGACCCAAACACTATTGCTTTTATATAATAACTGAGTTATTGAGTTAGAAACAAGTCCCTCTTTTGTAGTAAGCTTCGATATCTTATTTCCTTTACTAATGATAATCCCGTCTCCATTTGTTCCAATCCAGATCGATGAATCCATTGGGTTTGAGATAATGCTATTACATGTTTGATTATAGCGAGAATCCTCATCACCTAAAAACTTAAAAACGCCATTACTAAATGTCCATATACCCCGAACCGTGCAAAGCCAAACTCTTTGCTCATAATCTTCAGCTAAATCATACACTAACTCCCTGAAACCGCTGCTATTTTCGGATTTATATATAATAACATCATCTACACATTTAGCTAAACCCTTGGTTGTGGCAATCCAATATCCTCCACTTCTACTCAAAATTATCCTTCTTGGGAAAAAAAGATTATAAAATGGAGGAGGCCCAATAGCTTTTACTTTCCCATTTTCGATCCAACTCAAATTTGAGATTGAGCAAACCCATATCCTATTTCTAGCAGAATCTTCAAAAAAACTCCTGACGGTATTTTTAGGGACAGAATAATTTGGTGATTTATAATATGTTACGATCCATTTACGATCTAGGAAATCAACATAAGCAAAATCATAACCTATATATACACCATCTTTATTGGCAAGTACAGCATTTACTCTACTATCGGCAAATTCTTTTGAGTTTTTGACTTTTAAAACATTAATGTTAGGGTAATAAAAAACCCCATCATTCAAGGTGGTAAACCAGTATGCTCCCTCGTTATCAGACAAAACTGAGGTCACCTTATAATTCTCAAGCAGGGTCAGTATAGGTTCTCCATTAAACTTATCAAAATCAATAAGTTGAACTCCTCCTGAGAGTTCAGAAATCCAGAAATTATTTTGTTTATCAGGGCTAACCCATAAAATATCTGTTTTATTTTTTGATCTTCTTCCATCAACTACAATATCCCCTTTAAACTTAATTAACCAAGAATTAACTGACATAATAATAGACCTGTCATTCGTATGAGTAAAAAAGATGTGAAATGGAATAAAACGAGGATCATCTGATTTAAAAATCTTAGTATAATCAATTTCAAAATCATCATCAATCCCATCATATCTTAAAACCCTGCTGAAATAAGTTCCTGAAAACGAAATCAGTGGCTTACCTTTAACTATTTCAAAAACCTCTATGCCGCAATTTTCCTTATTAACAAATGATCTTAGAACACCCTCAGGGCTGATACTAAACCTACTTACGAATTTCATGCTTAGGTAAACAAAATCATGGGTATTTACATAAAAACTTCCTTTGACAGGACCCCTAGTATTTTTCGTATGCCTAGCAATCAAATCATTATATTTAAATTGTGATATTTTACCATTCTCGTAATAGCATAATTTACCTGACATTGGTATAAACCAAATACGATGCTTATAATCCTCATAAATCTCAAACACATCGTTGTCTACAAGTCCCGATTGAAGATCGAAATTCTCGAACTTATATCCATCAAAACGGCTAACACCATTTGAGGTTGCAAACCATATGTAACCCTTTGAGTCTTGAAAAGCGTGGTAAACCATTGATGAAGGAAGTCCATCATTAATAGTATACCTTCTATAAACTGGTTCTGGGTTTTGAGCACTTGCAACCAAGAACAATTGAGATATTACAAAAAAGAATATTGTCCAAACAAAGCGTTTGGGAATTGAGAGGCAAATGAGAGAGCGCAATAAAGTCAAGATTCCAATTTATAAAGTTAGTCTGCTAAATATAATAAAAAAAGGGTGTCAGAAATGACACCCTTTTAAAGATATAACATCAAAATACTACTTGCTAAAATCCATTGCAGCCATTCTCAGGTATGACTTATATCTCCAACGAGCATTATCTTCAGATGCTTTGAATAGTTCACCAGCAGCCTCAGGGAACGAAAGTTGAAGTGAGGTGTAACGAACCTCGCCTTTTAAGAAATCTTGGAAAGTATTCCATTCTGGCTCTTTAGAGTCAAGTTGGAATGGGTTCTTACCTTCTGCTTCGAGAAGTGGATTATAACGGAATAAGTGCCAGTAACCAGATTTAACAGCCAATTTAGCCTCGTTTTGGGTAGCACCCATACCATTACGTAAACCATGGTTGCNNCAACGTAAACATAACCGTAGCTCATGGCCATCATACCAAGGTCTTTCTTACGAATCCTCTTACCTGATGCAGCAAATTTAGCAACAGCTGCAATTGGAGTTGATTTTGAAGCTTGACCACCAGTGTTTGAGTAAACCTCGGTATCCATTACTAATACGTTTACGTCTTCGCCAGTAGCAAGAACATGGTCTAGACCAC
>DQHR01000078.1:0-134 GCA_003531155.1 Bacteroidales bacterium | reverse complement strand
CCCAACCGTCGCCACCGAAAATCCAGACTGATTTCTTGATGAAATACTGCTTAAGCGCAAGTAGTTCCTTAGCGAAATTATCGTTAATCTTTTCAAGTTCAGCAATTAACTTTTCAGAAGCAACTTTTGAAGCC
>DQHR01000196.1 GCA_003531155.1 Bacteroidales bacterium | reverse complement strand
AATACAATTGTAGAAAAAATAAACATCAACCCAAATCCTTTGAACGATATTTTGTAGATTTGTGAAAAAGGATTTTTTGAAATGCATACCCAAATCTACCCATCGAAGCTGCTGGAGAATGCAGTTGAGGAGTTTGCTAAGCTTCCGGGTATAGGAAGAAAAACAGCATTAAGACTTGTTTTACATCTGTTACGGCAGAGTGAAGTTGATGTTGATAGGTTTTCAGAGACTATGGCCAAACTTCGACATGATGTTAAACATTGTAGTATTTGCAACAATTTATCAGATACGGATGTTTGCACAATTTGTTCTAGTCCACGTCGTGACAGTTCGTTGATTTGTGTGGTTGAGAATATAAAAGATGTTATGTCGATAGAAAATACANNACACCAGTATAATGGCTTGTATTTTGTACTAGGTGGTGTAATAAGTCCAATGGATGGAATTGGACCAGCAGATCTAAAAATAGATCAATTGGTTAACAAAATTGCAACGGGTAACGTAAGAGAGATTATTATGGCGCTAAGCGCCACAATGGAGGGAGATACTACTAACTTTTTTATTTATAAAAAGTTAAAACAATTTCCTGTATCTATCTCTGCAATTGCAAGGGGTGTTGCCTTTGGTGATGAACTTGAATATACTGATGAAGTAACTTTAGGTAGAGCTATAATAAATAGAGTTAAATTTGAGGCAACTTTAGCCGATTAAAGAAATAAACACTGCATCGAAAAATGAAAAAAGTATTTTTAAGCATCACAATGACCCTAGTGTTAAGTCTAAGTTTGCAAGCTCAATCTAACATTCAGGGCTATATTGATTCTGGAAATCAAAACTTAAAGGATCGCAATTATAAAGATGCAGTAACTGATTTTAATAAAGCTCTAAAAGAGCAACCAACCGATACTGCTGCCCTAAGTGGTATAATTAAGGCATACCTATTGACTGACGATTTAAAGGAGGCTCAAAAACAAATAGATATCGCAATTAAAGCATATCCAAATGATGCTGAGTTTATTTTTCGTAGAGGCATTCTGAACAATAAAAAATCACAATTTGATAAAGCATCCGAAGATTTTAACCAAGCTCTTTCTTTAAGTACCTCTAATAGCCAAAAGGTTCAGATTTATTTAAACCTTGGAGCGACTCAACTTTTACAGGGATCATTCAACTTAGCATTAGAAAACTACAAAGTAGCGTTGGAGCTATCGCCTCGTAACGCTAATATTTACAACTACAAGGGCTATGCAAATTATAAGTTATCTCTTTATGCCGATGCCATTAATGATTATAATAATGCTATAGATTTAGATCCAAACAATGCCGCTAGTTATTATAACAGAGGAATGGCATATCTTAAAACATTAGATAAACTAAAATCGTGTGCTGATTTTCACAAGTCATGTCAACTAGGAAATATTAATGCTTGTAAAATGATTATGTCCGAGTGCACAAATCGCTAAATAAGAACAATTAACTAATTTCGTTGCAATTTTGAATTTGGATTTAAAAGCTGAAGCATAATTTCATCTTGCCAGCCATTAATAGTTTTAATCCACTCTTTTTTTATCCCTACCTTCTCAAAACCAACACTTTGAAAGAGCTGAAGGCTAATAGTATTGTCTGTTGAAATGTTACAATAAAGCTGATGTAACTGAAGCGTTTCGAAAGAATAGCGACGAATCAGTTTTAACGCCTCACTCGCATAACCCTTTTGTCTAAATTCCGAGTTTGCAATTAGAATTCCTATACCTGCCCTTAAGTGGAATGGATCAAAATCAAATAGATCAATTAAGCCAACAGGAGTGTACATAAGAGAATTTTGATCTTTTGCCTCAATAATTAATCGAAGTTGCTTGGTATCCCAAATATCAAGATGAGCAGTTTCAATATATTTCTTAAGTACAAACCTCGAGAATGGAGTAATAGTATTGCTTACTTTCCAAATCTCCATATTATTTTCCCAAACATAAAGAATATCTACATCCGATTGTTCAGGGGCTCTCAAACGAACTATATTGTTCTCAAGAGATGAATTATTCATAATTATGGAAATAATTTATTATAGACACCTAAATTAATAACAAAAAACCTCCCAATGGGAGGTGAAATTATGAATTATTACTCATATTTTCTTTTAAGGTAGAAATAACCCGCGGTGCCAATGGTAATATAACTAAAAACCACGATCAACAGCCACCAATTTGATCTTGACTCAGATTCGGCAGTTGTAATCTCATATAACTTATACTTCTGATCTTCTGGAAGTCCTATATATGTCTCAGTACTAATCTCTGCTAAAAGTCGAACAATTTCTGGTAAAAATTTCTTGAATAGCACCGGATCTTCATTTTGCATTAACTCCCACAACCTTGCAAAAGAAGTAACAGATGGATATTTTTGGTAAATTCTTTCAATAAAGTTAGCAAGTTCAGGCGATGCCTTATCTAATAATTGTTTAAAAAGGAAAATGAATGTTTCGTTACTATTACCTCCAGAAATATTCCGAGATTGATTTTTAAGCGAAATAAAATCTGATGTACAAAGTAGATCCATAAATCGAGTGAAGGTATTTAGCATCTCCTCTGAATTTCCGACAGAATCAACTGCTATAGCAAATTGACTTATTTTAAGTTTCAGAAGCGATGCAGGGAAATGCCAATTGCTTTGCAAAGCGTATACAAATTTATCCTGCGAATGATTTGAGGATAAAACGGCTAAAATTTCTGCTAAATAATTCGCTTCGCTTAAGATTGTTGCATCAGAGGATTGTCCTAACTTTGCATCTTTATAAGTCTCAATATTTCTTTTATTCTTATCCTTTAAACTAATCGAGTCATCATCTGCAACTTTAAGCTCATTCACCCTATTCTGAACAGTAGAAAAATCTTTCTCCTTGGTTATATTATCGTCTGTAGTTAGGTTAGTAGCTGAAATAACTCCAACAGGAATTTTGTCATCTTTTATACTACCTTCCTTAAGTTGAGATATAATTGAGGTTCTCTTCTCAATTTTATCGCGGAGTTCATACTCTCTACCATCAAAAAACAGTTTAACGTCTTTTTTATGATCGTTCAATACGCCAATTCCTGATTTTGCAAAATCGATAAGCGCCAACCCAGTTTTATTAATAGTATCAACTACAGTATAACTCATCCTATTATCTGGGTTTATTTTGGATAATTCGAGAGAAGTAATTATCGTTTTTTGATATTTAGGTAAAAATATGTCATACTCATAAATGTCTTGTTCTCCAAATCCATCCTTATCAAAAATGGCCATTAACCCATGAGAACCATCTCCATAGGGACAGAAAAATAAATCATCATCGGTAGTGTTTATCGGATAACCAAGATTTACTGGAGTACTCCACAATCCATCGTTTTTTTTCTGCGAGTAGAAAACATCATACCCTCCTACATTATTATGCCCTTCGGAGCTAAAAAATAGCGTTAACCCATCGATAGCAATGAAAGGAGTATTCTCATTCATTGATGTGTTAATAGTACCTCCAAGATTTTCGGCAGGCCCCCAAATATCATTATTTATCCTTGTTGAGACATAAATATCCTGATCGCCAAAACCTCCCTTACGGTTACTTGTAAAGTAAAGTTTTTTTCCATCCCTTGATACGCTTGCGTGTGTTTCGTAATACTTAGTATTGATTGCCTCGTTAAGTTTTTTCATTGGTGTCCATGCACCATTAATAAAATGTGTTACGTATATATTGCCATCCTGACTGTCGTCTTTAAATAGATATAACTCATTGCCATCGTATGAAAGGGAAAGGGTGGAGCAATTACCATCAACTTGCAAATCGAGGGTAATATTAACTGGTGTTCCCCATTTATCTCCATTTTTACGAGCAACATAAACGGCTTGATAAAATTTTTGTTTTGTTGTGTAGGCAATCGTTTTTTCGTCGCCAGAAATTACAGGATTATAGTTAGCAAATCGGCTGTTAAATTGCTCTCCCAAATTATTCCTAAAATAGTTAACTGGTCGAGTTTGTAAAACCTCTGAACTTTTAATAGTTGCAACTTGATGGTCTAAATAGGATAAATTCCATTTTTTTTGATCCTTTATCAATTCCTTAAACCTCTTATATTCCTTTCCCGCTTTATCGAGCTGATTATTTATAAAATAAGCATTTCCAAGATAAAAAACGGCATCATAAGGAGCCTTTGTTTCTTGAATAGATTCTTCGTTATAATTTTTTTTGGTATTTGATGCTGCTTTTTCGAGATAAGGTATAGCCTGATATTTATATCCTGGAATATTTAAGTAACAAACACCAATCTTAAAGCATAGGTTGTAATTATTTGGATACCTATTATAAACCTGTAAAAATAAAGCAACAGCCTCTTCATAGTCTTCAAAGTAGTAATATGAATTTGCATCCTTATACAGTTCATCAATCTCCTTTTGGCTCAGCTGTGCCTGAAGAGTAAGAGATGCTGTAAGAAGAAGAATTAGAGTATTTAACTTTAATAGGCTCATATTTACATTTAAAGCGTATGCAAAATATCAAAATTATTAAAAATATGGATAAAATCAGAATTTTTGAAGCATAAAGACTTATATAAATAACGATTTGTGTGAATTAAGATCAGTTGAACAATGTGTAATTACATATAAATAATTATAGCTCCATGTTAATCAGATAAATATCTGTATCTCCCTGACTTTCGGGGGTAGATCTAGAAATAAACCCCTTGCTCCCATCGCCAATGGGAAAGTAGAAAATATCATCATCAGTAGTGTTGAGCGGATAACCTAAGTTTTGAGGAACTCCCCACTTCAACCCACCTTTTGTTGACACAAAAATATCATACCCTCCGATGGTTGAATGGCCTTTTGAACAAAAGAATAACCTTTTCCCTTCACTAGTAATGAAAGGAGATGACTCATCGAGCGGTGTATTAATTTCGGAACCTAGATTAATTGGGTTTGACCAAGTACCTAAAGAGTTTTTCACCGACATATATAGATCAAATCCGCCAAAACCTCCTTCCCTATTGCTGCTAAAATACAAAGTATCTCCACTTCTCGATAAGGAACCAAATGTTTCCCAACTACGTCCATTTATCTCTTTTGGCAACCTTTCGAGTTGCGTCCATGACTTCTTATCATTATCGTACTTACTAACATATAGGTTATAATCATCATTATCGTTTCTTGACAGAACAACCGATTCGCCATTCTCTGAAAAGCCAACGGTACTTATAGGTCCATCGGCAAATAGCTGAGGGTTAAGGTTTGTTGGTGCAGTCCACGTGCTATCCTTAAACTCGCTGAAAAGAATTGCATTGTAAAATCGTTGTAGGGAAGTGTAAATTAACATTGTTCCTGATGAGTTTGAAACAGGATTAATTTCAGGAAAACTAGAATTGATTCTTCGACCAAGCGATTTGAAAGTTATCTTTCGGGGATTTGCAATCATCTTTTTTGCCACTTCGATGGATTGAATCTCAACATCTACAACATAACGTTCTGCCTTATCATTAGGGCTAATTAACTGCTTGTAAGCATTAAAAGCCTCAAGAGCAATATCAAAATCTCCATTTATTCGAAGCGCCCTTCCATATAGCAAATAAGCCTCTTTAGGCGCATTCATCTCTGTAAAATAGCCTTCCCTGTATTTTTCAGATATTTTTGCTATTGCCTTTTCGAAATATGGGATTGATTTGCTCTTCTCATTGGGTATATTTAAATAGCACTGCCCAATTCTAAAATCTATATTGGCATTATTAGGGAAAGATCTTTTAATTTCAAGGTAAAGTGGTAACGCATCACGATACTCCTCGTAAAGCAAATAGTACTCAGCATCAACAAAAACCCTTTTAAAGTATGAGTCCTTTTGACCGAATACATTTAAGGATATAAAAATACTTAAAAATAATACTAACCCACTATTTCTCATCTAATTGAGAGCTTCAATCCTTATGTGCGATGGTATTCAATACATTACACAAGGCACAAAAAATCCCTAAAATATGATTTTCATGCCAAAATAGTGAATATTACTGTGTTTGAAAAATAATAGTTGAAAAAATCCTTCAACCATTAATAAATAAAGATAGATAGCCTATTACTGGTGACGATAAACCAAAAGATTTTTATGCAGAATTAAATAACTGATGCATCCGGGGTTATCCGTTGAATATAGTCTCTTACCGACTTAAGGTATTGGCCTGCTAATGCACCATCAACAACACGGTGATCGTAAGAGAGAGAAAGCATTGCCATTTGACGAATTCCAATAGTATCGCCACTTGGAGTTTCAATAACCACAGGACGTTTTACAATTGCACCTACTGCAAGTATGGCAACTTGAGGTTGATTGATAATTGGAGTACCAGTTAATGTCTCGAACATTCCAAGGTTAGTAATTGTAAATGTTCCTCCCTGTATTTCCTCAGGTTTAAGCTGGTTTTCACGAGCTCTTTTAGCGATATCATTGAGAGATTTTGAGAGTCCTGTAAGATTAAGTCTTTCGGCGTTTTTAATGACTGGAACAATTAGATTCCCATTCGGTAGCGATGTAGCAATACCTATATTGATATTCTTCTTAACGATAATATTTTCGCCTTCTACAGATGAATTAACAAGTCGATATTGCTTTAATCCCTGAATAGCCGCTTCGATGAAAAATGGGGTAATGGTCAACTTCTCTCCTTCATTCTTGAGGAATTTGTCTTTAACTCGCTCACGTAGCGCTACAAGATTTGTAACATCAACTTCGATAAATGAGGTAACGTGTGGCGATGTTTGCTTAGACATTACCATATGTTCGGCAATAAGCCTACGCATACGATCCATCTTAATAACCTCATACATTACACCATCATTGGTAGTAGTTGGTGCAGGTTGGCTTGGAATTTCATCCAATTTTGGCTGGGTAATAGTTTTGAAATTTGTATCTCTTTTCGAAATAAAGGCTAGGACATCATCCTTAGTAATTCTACCATTCAAACCGCTTCCAGCAATACCCTTTAAGTCCTCAATACGAATACCTTCATCCTTTGCAATCTTTCGAACAAGAGGTGATATAAAGGGATCATATGACTTGTCATCCTCAATCGCTTCTTCTATTAAAGGTTTTTTAATTTCTGTTTCAACTTTAGCAGGTTCAGGAGTGCGTGCTTTAGGTTTTTCATTAACATCTTTCACCATCTCGGCTGTTTGAATTGTAACAATAGCCTGCCCGACTTTTGGTACATCACCCTCTTTAAATAATAGTTTACGAACAACACCACTAACAGGAGATGGTATTTCAGAATCAACCTTATCGGTTGCAACTTCAACCAATGATTGGTCAACCTCAACATTTTGACCCTCAGAAACCAGCCAACGTGTAATTGTAGCATCTACAATGCCTTCGCCCATGGCTGGAAGTAATACTTCAAAAGCGTTCATATATTGTTAAATTCAATTATAATTCAACAATTAAACACACAACTAGCAAAAAGGTTAAGTAAAATAATTGTTTTATTGCAAAACCTTAAACAATTGGGGTATTCTTAATAAGGTTTTTCCAAAGTATCGATAGGTCGTTGAACACGCTATAACTCTTTGCATAAATAAGATTTACCTCAGATGCAAGATTTGATGCCGAGATATTTAAAGAGTATACTGAATGCTTTAGCTTGGGCAACTCCACTAAGTTTGAGTCGTTGGGAAAGTAGCCAATCCATGTTTTATGACCAACAAGGACTGAAAAAGCGTTTGAGATAAGNNACAATAAAAGCTGAAATGAAATCAAATAATCGCTTATTTCGTCGACAAGTTGCATTGTTAATAGCGTTTATGGAAGGAGTATAAAGTTCACCAAGAGTATTTATAGAATTGCTACCAATAATTGCAAAACTATCGGGCGGAGCTATCCTAAAATCCACTCCATAGTTAGAAAGTTTCAACATATTTCTAATTATCTCCTGTGAAGATATGCTATTACCACAGAAAATCACCTCATTAATATCATTAACTCTCACAAACTCCTCCAACTGATCGATACTCGACAAATGCAATGGATGACTTAATTCATGCGTTGGAGATATTAAGCCAATAAAGTTAAAATCAATGTTAGATGTATTGAGAATTTCCACCACCCTATCGGCCTCCAAGGGCAGACCAATNNGTGATGGAAAAAGATTTTTATTAAATAAGCCTATTAGGAGCCTTAACCCTTGGGTCGATAAAGCGGCCCATACTGCTCCAAATAATATTATAGCCCGAGAAAAACGAAAATCTAATGGCAGTAAAGCATAAATACTAAGTATTGCTATCGTTCCCCATAGAATACCCTTTAACGTTGCAAACAATCTTTGGGGCTTATCATACGCACCTGATAACCAATTTGATATTAACCATATTGCCGTATAGACAGGAATAATGATTATTACTAATTTATCGGGGTACGAGCTACTAGAGTGAAAACGATAGTTTTCCCATGCAGGCACAATTAAGAAAAAACCAAAAAGGATGAGTGCAATATCTAACGCTGGGAGTATTAACCTACTAGTAATCCTTTTAGCTATTGATACAAAGGCTCTTAAGTAGATAGCAAGAAAAACAACGCTCATGTATAATCGAGCATTCTTTTGAGTAAAGTGTTTTTGAGCAAAAAGAACCATCGCTTTATAAAAAACAAGAACGTAGTTAATGCTTCCTTTCTTTGTGCTCTCTCCCTTATAATGAATAATCCGAGTCTCGGGGAAGTAGTAATTATCATAGTCCTCCTTAAGTATTCTATACGATAGATCAATATCTTCGCCATACATAAAGAAACTCTCATCGAGCAATCCCACCTTCTCAAAAACAACTTTAGGAATAAACATAAACGCTCCGGGTAAGATCTCGATTTTATGAGTTTGATTCTCATCAAGATGCCCAAGGTAGTAGTGCGCAAATCTTTTTGAACGAGGGAATAACTTTGAAAAGCCAAATATCTTATAAAAAGAAACCATCGGTGAAGGTAATCCTCTCTTGGATTCTGGTAGATACTGACCTTTGCCATCAATCATCTTAACAGTTAATGCACCAGCATTAGGATGCAAATCCATGAAGTTGATGCATTTTGAGAAAGTATCCTCTTCAACTAGAGTATCAGGGTTTAAAAGTAATATATATTGTCCCTTTGAATTTTTTATTGACTGATTATTGGCAACCGAAAAGCCAACATTTGCAGAATTCTCAATAAGATGAACATGAGGAAAACGCTGCTTAACCATTTGGCAGGAACCATCGGCAGAAGCATTATCAACAACAAATACTTCCATATCAATACCTTTACCAGCTTTATAGACCGAAATTAGGCATTGCTCAAGAAAGTACTTTACGTTATAATTAACGATTACAACCGATAACTTCATGACGCAATAAAGATATAAAAAAGGGGCTATACCCCAAAATCAAAGTATAGCCCCAACGATTTAACCCTAAATCGAATTATTTTATCATCTTCTTGATAGCATTTGCAAGTCGCTTTACGCCCTCCTCATTCATCTCTTTCGACATAAATGAGAAGTTCATTCTAAGCGTATTTCTTCCACTACCATCGCAATGGAAAACATTACCTAATACAAATGCAACATGCTCTTCGATTGCAATTTTGAAAAGTTCCTCAGAATCCATGTATTCTGGTAGCGTTACAAACAGAAATAGACCACCTTCAGGTTCAGTCCACTTAACACCCTTCGGCATGTATTTATGAAGCGCAGCAATCATTCCATCGCGTTTATCGCGATAGCTGTTTATGATAAATTGTAAATTCTTTTCGAAGTAACCCTTTTCGAAGTACTTTGCTGTAATTTTTTGTAGATAAGCTGATGTGCAAAGGTCAGTTGATTGCTTTGCAGTTACTAGTTTATCGATAATACTTTCATGAGCCACAGCCCAACCCAACCTAAACCCTGGAACGAATATTTTTGACATAGTTCCAAGCATGATTACATGTCCTGTTCCATCAAGTTCGTAAAGAGTTTTTTGGGCTTGACCATTAAACCGAAGTTCGCGATAAGGACTATCTTCAACTATTAACACGTCAAATTTATGCGCTAACTCAATGATTTTAAGTCTACGCGATTCAGGCATTGTAATACCAGCAGGGTTCTGAAAATCAGGAATTATATATATAAATTTTGGTTTTTCACCTTTTGCTTTAAGCTCAATAAGAGTTTTCTCAAGCAAATCGGCATTCATTCCTTGCTCATCAAGCTTAATACCGATAAGTTCTGCGCCATAAGTTGAGAAAGCAGAAATACCTCCCAGATAACTTGGTAAGCCACAAATAACCTTATCGCCGGGGTTGATAAATATTTTTGGAATTAAATCGAGCCCTTGGTGAGACGAAGTTGTAATAATAAGGTTGTTACAATTAACGTTTATTCCCTGTTTGTTATACCTATCAACAAGAATCTGTCTTAGCTTATTATCCCCTTCGGTAGTTCCATACTGTAATGCCTGAACACCTTCGTTCTCAAGAACCTCAACAGAAATTTCCTTAAGCTGCTCAACAGGGAAACTCTCAGGTGAAGGTAATCCACCTGCAAAAGAAATAATTTCGGGCCTTTGGGTTAATTTTAAAATCTCACGGATAGCAGAGCGTTTCATCCCTTTGGCACTATCGGAGAAAATTTCGTTTAGGTCGCTAATCATAACGATGATTTAATATGCTATTGTTTTAATTATTAAGCAAAAATTGCTTTTTAATATCAATATGTAATAAAAATACGAAACAAAACTACAGATTGTAATTCAGAATATCAAATTTTATGAATGTAAAAAGTAGCTTTAAAATTGAAAATTCGAGAAAAAGAATGATTTCAACTATTCTGCAAATGTTTTTTATGGATTGAAGATTCGAGATAGGGTAATAAAACTAAATTAACATGGATCCGATATAAGATATTATACTTAGCGCAACAAAGGATATAAGTTCCTGTAATATAGTTGCTTCATTTCTTGCAGCAAGACAAAAAGGTAAATAAACTTTAATTTAATTGTAATAGGCCTATTAACACACAGTTTGGGTAAACAACCTTAAATGTTTTAATAGCCATGATTAGCGCATGTCATAGCCAGAATTGCTTTTTTTCAATAAAAACCTTTAATTTGTATATTAGGGTGTGTGTCCAAATATATTTTCAATTTTTTTATTCTCTTAATACCGTTTGTCAAAGAAATGCATACAAAGCGTTAAATGGCAGTCAATTTAATCAAAAAAAAATGTTTTAGTTGAAACCTATTTAACCTTTTGTTTTTTTCTGACGTATACTGCTTAAATATAGATTTTACAATGAAAGCTACAGCCAAGATATCTTTAAAGATTTACTCAATTCTTTTATTAGTTTTTGCAATAAACTTTTTTTCATATGGGCAAACAGTCAAACTCGATGCCCCTTCAGGAACTATAGGTTGTAATGGAAACCCTGCTTATCTTCAATTTAATATTGGGCCAGGAACAGTAGGACCAAATTTTCAATTTTTTTATACTGTTGACGGTGGTCCATCAATTATGGTAACTGGAACTAATGGCCATAGTATACCAGTAACTACCGCTGGGTACTATCTTTTAGTTAATTGTATTGATTTGGGTTCTGGTTTACCTGTAGGTATAAATCCTGGCAATAATGACCAGACAATAACAGAATACCCAACTCCAACAGCAAGTATCACACCTGATCCTGCAAATGTTTCTATAAGCACCAATTTAACTCTAAACTCAAATGCTGCCGGAGGAACTGGAGTTTTATCTTATGCATGGACAGATGGAGGTTTTGGAAATATTGCGCCAACCAATTTAACTTCAACAACTTTTAATAGTGCAGCAGCAGGAGCATTTACCGTTCAGGTTGTAGTAACAGATGCCAATTCTTGTCAGGTCACGGATAATATAACTGTAAATGTTTATAATCTTTCAGCAACTATTGCAACAACGCCAAGCCCTGCTAATACATGTCCGGCTAGCCCTGTTCTTTTAAATGCAACACCTGCTGGAGGTTCGGGCAATTATACTCACTCTTGGTCTGGAGCACCTGGGGGGAGTTTAACCTCAACAACAGCAGAGGATCCAACCTTTACCTACTCAACACCCGGAACCTATAACTTAACCTATACAGTTACTGATGTTGTAACATCTGCTACTGCTTCGGTACCAGTTAGCATAACGGTTAATGCTAATCCAGCGACCAAAACAGTAAATACTACAAATTACTGTGCTGGAGGTACGGGAGGTACTTTAACAGTGGTCTCTAGCGATGCTAATGTTAGCTATGAATTAAGGAATAATACTGCAGGTACATCTGTAAGTATTAAAGCAGGTGTGGCTGGAACAGATTTGGTTTGGACTAACCTTTTAGCTGCTGATTATTTTATAAGAGCCACTAACCAAACCACTCTTTGCTCGGTGGATTATGCCTTAAAAACAATTAGCCAAAATCCGTTGCCTGCTGTTGCGCCAACAGCCTCTAGCCCTGTTTGTAACGGAAGTACATCTATATTAAATGCCAATGCTCCTACAGCAGTTGCTTGGACGTGGGGTCCAATAGCTGCAATTACAGGATCAAATACCGTAGCCAACCCAATTGCCTCTCCAACAATTTTTACAAATTATACTGTAACGGTTACCGATGCCAATGGCTGTCAAAATTCTGGCTCTGTACCAGTAAATGTTACGGCTACTCCTACCATAAATATTAACGATGATCAGGGAAATACATTTATTATATGTGAAGGTGCTGATATTATTCTTACTGGAACATCTACCAAAAGTATTGCATCTTGGTCATGGACAAGTGGTGATGCAACTGCATCCACAACGGTAGCACCAGGTACCACTACTACTTATACCTTAACGGTAACCGACACCNNACACTGATGGTTGCACTAACAACAAAAGTCAGACCGTTACAGTGAACGACCGACCAACAGCAAATGCGGGTAGTGACGTAAAAATGTGCGTTGGAACTGGAATAACCTTAACTGCAACAGCTACTGATGGAACACTCCCCTATTCCTATTTATGGAGTGGTGGTGCTACTCCTGCTAATCAGAGTACAGCTGTAAACCCTGCAAATGATGCTACCTATACTGTAACAGTAACCGATGCGAATGGATGCGTACATTCAGATAATGTTTTTGTTGATGTTGTAGTAAATCCGACAGTTGTAGTTGCAGCTGCCCCCGGATTCGACTTAGCTATTTGTGATGGTGAATCAACAGACCTTCTAGCAACACCAGCTTCTGGTACTGCACCATATACATTTAATTGGCCTCATAGCGGAGCATCAACCCAAACAGTAACTGTTTCTCCACCAAATCCCGTTTTTAACGCTGGGCCAGTGCTAACAAACTATTCGGTTACTGTCACTGATAATAATGGATGCCAAGCAACCAATAATGTTAATGTTACTACAAACTCTCTAACAGCTCTTACAATTACCAACGATGGACAGGCATACTGTCAGGATGCTGGGATTCAAACCTTGGTTGGAATTCCTGGTGGTGGAACATGGACAGATATATCAACACCTGGATTTTGTGGCGGAACTAATCAATTCAATCCTGCACCCCCGACAACACCAACTTTCTATACAGTTCAATATAGCTATACCAATACAAATGGTTGTATTAGTACCCTTTCTGCTACAGTTGAAATACTACCTTACTCAACACCAATTGTTTCAATTACCAACCCATTAAATGGTGATACTTTTTGTAATGTTGGAGAACCTTTAGTGAATATTACCACAACTGATAATGTTACAGGCCAACCAAATATTACGCGCACACTTACTGGAAACGGAGTTAACGATTTAGGCGGTGGAACTGGAACATTTGACCCCAATGACTTAACGGGTGCAGGAATTGGCACACACACAATTACATATGCGGTAACCACACCCGGCTGTAATAATAGTGCTAGCGTTACTGTTGATGTAGGTAACCCTGTAAATATTACTCCAATTGTTGATATGTGCGTTGGGGATGTTGATCAAATTCTTGCTGTAGATGTACCGGGTGGCACATGGCATATTACTTTTACCCCTGCATCTACAGGTGTACCTAACCCTACATTAAATTATCCCGAAGGAGATCCACTTGCAAAATTACAAGCCTCTGTAGACGGCCACTATGAAGTTGGCTATGAACTTTCGGTTGCTTCCTGTTCAAATACAACAACTGTTTCTTGCGATGTACATGCACTACCCGTTCTTGATTTTGAAATAGGAACCTTTAACCAATCTGATTTAGGCATTAATTTCTGCGATAATATTGCTCCGGTTCTCTTAACGCCCAATATAGGTGGTGGAGGTTTCTCGTCACTACCTGCAGGTAATGTTAATACTTCATGGTTTGAGCCTATGACTGTTGGAGCAGGTACATACAAACTTATCTACAGCTTAACTGATGCAAACGGGTGTTCTAGCTCTGTAACAAGTCAGAATGTTAAAGTTAATGCTGCTCCTGTAGTTGATATAACCGATTTAAATGCTACTTATTGTAAAGATGCAGCAACCTTTACCATCACAGGAGATCCAACTTCTGGCACCTTGGGTTTTGGTACCTTCTCATTTCCACCTGCTTGGGTAGCGTCAGAAGCAGTTGATAATGGGAATGGTACAGCTACTATCAATCCTGCAAATATTAATCCTACTGGATCTTTTAATATCACCTATTCGGTGGCTGATCTAAACGGATGTACGGGTACCAAAACGGAAACATTTACTATTAATCAGTTGCCCACTGTTGATTTCAATGGATTTCCTGCTATTGTAGCACCAGCTTTAACTTCACAGATATGTAGAAATGCAGCACCAATAACATTAACTGGGAGCCCAACAACAGCATCAGGTATATTTACTGGCGACGGAATAACTGATAATGGCAATGGCACTGCTTCATTTGATCCTTCTGCACAAACTATCGGAATACATAATATTACCTATACATGGACCGATCCTGTTACCACATGTGTTAACTCAATAACTAAAATAATCGAAATACTACCATTACCATTAACTTTTGCTGTTACTGCACCTTCTGGCCTAAACTATTGTTCTAGTGGAGCCGGAATAACCATTGGTGTTTCTGCCAGCGAGGGTGCAACAAATACCTACTATTTGATGCAAAATGGTATTACGCAAATGGATATGCAAAATGGTACTGGTACTAGTTTTACGTTTGCTGGATCATATAATGCTGCTAATTATACCGTAATTGCTGAGAATGCAGTTGGTTGTCGTGCAACATTCGCTAATACTGTTGTGCCAATTGAGCATGGAGCAGTTGCTAACGCAGGATCTATCAGCGGAGCAACAAATATTTGTGCTGATGGAACAAGTACCTATGTCTATACAGTTCCAGTTATTGCAAACGCGGCAAGCTATAATTGGGTTCTACCTGCCAATGTTTCGTTAACAGCATCTGCCGCTAATTCAATTACGGTTACATTTTCACCAGCATTTAGTACTGGGGCAATAACTGTTAATGGGGTAACTGCTTCGCCCGGAATATGTTCTGATGGCCTATCAAATTCACTTACTATAACCAGAAGGGAATTACCCAATGCTCTACCTGCAGCAGTAATTAGTAGTAGTGCATCAACCTTCGGTGGTTCATTTATAGTTTGCGAAGGCACTCTGGGAGTAACCTTCTCGGTAAATCCTGCTCATTTCGATTTNNCCTATGAGTGGCAGACTACCTCGGGTATTATTATGACCAATCCAACAGCATCAAATGTAACAATCGATTTTGCAGCGGGTGATCCCTTATCAATAAGTGGCACGGTAAGGGTTAGAGGAGTAAATGCTTGTGGAACGTCTGCTTGGGTTACTATGCCTATTACAGTATATCCAATTCCAAATGTTACGATTAATCCTTTAGGTGCAGGCGATGTAATCACTTGTGCAGCCGGTAGCCAAGTACAACTAAATGCTGCTACTACTGAATTGGGAGTTCCAACATGGATGTGGACAGCCAGCGGAGGTGGTGTAATTGTTCCTGGAGATGAGACGGTGATTGATCCTTTTGTTACTCATGAAGGTAATTATCAGGTACAAATTGCCATTACAACACTAGGCTTAACCTGCTATAATACAGCAAGTATTGTTGTTGGTTCAGATAAAGTAGCTCCCATTGCAACTATTAACCCCCATGGTGTTCTAGATTGTATCAACACAACGTTGACGTTACAAGCAAATTCAACAACACCAAGTTCGTATTCATGGATGTTTACTCCACCTGCTAATATTACAAATGTTCCTCCGTATACAATGTCTAATCCAACTGTTGATCAGCCTGGTACTTATACCGTAACAGTAACTGATTTAAGCAACAGTTGTACTGGTTCGACATCAACCTTGGTTACCAGAAATACTACTTCACCTAATATAACTGTTACAACTCCTGCAGCAACTCAACTAACTTGCTTAATAAATGCTGTTAATGTAACAGGAAACTCAACCACTATTGGTGCAACATACCAATGGACTACAGCTATTGTAGGAGCAACCATTACGAATCCAACTAATGCTACAGCCACTGTAGATATGTCAGGGTTATACACGCTAACTGTTACTGATCCTACAAATGGCTGTACAGCTTCGCTGCCTGTTACCGTAAATGAGAATAGGACTACACCTTTAATAACTTCATTGGTAAATAACGATGGACAACCATTGACATGTAGTAATACTACTGTACAACTACAAGCTACTGTCGCTGCTGTGCCTACAGCAACTTTTGCATGGAGTACACTTACTGGTACAATCAATGGCACATCAGGAGCATATCTCCAATTTGCAGATGTATCGGAAGCTGCTAATTATAGTGTAGTAGCAACAGATCCATCAAATGGTTGTCAATCCATCGTTCATACCATAAATGTTACAGAAGATCTATCCACAGCAGCAACCACTGGAATTACTTCTGTAGGAACAGAATTAACCTGTACAAATTCTGGGGTACTTAACTTGTCTGCAGCCATTACAGGTGATGCTGGGGGTACCTATCTATGGAGTGGAACAGGAACACTTGTTCCGCCTCTTAGCACAAATAACGTAGACGTAACCTCAGCAGGAACCTATACCTTAACCTACGGGCATTCCGTAACTGGTTGTACAACCACTGCCAATGTTGTTGTAACTGATAGAACTGCTCTGCCCACCGTATCCATTAATGCGGGACCTTACATAAAAACATGTGCAAATATATCAGCAACCAGTGCTATTACGCCAACTCTAACAGCCACTGGGGATATTAATCCATTGACGACGTATTCATGGTCAGGTCCAGCAGGTGCTGTTTTCTCAAATCCTACCTCTTTAGCAACTACAGTTGATAGAGCGGGCACCTATACTATTACAGCCACCAATCCTTATGGCTGTGTAAACACTGCGAATGTTACTGTAACCTCAAGTATTACTGCACCCAATATCTCAGTCACTACTCCAGCGATAAATCAACTAACCTGTTTGGTTAATTCAGTACCAGTAACTGGTGCATCAACTACCCTTGGGGCAACTTATAACTGGACTACTGCAATTGTTGGTGCTTCAATAAGCACTCCAAACAACTTTACAACCAATGTTGATAGGGCTGGTTTTTATACATTGACGGTAACTAATCCGACCAACGGTTGTACATCTTCACTACCCGTAACCGTTAACGAGAATAAAACAGTCCCAACTATTACAGCTTTAGTTAATAATGATGCTAACCCGAATATTACTTGTTCCAATACAAGTGTCCAATTACAGGCTACAGTGGGAACAGTAGCCGATGCTAACTTTGGTTGGTCAACAGGAGGCACAGGAGTTATAAACATGGTTTCGGGATTTTATGGACAATATGCTGAGGTTTCAGGCGCAGGAGTTTATACTGCTACAGCCACTCACCCCATTAGTGGCTGTACTGATACCGAGACAATCACTGTAACTACTGATTACGCCATTCCAACTATTAATATTTTACCTGATGCACCCACAATAACCTGTACAAAATCTACAATCATACTCGATGGATCTGCTAGCAGTGCAAGTGCTACTAATTTTGCATGGACATACAGTGCTGGAGGAAACATCACAAATGGTGGAACAACAAATACAGCCACTATAAGCACTGGGGCTACTTATACACTCACTGCAGTACATAACACAACAGGTTGCCCAGCTTCTGCCAGCGTGGTCATTGCCGAAGATAAAGTAACTCCCTCTGTTACTGTAACTGGGGAACCATATACGATTTCATGCAGTAATCCAACACAAACACTTTCTGCTGTTGCAGATGCTGGTTGCTCTATTCTTTGGACAGGTCCGGGGATCACTGCAAATGGGACAACCCTTAATCCAACCGTTAACCTTAATGGTAACTATAGAATAACTGCAACAGCGGCTAATGGCTGTAGCTCCTTTGATGATGTCGTAGTAGGGCTTGATACCAATGTTCCGGATATTTCAGTCTCGCAAAATCCCCTGGATATTACCTGTACTCGCACATCAGTTTCTATATCTGGATTTTCAACAGTAGCTGGAGTGTCATATTTATGGACCAGATTATCAGGCAGTGCAACAATAACCAACCCAACTTTAACTACAGCATCTGTTAATGCTGCGGGTGACTTTAGATTGACCGTTACCGCACCCAATGGATGTACAAACTTTGGTGATGTTACAGTTGGTGATGACCTAATTGCACCAAATTTGACCTTACCTGCAATTGATGATAACGAAATAACCTGTAGCCAGTCCACTGTTCTTTTGAACGGAAGTTCAACAACACCTGGAGCCTTGTATTCATGGAGCACACTGGTTGTTGGAGCAACAATTCAAAATGGAGGTTCACCAACTCCTTCTGTTAATAAGACGGGTGTTTATAGTGTTGTTGTTACTAATCCTATCAATGGTTGTACTACTTCAGGCTCTACAACTGTAAATGGTACTTTTANNATGCTCCTTCAGGTCAAATTACTTGCACAACTCCAACAATAGCATTAGATGCTACTGGTACAACCAATGCTTCGAACTATCAATGGGTTGCATCAAATGGGGGACATATTCAGTCAGGAGCAACAACCACTCAGCCAATTGTTGATGCTGCAGGCAGATACACTCTCACGGCATATCACAATATAACGGGCTGCCCAGCAACTCTTTTTGTCGATGTAACCTCAGATGCTTCATTGCCTAATATTGATACTTTCAATCCATTCCCAGATGTGCTAACGTGTACTACATCCTCAGTTCAATTATTGGCTGATGCATCTTCGCTGACAACTAACAAAAGCATTTTATGGACTACAACCGATGGAAACATAACTTCGGCGAATAATATCCCCGATCCATGGGTTAATCAACCCGGCACTTACACAGCAAGAATAACCAACACAACTAATGGATGCTATTCTATTCGTGGAGTGACTGTTGAGCAAAACATTACTCCTCCTACAATACAGATTGACGATCCGTTAGATTTAACCTGTTCTATTTTACAAGTTGGCATCAATGCAACGGCAACTTCAGTTGATGGTTCACCAATGACTTACACTTGGGTAGCTGGAGCTGGCGGTAATATCGTTTCGGGTCCAAATACATTAAACCCAGTTGTTAGTGCTGTTGCAGACTATACCTTAACGGTAACTGATAACAGCAACGGTTGTTCCAACTCTTCGTTAGTATCAGTTACTGCAAACGTTGCACCTCCAAACGTATCGGTCGATACATCGCCAGATGATATAACATGCGATAGATCATCAGTTCAATTAAACGGATCCTCATCAACACCGAATATTAGCTATTTATGGACTGGTCCGGGCGGAATAATTAACCCTACAACTACAACACCTACTGTTAGCACAGTAGGTACATACAATTTAGTTGTTACCAACCTAACTAATAATTGTTCAATTACATCGCCTAATGTTATTGTTGCTTCTGACCTGATAGCTCCAACTGTGACCGTTAATCCGCCTTCGGGAGATTTAACCTGTAATGTTTCATCTGTAACATTAAGTGCTAGCAATAACACTGACTATAATTATAACTGGTCAGGTCCTGGAAATATATCAACGCCAAATTCTTATACAACCACAGTTGATGCTATCGGAACATATAACTTAGTTGTTGAAGATAAAACAAGTGGCTGTAATGTTACATATACAGTAAATGTTGATCAAGATATTACACCAGCAGCCAGCCCAATTATAAGCAATATCCAAACCTGTTTTGGAACTGCAAATCCTGATTTTACTGTTACATCTGGCTCTAATGTTAAATGGTATGGAGACCCTGGTTTAACTCTATATCTTGGTACAGGACTAACCTATACTCCTTTAAAAACAGCAACAGGAGTACATGCTTACTATGCAACATCAACAGATGTAAATGGTTGTGAAGGTTTACCTAGTGAGGTAACATTAACTATCCATTCATTACCAAATGCCCCAATTACAAATGGAAATACAATTTGTGAAGGAAGTGCTGGCAGTCCAATAACTGCTGTTGGTAATAATATTAGATGGTATGATGCATCTAATGTATTTATTGTTGCGAGTAGTTCATATTCTCCAGCGGTTACTGCAGCAGGTTCATACACCTATTATGCTACACAAACCGACATTAATGGTTGTGAGAGTCAGTCCAAGTCTGCTATTTACAAAATAAACACTGTGCCTTCAGCACCTTTATTTGTTGACGCAAGTATAGATGCTTGTGAAGGTGTGGCAAATCCGTCATTTACAGTTATAGGCTCAAATATAAAATGGTACAAGAACCTCGCAGGAGCTGTTCTTTCAACCAGTAATACTTACCAACCATTAGATATATTGCCTGGAACATATACCTACTATGCCACTCAAACAAGTAATCAATGTGAAAGCACAAATAGTACAGGTACGATTACCATTAGCCCGTTGCCGATTAAATATAATGTTACAGGAGGTGGTAACTATTGCGAATCGCTAACTGGATTACCTGTCGGTTTGAGCAATTCTCAGACAGGTGTTAATTATGAACTTTGGCTTAATAGCACAACTTTAATAACAGATCTTCCAGGTACAACAGGTAACCCAATTAACTTTGGGAGTCAACTGGCTTCGGGAATATATACTGTTAATGCTAGCAACTTAAGCGGCTGTACTACTACGATGAATGGTAGTGTTGCTATTGTAGTAAACCCATTACCTGGTACTCCGAATACAATTACCGGCCCTTCGTCTGTTTGCCAGGGTGAGACAGCTGTGTTTAGTATTGATCCTATAACTAATGCTACAAGTTACCAATGGACAATACCTGCTGGAATGCAGTTTGTAAGTGGTACTACACAAAACACAATTACAGTATATATTTCTAATCTAGCATCTACTGGAAGCATATCAGTGGTCGGAGTTAACAGTTGTGGTAATGGACCAATTAGCGGTTCAAAATTGGTACAGGTCAATAGTCTTCCATTGGCACCTACTGGACCTATCACGGGTATTACATCTCTTTGTGAAGGACAAAGTGGAACATATGAAATTACCCCAATTACAGGGGCAATTTCTTACGAGTGGACTTTGCTACCTGGCATGACGGTTATTGGGGGGGCTTATACTAGCAGAATTGATGTTCAGTTTGCTATGAACGAAAGCGGTGGCAATATATGGGTACAAGGTAAAAATGGTTGTGGGCTTGGACCAAAATCAGCTGATTTAACAATAACGGTTAAGCAAATACCAGAACCATTAACCATACCTGATATAAATGTTTGTGCAACAAGTACCACAGTTACTACTGGAGCTTTAAATGCAGGTGAGACTGGATTATGGTCAGTTCTTTATGGTAGCCCTGCAATTGTTCAATCTCCAACAAGCAATACTACTTCAGTTACAAACCTAAGGATGGGTCAAAATACGTTAGTATGGACTTTGACTAACAATGGTTGTCCTGCATATGATACTGTTAATATCTTCAATAATATAGTTGCTATTGAAGCAGGAGACGATCAGATAGTATGTTCAACTTCAACAACGTTGCAAGCAACAGCGGTTACAAATGCAACTTGGTCAATAGCATCAGGTTGGGGGTCAGGAATAATTGCAGATGCAGCATCGCATGTTAGCGCCGTAACCCAGCTTCAACAGGATACAAATAAATTTGTATGGCAGGTCAATAAATCTGGGTGTGTTAGTCGCGATACCGTTACAATATATAATTATAAACCAAATCAACCTTATGCAGGCATAGATCAAATTATAGATATTGATAATACAACTCTTGACGGTAGCATCCCTGAAACTGGAACAACTGGTTACTGGAGTATCCTTAGTGGTAGCGGAACATTTACAGATGCTACAGATCCAAAAACTCAGGTAAACGGGTTAATATCAGGCACCAATATTCTGGTTTGGACTGTGGTTCGGAAGAGTTGCTCTTTGTCTGACGAAATGAAAATTGAAAATATAATGCTTGCCGATCCTGAGGCTGGTATAAATCAGTCGATATGTACTAACTATACAACTCTGGATGCAATTTACCCACCAATTGGAACTGGTGAGTGGAGCGTTATGTCAGGACAAGCAACATTCGCTGATCCAAGTAGCAATATAACTAAAGTTACAGATCTTGGGTATGGTAATAACTGGCTAAAATGGACGGTAAGAACCTCTGGTTTAGGCGTTAAATATGATTCGGTATTAATTGTTAACAATGTTCCATCAACTGCTAATGCCGGACCTGATTTAGTTCTTTGTATCGACACTGTTGTTTTAATGGCTGGCGCACCAATTTATGGAACAGGTACTTGGACCCTTGTTAATGGATCCGGGGATATTGCAGATCTCCAAAATCCAAGTTCGGCTTTCAGAAATATTGGACAGGGCAAAAACGATTTAAAATGGACAGTCAACAATAATGGTTGTATATCTGAAGATTTTGTATCTATAACAAACAATACACCTACAACTGCTTATGCTGGGTTAGATCAAACAATTTGTTTTGATACAACTATTCTTTACCCAAATACACCTTCAATTGGAACTGGTAGTTGGAGCTTAATCTCTGGGTCAGGAACTTTCACAGGAAATGTAGTAAAGAACCTTGCTCCAGATCAGAATATTCTCAGGTATACAATTACTAAAGGTACATGTAAATCATCAGATGATGTAATAGTAACAAATGACAACCCCACAACACCAGCTGCTGGGTATGATCAGAATTTATGTATGCCTGTTGCCTCAACAACTCTTAATGCAAATTTTGCAACTCAGGGTAATGGTGTATGGACAATTATTAGTGGTGCTGGAACATTCTCCAGTTTAACTGTTAATAATCCAACAGTTACCAACCTTGCCAATGGAATTAATATTTACCGATGGACTATTACAAAGAATGGTTGTACAGAGCAAGACGAAGTTATCGTTTCGAGTAACTATATCGCAGCAGCAGCAGGCGAGGACGAAACACTGTGCGTTGATAATGTTCAACTTAAAGGCTCAAACCCAGTACCTGGTATCGGAACCTGGAGTGTTGTAGGAAATAGTGGTGCATTATTTGATAGCCAGAATAGTCCCAACTCAATGGTTCGAAATCTTTCAAAGGGAACAAACACACTAAGATGGACAGTTACCAATAACGGATGTGTTACCTTTGATGATGTTCAGATAACCAATAATCAACCTACTCAGGCTCTAGCAGGAGAAAATCAAGCAGTGTGTAGTAAAACTACAAATCTGTATGGAAATCAGGCAACTTGGGGCACAGGTGTTTGGACTGCAATTAGTGGTTCTGCAACGTTTGCTGATCCTAATTTAGCCCAAACAACTGTTAGTAACCTTTCAGGAGGTCCAAATATACTTAGATGGACTATCACTAAGGAGTCGTGCATATCATATGACGAGGTTACAATTATAAGCAATTTACCTGTTAACGTATTTGCTGGGAACGATCAAATTGCTTGCTCAAGCACTGCAGTTTTATCAGCTAATCCACCAAGTCTTGGAACAGGACAATGGTCAATTATATCAGGAACAGGATCATTCGTAGATAGATACCTCCATAACACAACAGTAAATAATTTAGGTCAAGGGAATAACATTTTCAAATGGACAGTTTCAAGTTCAGATTGTCATGTTTCTGATACTGTAGTGATAACTAGTAACATTCCAACCAAATCGGTTGCCGGTGCTAGCCAAATTATTTGCTCCGATTCGACTACTCTTGCTGGAAATATCGCCACAAGCGGAACTGGAACCTGGTCGCTTGTAAGTGGTTCGGTTGAATTTGTTAATAGTAATTTACCCAACACTAAAGTTAGAAACATTGCATTAGGGAATAATATTCTTGCTTGGGTTATTGATAAGGGTGGTTGCCAATCTACTTCGGAAATTACAATTACTAACAATTCACCAAGTAAACCTGTAATAGGCCCAGATGTCAGCATATGCGGTGATTCAACACGCTTATTTGCCGATCCTCCAACGCTTGGTACTGGTAAGTGGACACTGGTTAGTGGTGATGCAGCAATTCTTACGCCTAATTTATATGAGACTCGTGTTGTGAACATGAAATTTGGAGCCAACACATTCCGATGGACTGTTACCAATAAGAACTGTGTACTTTCCGATGATGTTGTTGTTACTAGCGATTATGCTTTTGTTAACGCAGGAGCAGATTTTGAAGTAACCACACCAACTACACAACTAATCGGGAATAAACCATCAATTGGAACAGGGCTATGGACCCTTTCAGCTGGTGGTGGTGATTTTGAAAACCCTTCTAATTTTGATACAAGGGTTAATAATTTAGGCGCTGGATCTAACGTATTTGAGTGGAGCATAACCTATAACGGTTGTACAGCAAAAGATGCTGTTGTGGTTAACTATATTGTATGGCCAACGGCTGATTTCGAACCATCAACTTTAATTGGATGCTCTCCGTTAGAGGTCAATTTTGTTAACACCTCAATTGGAGGAGAGCCATACTCATGGAGTTTTGGTGATGGCAGTTCATCAAATCAGCCAAATATTATACATACTTTTAATAATCCGGGCACTTACATTGTTAAACTAACTGCAACTGCTCCATTAGGCAATATTGTAACAAAAGAGAAAATAATTACAGTTTATGGCCACCCAGTTGCCAATTTTGATATTTCGCCCAAAGTGGTGTATATACCAGGTCAACCCATCAGCTGCTTTAACTATTCAAGCAATGCAAAAACTAGCATTTGGGATTTTGGAGATGGAACATCTCTAACTGCACTTGCGCCAAAATACACCTATAAGGATACAGGGAAATTCGATATAACACTTAAAATAATAAATACATTCAACTGTGCCGATTCATTAACATTGAACGATATCGTTCATGTAAAGAAACGGAGCGAAATTTTCTTCCCTGAAGCATTTACCCCAAATCCAAATAGTAGTTCTGGCGGTACATTCGACTCTCAAGATCGTACTAATGATGTATTCTATCCAATAATTATAGATGGGGTAATAACAGATTACGAAATGAATATTTACAATCGCTCTGGGGTATTAATATACCAATCGAAAGATGTTTTGAAAGGCTGGGATGGTTACTATAAAGGTAACATTTTACCTCAGGATGTGTATATATACAAAGTATCAGGTAGATTTAATAGCGGAGAGGCATTCCAAATTGTTCATAATGTTCTTCTTGTTCGTAAAGATAAATAAGAATGAAACGATATCTATTCATACTATCTATNNAGATATCTATTCATACTATTATTGCTATTGTTCTTTCAATCAAAAGGACAAGATGCACATTTTTCGCAATTCTATGCGAACCCACTTTATCTTTCCCCTTCATTTGCAGGTAGTAGTGAGAACACCAGATTTGTCCTAAACTATAGGGATCAATGGCCAAATGTGCCTGGAAATTTCATAACCTATTCATTCTCTGCCGATCACTATTTTAAATCGTTAAAGAGTGGAATGGGTCTTATTTTCTACTCCGATAAAGCTGGAGGAGGGAAACTCACTACAATCAATGTTGGATATTTATACTCTTATAAAATACCTATCAACGATAAATTCTATTTACAGCCAGGACTTTCAGCATATTATTATAGCCGCAAGATTGACTATACTATGCTAAATTTTTCTGATCAATTCTTTGGCAGCGAGTTTATTGGCTCCACTTCGGAGGTACTCCCTCAACAAAAAGTGCAACATGCTGATTTTGCCTTTTCGTGCTTAGGCTATTCTGCTAATTATTGGTTTGGGTTAACCTTCGATCACCTTATGAAAGTTAGCCCTGTACTTAATACTGATAGCAGATATTCCGCAATGAGATTCTCAATCTACGGCGGAACAAAGTTTACCATTAAAAAAAGGTATCGTAGTAAAAAAAGCGATGCAATCTATGCAGCTTTCAACTTTCGCCAACAAGCTGATATTAGGCAACTCGACCTTGGTATGTACTACCTAAAAAGTCCTATTATGTTCGGAATTTGGTACCGAGGAATTCCTGCTGGGAATCAATATGCATCATCTGATGCATTGATTTATCTTTTAGGTTTTAAAACCAAAAATATTACCATTAGCTATAGCTACGATATGACAATCGGGCAACTTATTTCTAAAACAGGAGGAAGTCACGAAATTGCCATCTCATATTCAATCTCAGGGTTAAACACTTCTCGGAGAAGGTATCATCAAATTCCTTGTCCTGAATTGTAATAGCTATTTGCCTTGCATATTTTTCCATGCGTTTGAGAATGCCTCTCTTAGCGAAGTTGCGGCCTTTTCAAATCCATCGCGAATTTCGTTCCACGATTCATTAGTCTTTGCATCACACATCTCTTTGAATTTGCCTTTCAGCTTTTCGCCTTCCACTTTCATATCGGCAATATTTTTCTCCATGGTTTCGCTAAAACCCTTGCTCGCATTGCGAAATTTTTCATCTAACGAATCAATTCCGCTAAACAAATCATCGAGTGTTTTGTGCGCCTTTTCCTGATAGTTTTTCCGTTGTTGTTCCATAACTAAACATTTTAATATTTCACAATTATGCTTTATGAGTATATAACAAATACATTCATAATATTGCTTAATACATAAATAACGATAATAAAACGCCCCCAAGCACAATCCATACAACATCAATTTTTCGCAATAAAAGTATAAAAGCAACCAAAGTAAATATTATTGATATAAAATTCCAATGAACTCCAATAGCAAAACGATAGGTTACTATTGCTAATAAACCTACAAAAGAGCATAGAATTCCATTAATAACTCTATTGAATTGTGGATGCAAACTTAATCTATCGAAAAATGGAATAATGCCCATAAGAATAAGGAATGATGGCGTAAATACAGCAATTGTTGCTAGCATACTGCCAAATACACCAAAGTGCATATACCCAAAAAAAGTTGCAGAAATAATAATAGATCCGGGGGTTACTTGTCCTAGTATAACACCATCCATAAATGTTTTCTCGTTGAACCATCCAAAGAGGTCGACCAGCTCGTGATACATAATAGGCATAGAGGCCAAACCACCACCAAACGAGAACAGGTCAATTCGTAACATGATTGTAGCCAGTGTAAAATATTCTTTATTCACAAAGAACAGGATAGCTAAGCCAGCTAAAACCGAAGCTAAAGCCCAAAGAAAAAATCTAAAGGTTTTTACACTGTCAAGTCTTTTAAAAGGGTGAGAGTCTCTCTTAGTGAAAATAATGCCAAGTAAAGCCGCTGCAATTAAAACCAGAACTGGATGTAATTTGGATAGAAATAGTCCAGCACCTATAATTGCAATCACCCAATCGTTCCAATAATGAAAATTCTTTTTACCAAAAGTAAAGGCTGCATTGGCAACAATGGCTATAATAATTACCCTTAACCCGCTTAAGATATGTTCGACCCCAACAATGTTTTTAGAATGTTTATATATAACAGAAAGAATAAACATAACAAGAAATGAAGGGAAACCAAATGAAATAAAACATACAATTGCACCCCAAACTCCCTTTATTTTCAAACCAATATATGAAACCAGCTGCATTACAATTGCCCCCGGAATGATTTGACAAAGTGCTAAACCCGAATCGAAAGTACTTCCTTCCAACCATCTCTTTTTGTCAACAATATACTTTCTGATATGGGCAGTCATAGCTGGTCCCCCAAATGCTGTAAACCCCATCCAGAAGAAAGTCAAAAATAAATCGAAGAAAGAAGGTTTTTCGTTTTGCTGCATAATTAGGTAGAAATGAAAAAGAGTGTAATTTACAATTTACACTCTTTCTTTAATCTATTCGAATTATAAAAATATCACCTTTTCTTCCCGGTATTAATTCCAAAAGGTAAATACAGCGGGCAAAAACTTATTAAACTTGTTAGTACAAAAATAATAGCCAAAGCAAGGAGAANNCAATGGTACCCATGTTCTTTTTCATATTGCTTAATTTATTTACGTTTAGTAATAAAAACTCCAACTAGTAAATAACCCATAAGTGTTCCCCACAAGATACTTAACCATGGATTTGAGGTAATTGGACATGTACCTGATACACAGCCAACCTTGTAGTAATATATAAAACCACCTATTCCGCCTATAACAGCACCAATAATCTCAGGGACCGATCTTTTAAGTCTAACAGTCAACTTTTGAGAGTATGATTCTTTTGTTTCGTAAGTATCATCCATAATATCAACTATTTTACAAGATGTGAAACAATTTCTTGCTTTGTTAAGAGCCCGGTATTTGTCCAAATTAACTTTTTGTTCTTATACAACAAAAGAGTTGGCAATGCGCTTACTTTTAGGTTTGCAACCAAAGATTTGTTTTTATCGGCATTTATCCTTACAACATTTACTTTAGTTTCCATCTCCTTCTGTATTTCATTAAGCGATGGTGCCATTTTTTTACATGGTGCGCACCACTCAGCATAAACATCTACTAATACTAATTTATCGGTATTAAGCAGATTGTTAAATTGTGTTTGGCTCATCTCTGTTTCAGCAATTGTTTTACCAGATATCTCAGGCAAACCAGCAGAACGCCATTTTATCATACCTCCAGTCAAATCGTAAATAGTTTTAAAACCCTGAGAACGCATATAACTAGCAGCGTATGAACTCCTACTACCACTTAAACAGTAAACAAATATAGGCTTGTTTTTATCCAATTTGCTAATTTGATTTGGAAAACTCTCATCATTGATATTTACATTCACAGCATTCTTCAAATGACTTTGATTAAATTCCCCTGGAGTTCTCACATCAATCACTGGAGCATTAGGTAGCTCTTGCATCTTTTTTTGAAAATCTATAGCGCTTAAATTCTGCCCTACAGATGTTAACCCTATTATTGAAAAATACAATAGAGCGTATAACTTGATTTTTCCCATTTTACTCATTTTAAAATAATTATATTTTTTGCGATAAAACGCTTGTCAGCTCATTTTTACTTGTTACTCCTGAGCGTCTCCATTGAATTTGGCTATTCTTAAAGATTACCAATGTTGGGACACCCTGTATATTATATTTACGAGCAAGCTCGGGGTTTTGGTCAACATCAATTTTAATGACTCTAACTTTATCGCCAAGCTCTGCTGCAACCTCTTTCAATATGGGAGACTGTACTTTACATGGTCCACACCATAGTGCATGAAAATCGACGACTACAGGGTTATTGTCATTTATGATTGTATCGAAATTTCCTTTCATATTTTTAGACTTTATACGTTAAACTCCCATTTGGACAAACAGCCACACATTGCAAGCATTTGGAGCAGGTAAAACTATCACCAGGTTTTTGCAATGCAGGTTTGTAAAGACTAAACTTTTGGGGTTCCATGGCAACTATATAGCACTCTTTATCACAGATACCGCAATTCTTACAGCTCTCGCTGTTTATTTTTATACGAAATAGCGAGAATCTATTTAGCCAACCCGAGACCCATGCGATAGGACAACCCAACTTATGATACTGATACATCTGACGAATTTTACCATCGGGGCTCATTTTCATAAAGAGTTCCATAATTAATCCCATCGGGCATACCCAGCGGCAAAATACTTTGCCAAATATTACTCCCTTTATTACTCCAATTAAGAGTATCCACCAAAGTGAAATATGGTATTGAGAAATGGATATATAGGTTAATACACCTAGCAGAGAGAGAATAATAATTCTTTTATTGACTAAAAATTTCAGAGTTTTCTGCATCATAAAAATGGTTTGAGTTACGCTTATTTAATTTCAAGGAGCTCTTTCAATCGTGGTAATTGAAATCCAACTACAATTTCTTTATCAATCTTAATTTGAGGAACGCCCGTATGTCCTGTAAGTTTGATTAAACTCTGTGCTGCCTTTTCATCTTTAGAAATATCTGTATCTATATATGCAATACGGTTATCATCTAGCCACCGCTTAAGAGATACACACCAACCACATGTTGGGGTGGAATAAACTACAACCTGTTTTTTGATTTTATCTTTAGGGGAATTATTCTTCGTTTTCCCAAATGATTTGGTAAATAATACTTTATAGCGGCTATCGTTCTTACACCCTTCTATGACTTTTTCTGACCTCCCACTATCGAGAATTATAAGCGATGGAACCTTTGTTACTCCATATTTTGGGTGTATATCCAAAACATCATTTACATCTGCATAAAATGCAGGGATGCTGTTATCCTTTTTCAATACGGCTTCTAGATTTTGGTAGGCGCATTCACTTTCACCATGACCAGATTTATAAATTAGTAAAAGCAATTTTCCTTTGTCCTTGAGTTTGGTTTGCACATCTATATACGAAGAAACACTTTCCATTTCAGTTTAATTTGCTATTTGGTTAATTAAATGCTATTTCGGCTTAATTAGCTCGAATATATCTTTAGGAGCCATATCATTTTGCGCAGCAATATCCTTCAATGTCTGGGTTTTGTCTCCTTTTATATTATTGTCCATTAGAATAACCATAACCTTTTCGATATCAAGATTATTTTCTTTTGCAAATTCCTCAAGAGATTTTATCCCTATACCACTTCCTATTCTTTCTGTGGATGATTTTTTTGCGATAATATTATAGATATCGATAGGAGGCATATTATTCTTAACACCTATTGATGAAAGAGTTTCGTTGACTCCATCAAACTTTATTTGGTTTGATTCCAATTTCTTTATTATTCTCTCTACTGGAATACTATCTAACTTATCAGCAAGTTCTACTAGGGTTAATAGTTCGGCATGAGGAATTGGCGCAATTGTCTCTTTATCTTCCCATTTCTCCTTTAAGTAAGCACCCAAATCCATTACTGAACTGAAAGGTGGGAATGTATTTATTACACCAATAAAAATCAAAAATGTTAATACGGTTGCAATATAAAACTCCCTCTTTTTGTTTAACCCAATAGCTGCCTTGTTTTTTAGGTATGCCCAGAAAATTCTCCAGTTTAAGGTGAAAAGATGAAAAATTGATAGAATGACAAAAAGAAAAGAAAAAACGGTATGAATAGACTGCCATTTTTCCTTGGTTAACCAAAGTATTTTCCAATTGATCCAATTCGATACTCTACCTGCTGGTGCAATGTAAAGAACTATTCCAGTTAAGAATATTATTATAAATGCATAAAGTAATCCAATGCTTACAAATGCCTTCCAAGTAAATTTACGCTGAGATTTCATTGCAATAAATATTCAAGTTATTATTAAAAAATACTCTAAACGCTCTGAATCTTATTCAATAAAAACTCTTTATTCTTCACCCCTACAAACCGATTTATCTCTTTCCCATTCTTAAAAAGAATTAGAGTAGGGATATTTCGAACCTTGTATAGCTGAGCGAGTGATTGGTACTGTTCGATATTTACCTTGCCTACTTTTGAATTACCTGATAGTTCCGATGCAATATCATTTAAAACAGGTGCCATCATACGACAAGGGGCACACCACTCAGCCCAAAAATCGACCAGTACAACCTTATTCTTTGTTTGCTGCTGAAAATTCTTGTCAGTAAGAGTTAATATGTTTTTGTGATCAGCAACAAGCGGAATACTCTTCATCTTTATGCGAGAGTAAACTATAAGAGCAATAAAAGCAGTTATTATAGAGCCAATAATTATCAGTATTGTTTGCATATTATGCTTCAATTAGTTTGTTATGTTTTGCTTTGATTTCGTGTAGATAATTAGATGCCGCCAATGCAGCAATTGTTCCATCTGCCACCGCAGTTGTAACCTGTCGGTAACGTTTTACAATACTATCGCCAGCAGCATAAACACCCTCAATGCTAGTTGACATATCAGGTTTAACAACTATCTCGCCCCATTGATTTAGTTCAACTTTTCCTTTTACAAATTCTGTATTCGGAACATAACCGATAAAAATAAATACCCCATCAGTTTTGAAGTTTACAGTTTTACCTGTTCGTAAATTTTTAATATCAACGCTTTCGAGGTGATCCTGTCCATGGTAAGCGGTAATGGTAGACTCCATTACAAAATTAATTTTGGGATGACTCTTAGCCTCTTCAACTGCATGTTCAAATGCCTGGAAATGGTCGAACTGATGCACAATGGTTACCTTCTTAGCGTATTTTGTAAGCGACACAGCCTCTTCGAGAGCCGAATTGCCTCCGCCAACTACAATAATCTCCTTATCGGTAAAGAAATCGCCATCGCAAGTGGCGCAGTATGAAATGCCTTTGCCCTTAAAATTATCTTCGCCAGCAATGCCCAAGGTCCTAGATCTTCCACCCGGAGAAAGGATTACAGCCTCAGAGGTAAAAAAACTACCATCGGAAAGGACAACCTTTTTAATATCGCCTTTCAGATCTAAATCTTCGATATTGATATTTGATTTAATATCGCAACCAAACGTTTTCGCTTGCTTTTTCATAATATTAGCAAGCTGATAACCGCTGATATTCTCAACCCCAGGATAATTGGCAATCTCGTGAGTTAGTATCATTTGTCCACCAACCGTTCCCTCGTTTATGATTAGAGTTTTAATGCGGGCACGAGAAAGGTAAATGCCTGCCGTTAACCCGGCAGGCCCTGCACCAATTACTATCGCATCATAATGGTTATCTGTATTCATACCTTAAGCATTTACTTTTACAGAAAATTCAGCATCTAAAATGGCTGTTACTTGCTGTTTGCTTTGAATACTTGAGGTTGCTTTTACAACCTTACCATTCTTATAATAAATTGTAAATGGGATTCCGCTAAAACCCCTTACTTCTGGTAAATTACGAATTACGCGCGATTCGGGATTGTCAAATTCCATGTCGTAGAA
>DQHR01000109.1 GCA_003531155.1 Bacteroidales bacterium | reverse complement strand
GTAATCCTTTGAGTTCTTAAGGATTTGTTTTAAGCTATCCTCTTGGTTAACCTGCCCAAGCAGTATTTGCGCAACGAGGAGAATGCTTATGGTTATAAATAATTTCTTTAAGGACATATTGAGAACTTTTACATCTAAAGCAAATTAACAAAAGATTAGAGGATTCGACAAGTATTATGAAGTGTTTTTTAATTAACCTTCATCCATTTTGCTATTGGTTTGGGTTTTGGCTTACGATCATACAGGATATCATCGGCTATATAAGCAATTCGAGCCATGATGTACGAACGTCGAATTAAACGTCGAATTACATTGTGTAAAATGTTGTTTGGGTGGCTGAAAGGGCAAACGGAAATACATCTGCCACAATCGGTTCCTGAAACGCACCAGTATTGATAGCACATCTCAGTATTAACCTTCCATCTTTTTACTCCATTGTTTTCTTCCATGGCACCTGATGGTAAGGCTTTGCCGGGGCAGCAGTCTGCACATTTTTTACAATAGGTGCAGAACTCAATCATCGTTGGTTCTAAAACAAATTGATCGGGTAGGAGCGGAGCATTAGTTGTTACAACTGCTATTCTTACCCTTGGACCAAGTTCTGGGGTCATCAGTAATCCCATTCGGCCAATTTCGCCTAATCCTGCATCGCGAGCTACTAAAGGGCATATTAGTTCATAATCACCATCGATATGGGCTCTTGAATCATGACCTGCATTTTTTAGAAATGTTGCAATCTGCAAAGCGATAGTTGCACAATCGAGATACTTCTGTGTCGATTCACAGATTATAGGCGATGCAGGAGCCGCTGAAACGTTGTCGAAATCCATTTCGACAGTAAATGCTATTGCATATTTGTGTGATTTGATAACTGGCTTTCCTTTATCCTCACCTCTTCCTCTATAGCTATATAGATGATAATCCCTTAATTCTGTTATTCCAACGCTATGTGCGCCAAGATACTTTGTCCAGTTCTTGATATATTCAGTGAGTTTTTGTTGATCTATTTCGATCTTTTTATCTGATACTGGATGTTTTATGGCTTTTTGGAGGTATTCAATAATATCGAAATTTGTATTGGCTGTATTATAGGTTAGAGGATTATAGTATAAACTCGATTTAGAGAGTAGCCCAGCCATGCTTCGTGCTTTGTTATCTTGTTCTTCTTCGTACCTATGAGTGCTGTAATAGTTGTTCCAGTCGTCGGTATTAGGTTTTAATCGCATCCGAGCAAAAATTACATCGTGCTCATCGATTCTGTTTTGTGGAATATTATGGGAATATCCCACTACTTTAATAGGTTTTTTGATTAAGTAGTATAAAATAATTGCTGCAAGAAGAATTAAAACTATAGCTAATATGGTTTTGAAGTTAAAATCTTTAAAAATTGCGAAATAGCCAACGATTATAATTGGAATTAAAAGAATTAAAAGCTTGTTTGCAGCCTTTGCCTCGTGCTCGAAGTACGAGATTATAGATGAAACAGCGAATATAATAATGAGAAAACTAAAAAACAGCGAAATAATAATTGTAGGTAGGATAGATACTTCGATTATCATTTTGTAAGATATTTCTCTAAAATGATTGCCGTTTGCATTACTGCATTATCACATACACGTTCGAAAAGACCCGATTCCTTTGCCGCCGCTTTTTCGGTAGAATCTGAAAGGTCTATTTTTAGAAGATCTTTACAGGTAATCTTTCCCAGTTTTTGTTCGCATTCGGCAATAAAGTTTCCAACAATTTCAACAGTTTTCTCTTTCGATTCAGTATCGCCCGAGATACCGCTGCTATACTTGATTCCTAGTATTATAGCACCAGCATTTNNGGGTAGTATTATAGCACCAGCATTTATAGCCCCGCATATACTTTGCTTACGACCAACACCACCACCAAGTCCAGAACCAATGCTTACTGCTAATTGAGGTTCAATGTTCACTCTTTCTGCATAACCTTCAAGGATTGCTTGAGAGCAGCTGTTGCCATTTTTAAATAGTTCAATTGATTTTTCGATGTTATTCATGCTGTAGTTTTTTACAAAAATAAGAAAAGGGACTGAAGTCCCTTAAAAATAGATCCAGGATAATTCATGAGATTAAAAAGCAAACCCTATTGCAAACCCCATTCTCATTCTAAAACCCTCGAAAAGGCCTGTTTTATCAAAAGAATCTGGTCCTGAATCGACTGTTACGTCGGCCTTCCCGTAATGCCCGCCAAAGAATAGATCCATAGTAAAACCTGAATCAGTTATCCATTGTCTTCCAAATATTAGACCGCCACCCATTGATGTTAAAGTTCCCTTTGCATCTTCTTTAGAATTTTCCAAAGAATATTTTTGATAACGGAAATAGGGTGAGATATAGACCCCATCAATGGCATTCTTTCTTAAATATATTTTAAACTCTGGCGTAAGAATTAATCCTGAAAATTTAGTATCCCCAAATTTAAAGTTCATGTAGCCAACTCCTAATTGGGCTGAAGTATGATCTGATATCTCTCTTTCATAGAAAACGGAGCCAGTTCCAAGTAGTAAACTTATAGTATTTACCTTTAGCACATTCTTTTCTTCTGATTCTTGAGCAATTGATGAAAATCCAACACATAGAATCAAAGTTAGGGTTAAAATTTTTTTCATTTTTTAAAGATTAAGTTTTTAAGTGCTCTCAAAACTACAAATTCTTTGCCATTTTGAAAATGGATTATTTACCCTTGGGTATGCAAATTGAAATTTTAAACCAGTGGGAACTTTTCGAATATTTTGCTGTTATCCTTTTCTTGGGTATTTTTGAACAATATTATTAATAAATGATGAGAAAAGTATTTTTTCTTTTAACAATACCAATTATTTTTTTATTAATTGGTTGTCAGTCTGGTAATAAGAAGGTAGATGGAAAAAAAATAACCGTTTCTGTTAGCATTTTACCCCAGAAGTATATTGTTGATAGACTTTCTGATAACACAATTGAGGTTAATGTGATGGTTCCTCCAGGAACAAGCCCCGAAATGTATGAACCATCGCCTGCGCAGATGAAAGGTGTGTCGACATCGTTAGTGTACTTTGCTGTTGGGCCACTTGAATTTGAGGAAACAATACTTCCACGAATAAAAGAGCTAAATCCAAATATTCGGTTTGTGAACCTGTCGGAAGGATTAAGTCTAATAGAAGGACATAACCATCATGAAATAATGGGCGAGCATAACCATGCTACTTGTTATGATCCTCATATATGGACTTCATCAAAAGAATTTAGTTCGATGGCTGTTGGAACTTGTAATGAACTTTGCAGAATGCTCCCAGAGCAAAAGGCTACATTTTTAAGTAACCTTCAAAAACTTCAAAAAGAGGTTAATGTATTGGACTCTCTGATACGAAAGGTTGTTGAGACGGCTGAAACTAAAAAATTTCTTATTTATCACCCAGCACTATCATATTTTGCGCGTGAATATGGACTCAGCCAAATTGCCATTGAGGAGGATGGGAAGAACCCTTCTGCCCAGCACCTAGCAGGGTTGGTTCAAGTGGCAAAAACTGAACGATTAAACACTGTTTTTATTCAATCTCAGTTTGATTCCCGAAACGCCGAAATTTTATCATTGGAGATTGGTGGCAATGTGGTAAGTATCGATCCGCTAGGTTACGATTGGATAAGTAATATGACTGATTTGAAGGACAAGATGGCAAAAGCCTTAAAATCCAAAGTTAGTGTTAACGGAAATGAGTAAGATTCTTGATGTTGTAGGCGTAACTGCGGGGTATGGCTCTGAGATTATCTTAAAGGATGTTAACTTTGAGGTAAATGATAACGATTTTATAGGTGTTATTGGTCCCAATGGGGGTGGTAAAACTACTTTGCTGAAGCTTATTTTAGGCGAAATATTTCCATTCCAGGGCGATGTTAAATTTTACCAAACGAGCAAAGATGAAACTTTGTTTGGTTACTTACCTCAAGGCTCTACTATCGATAGGGAATTTCCTATAAAGGTTATAGATATTGTCCTTTCAGGTTTATTGCACAACAGGGGCTTATGGAGTTGGCATCGTTCATCAAACCGCAGCAAAGCAATTGAGATTCTTGCAAAAGCAGGAATTGATCATCTTTGGAATAATAGCGTTGGAGAGCTCTCTGGGGGACAACTTCAGCGTGTTTTGCTTTGTCGTGCTTTAATTTCTAAGCCTCGTTTGCTTATTCTTGATGAACCTAATACTTATGTAGATAATAAGTTTGAGAAAGAACTTTATGAGCTCCTTAAAGAGTTAAACAAGAACATGGCAATTATTATGGTATCGCATGATGTTGGAACCATTACATCGTATGTAAAAACAATAGCATGTGTAAATCGACATTTGCATTATCATCGTTCAAATAGAATTACTCCAGAGCAATTGGCTGCTTACGAATGCCCAATTCAAATTATTTCGCACGGGAAGGTGCCTCACACTGTTTTGCTCGATCATCGAAAGGAGGAGTTCTTATGATTGCTTTGTTTAATGATATTTTCAAATATCAGTTTTTGACAAATGCAGTGCTTGCGGCGTTGCTAGTTTCTGTTGTAGCTGGTATTATAGGTACTTATATCACTGCAAGACGGTTGGTTTTTTTAAGTGGGGGTATCACGCACGCCTCGTTCGGCGGAATTGGTATCGCTTACTATTTTGGGATAAGTCCTGTTATTGGAGCAATTGTTTTCTCAATACTATCTGCCCCNNTCGAGGCGCTTTCGCATCGAAAGAACATGAGGGAGGATTCTGCAATAGGCATTCTTTGGGCTTTTGGTATGGCCATAGGAATTATTTTTATCTTCCTAACTCCTGGGTATGCTCCTAATTTACTAGGATTCCTCTTTGGAAGCATCTTAACGGTTACCAATAGCGATTTACTATCATTAGTCTTTTTGGATATTGTAGTTATTGCTTTTTTTATTTTGCTTTATAGGCCAATCCTTTATATCGCTTTTGATCAGGATTTTGCGCGCACTCAGAAGATTCCTGTAACACTATTAAATTATATACTTATTACTTTTATTGCAGTTTCTATAGTGTTGAGTATTCGAGTTGTTGGGATAATTCTTTTGATTTCACTTTTTACAATCCCTTCGGCAACTGCAAATATCTTTTCGAAGAATTTTGGAAGAATAATCTTTTGGTCTATTCTGCTTAGTTTTTTAGGATGCTTTTCGGGTTTGTTACTTTCCTACGGAATGAATATTCCAAGTGGAGCTGCAATAGTGGTTGTTCTTGTAGTAATGTTTGGTGTTGTTAAATTTTTACACGTCGTTGCGAACGGACTTAAAAGGCGTTCGTCAATGTCGCAAATTGGATGATTTGAATTAGTATCAATTATAAATTAATAATTCTGTTAGCTATGAACTTTGATCTTATAGTAATTGGAAGTGGCCCGGGTGGCTATGTTGCGGCGATAAGGGCTAGTCAACTTGGTTTAAAGGTGGGTGTTGTTGAGAAAGAGAATCTTGGAGGTATTTGTCTTAATTGGGGCTGTATTCCAACAAAAGCTTTGCTTAAAAGTGCTCAAGTATTTGAGTATGCCTCACATGCTGCCGAATATGGAGTAATTGCTGCTGACGTTAAACCGGATTTTGAGAAGATGATTACTCGTAGTCGTGGAGTTGCCGACGCCATGAGCAAGGGTATCCAATTTCTTTTCAAAAAAAATAAAATTGAGGTAATTAACGGTTTTGGTAAATTAAAGGATAATCATACAGTCACTGTAACAGCTGCCGATGGAACAGCTGCCGATTACACTTCAAGCCATATTATATTGGCTACAGGAGCCCGTTCCCGAGAGCTTCCTAACCTTAAACAGGATGGTGTAAAAGTAATTGGATATCGTCAAGCCTTAACTTTACCTAAGCAACCAAAGTCAATGGTAGTTGTGGGTTCGGGTGCTATTGGAAGCGAATTCGCTTACTTTTACAGTGCAGTTGGCACTAAGGTCACCCTTGTTGAGTTTTTACCAAATATAGTTCCTTTGGAAGATGAGGAGGTGAGCAAAACGCTTGAAAGATCATTCAAAAAAGTCGGTATAACTGTAATGACTAACTCAACCGTTGAGTCGGTTGATACATCCGGTGACCTTTGCAAGGTTAAGATACAAACCAAAAAAGGTGTTGAAGAGGTAGAGGCTGAAGTAGTTTTATCGGCGGTTGGAGTTTCAACAAACATCGAAGGAATTGGTCTGGAAACTGTTGGTGTTGAGGTTGAGAAGGGAAAAGTAAAGGTTGATGATTACTATAGGACCAATATTGAAGGAGTTTATGCTATAGGTGATATCGTTCACGGACCTGCATTGGCTCACGTGGCATCAGCCGAAGGTATTGTTTGCGTTGAAAAGATTGCTGGACAGAATCCACATCCAGTAAATTATAAAAATATTCCAGGTTGTACGTACACAACTCCAGAGGTTGCATCGGTTGGTATGAGCGAGAAAGCTGCCACTGAGGCTGGTTACGAAATTAAAGTTGGAAAATTTCCGTTTACGGCATCAGGAAAAGCAACTGCTGCTGGGGCAAGAGATGGTTTTGTAAAGCTAATTTTCGATGCAAAGTATGGCGAATTGCTAGGTGCACATATGATTGGCGCAAATGTAACAGAGATGATTGCTGAACTAGTAGTTGCTCGTAATCTTGAAACTACCGGACATGAGTTAATTAAGAGCATTCACCCTCATCCAACCATGAGCGAAGCGATTATGGAGGCTGCAGCGGCTGCTTACGGCGAAGTAATCCATGTGTAAAGAAATTTTATAAAAGTAAAAGCCGGCTTAGCCGGCTTTTTTATTTCATTACAACCACTTAAACTCTATATTAGTAGATGCTTGACCCGTTGAAATGTGACTTGTTATTTTGTATGATACTTCTTTTTTATTGCAGAATTCCAGAGCTTTTATCGTCCAGCCTGCAAACCTATATTCAAGTACCTTTGTAATACCTTCAAACTTTTTAATTTTCAGTATAGCGCTGTTGCTTGACGATTCGATAATCTCTACCTCTGATGGGATGTAAAAAGTCTCCATCATTTTTGAGGCTCGCTTAATTAAATATTGAGGAGTTGCAACCAGCAGAAATACTTTGTATATACCCGTGAGGGCCACTTGTGCACTATATTTGCCCAACTCTTCTCCTGCTTTTTGTGCGTTAAGATTGTAAAACATATCAGCAATAGAATCCATTGGAATATAGTAGGCCGTTTTGATATCGTACCACTCGCTTACCTTAATAGGAGCTTCATAAATTGCTCTTGATTCAGTAGGAAGGGACCTTATCCAATCATTAAATTTAATAGGATAAAACTCTTTAACAAAATCTCTCGTTGTATTAATACTTGTCCCTTTAACTTGCATATAAGTTCTTCTTTCGTATGTGCAAATTAAGTAAAATTGATTAAATCTTGTTCGAAACTGTTAAAATTATTTGGATTGTATTTATTTGTTAAAAAGATTTTAATTTATGTAATTGATAAACAATATATAATGTTGTTCCTGATTGTAAATAATATTCCTTTAACCCATATAATAAAACACTTTTTTAGCCTTGATTCCTTTGGAATTAATATTTTTGCGTGATAAAAATTTTGTTTAATGATCTCTGTAAATCAGGTTGCTGTTAGTTTTGGCGGTTTTCAGCTATTCAAGGATATCAATTTTTTGATTACTCCACGCGATAGGATAGGCCTTGTTGGAAGGAATGGAGCGGGTAAATCAACACTTTTGAAGTTGATTGTGGGTGAGATGATGCCCTCTTCGGGCAGCGTATCAAAACCTAACGATGTTCGTGTAGGGTATCTGCCTCAACAAATGAAAATTACCGATGGTAGAACGGTAATGGCTGAGGCCTTAATGGCTTTTAACGAAACCATTGAACTTAAAAAAGAGATTGATAGGTTAGGGAAGGAGATTGCTGAACGAACCGATTACGAAAGTGAATCGTACATTAAACTACTAAATCAGTTAACCGACAAAACCGATCATTACAATATTATTGGAGGAGGGAATGTCGAATCGCAGGTTGAGCAAACTCTTACAGGGCTTGGTTTTAAACGAAGCGATTTTGAGCGCCAAACTTCGGAGTTTAGCGGTGGTTGGAGAATGCGAATCGAGTTGGCCAAACTTTTGCTTCGCAAACCCGAAGCGCTTCTGCTCGATGAGCCTACAAATCATCTAGATATTGAATCAATTCAGTGGCTAGAAGATTATCTCAAGGATTTTCCTGGCGCTTTAATGTTAATATCGCACGATAAAGCATTTCTCGATAATATTACGCAGCGCACAATCGAACTCTCTCTTGGTGTGGCTTACGATTACAAGGTTCCCTATTCAAAATATGTTGAACTTCACCGCGAACGAAGAGAGCAACAATTAGCGGCATATCGAAATCAGCAAAAACTAATAGAGGATACTCAGGATTTTATCGAAAGATTTAGGTATAAGGCTACAAAAGCTGTTCAGGTTCAGTCGCGCATAAAGCAGCTCGATAAACTTGATATCATTGAAGTTGACGATGAAGATATGTCGGCTATGAACATCAAGTTTCCACCAGCACCTCGCTCGGGCGATACCGTTGTGGAGTCAAAAGAGGTCTCGAAGAGTTTTGGCAATCGCTTAATTTTTAGCGGAGCAAATATCAACGTTCAACGAGGCGAAAAAGTAGCTTTCGTTGGACGTAATGGTGAGGGCAAAACCACTATGAGTCGCATTATAATTGGAGAACTCGATTACGATGGAAATAATCGTATTGGCCATAACGTAAGCATTGGCTACTTTGCTCAAAATCAAGATGAGTTACTAAACAACTCGCTAACTGTGCTTGAAACAATCGACAACGTTGCCGTTGGCGATATCCGTACCAGAATGCGTGATATTTTAGGAGCATTCCTGTTTAGAGGTGATGATGTAGATAAAAAGGTTGGCGTTCTTTCGGGTGGTGAACGCAATAGACTTGCAATGGCTAAATTAATGCTACAGCCTTACAACTTACTCGTACTCGATGAACCTACAAACCATCTCGATATGCGTTCAAAAGATATTTTAAAAGATGCTTTGCTCAAGTTTGATGGGACACTGATAGTAGTTTCGCATGATAGAGAGTTTCTTAATGGTCTTGTAAATAAGGTTTATGAATTTAGCGATGGTAAAGTAAAGGAGCATCTTGGCGGTATTTACGATTTTCTTCGTCGACGTAAACTAGCAAACCTTAAGGAACTTGAGCGCAAGCGCGAAGAGGTACGCGATAATGACGTTAAGTCGGAATCGGAGCAGAAACAGGCTTGGCTTGAGCGCAAAGAGTTTGATAAACAAATAAGGAAAGTGGTTTCGCAGCTTGAGGACACTGAGACTAAAATTGAATTGCTCGAAGCCGAAATTAGCAACCTTGATGCTAAGTTTGCCAGCGATGCATCCAATGCCGATATGGAATCGTTCTCGAATTACCAAAAGCTCAAAGATGAGCTTAGTGAGTTGATGAAACGTTGGGAGGATTTATCAATTGAGGTTGAAGAGTTGAAAGAAAAGAAGGGGAAATAGTAATTTAGTTGATTGTTGAGAGTTTACAAATTCTAAGAAGAAAAAAGTAACAATTATAGTCCAGTAACTTGTAACCAAATAAGTCATGTCCAAAGAATTAGATGAGTCGATTTATGGAATTCGTCCAGTAATTGAGGCGATAAAATCAGGAAAGCAGATTGATAAACTATTAATTAAACAGGGTTTGGTTGGTGACTTGGCCTCTGAACTTATAAAACTGCTTAATGAAAAGAGTATTCCCTATCAATTCGTACCCTATGAGCGCTTTTCAAAGTTTGGAAACAGAAATCATCAGGGAGTTGTGGCTTTTGTTACACCCGTTGCGTTTGCTGAGTTAGAAACATTAGTGCCAACCATTTTCGAAAGCGGAAGAGATCCATTCCTGCTCATTCTCGATAGGGTAACTGACGTTAGAAATTTTGGTGCAATTGTTCGTACTGCTGAATGTGCTGGCGTTGATGCCATTATTGTTCCTGCAAAAGGGGCCGCTCAAATGGGTTCTGATTCGGTAAAAACATCAGCTGGAGCTTTACACCACATTCCAATTTGTAAGGTTGGTAGTTTAAAGGTTACATTGAACTTCCTTAAAAACAGTGGTTTTCGTACATTCGTAACTGCCGATAAGGGATCTGAAGTCCTTTATGATGTTGATCTAAAGGGCCCTATAGCAGTTGTTATGGGAGCCGAGGATACTGGTGTATCACCTGATCTTTTTAAACTAGCCGATGGACTAGTGAGAATTCCTATTCATGGTAAAATTGGCTCGCTGAATGTTTCGGTTGCGGCTGGGGTAATAATATACGAAGTTGTAAGGCAAAGGAGTTTATAGTCCTGCTTTATCTAACGCTTTTATACAGGCCTCTCGTCCGTATGCGATCATCTCTTCTCCTTTGTAGAATTCAAATACAGAACACGAATCTTTTGAAATATTTATTAAAACGTCAATTGGGTAACTTTCAATGGTTTGGAGTGAAAGTTTTGATTGCATCAGCTGGATTGAGCGGACTAAGATGTCGAAATAGCTTAACTTAAGTTTTTTGGTGATCGATTTCACTGACTTTTCGCTATGTTGTTCGCTGAAAAGTTCATCCCATTTCTTGATAAGTTTAACCGTTTTTTCGCTATGCACGACTTTTGTTTTCTCCTTTTTGGGAAGGTATGGCTTATTATATGGTTCTAGTGAATTTAGATCAACAGCAATAAGAATATCATTCTTTGTTCTCGAAACTCTATTTATAGGAATTGGGTTTAGCACTCCACCATCAACAAGAACGCTTTCCGTATTTGCAATAGGAGTAAAAACGTTAGGTATTGAAATGGATGCCCTTATTGCTTGATGAAGATTACCTGAGTCGAAGATTATTTCTTGGTTTTTGATGATATCTGTGGCAACAGCTGTAAATTTAATGGGCAAATCCTCTATATTAATATCGGGGATCATGCTCATTTCATGCATTTTCTGAAATATCTTTTCACCCTTAATAAATCCTTGCGAGCTGAATGTGAAATCGATTAGTTTAAATATTGCAAGTTTATCGAGGGTCACAATCCAATCTTTAAATTTATTGAGATTATTCGTAGCATAAAGTCCACCAACCATAGCACCCATTGAACTACCTGCAATTGAATTGATGATATAGCCCCGTTCAACCAAAACATCAATTACCCCAATGTGTGCCAATCCTCGAGCCCCTCCGCTAGAGAGTACTAGGGCAACATTTTTCTTAGAGGTATTTTTTGACATTGAGTATTTGTAGGAATAAGAATCCGAACTTATTAAAGTTATCAGCTTGTTAGCTTTTTTAGTAATCAATCCTGTTATCCTTCTTATCCCACTCTCTAAAAGGAACAACACCTTTATCTCCTAAAACTTGGATGAAAGGGATTTTCCTTTTTTCAAAAGGAAGGTTAACTTCGTCGTAAATAAAACTATCGTCGAAGCCATGGTATGATGCCATATGTCGTGATGCCGAATAGTATACTTTATCCACTCGCGACCAATAAATAGCACCTAGGCACATAGGGCAAGGTTCGCACGAAGTATATAGTACACAGCCATTAAGTTGAAATGATTTTAGATTTCTGCATGCTTCTCTGATTGCCATTACCTCGGCATGAGCAGTAGGATCGTCGGTAGATGTAACAGAGTTATTGCCTCTCCCAATAATTTTACCATCTTTTACAACTATTGCTCCAAAAGGGCCACCTTTGCCTGCAGTCACTCCATCAATGGCAAGTTGGATGGCTTCATCCATATAAATCTCGTTGTTTTCCATGTAAAAAATATTTTGACTAAATGTAGTGAAATCCTATTGATGAAAAAAGAAAAAAATCACATAAAAAAACCTCAATAGCCTAATATATTGAGGTTGCGTTTAATAAAGTTATTAACATTACACTCCTTTAATATCATCTCCCGATGGACGTTGGAATATTTTAAGTCCAAATTCAGGAATAATTGATAGGATATGCTCAAAAATTTCTGATTGAACCTCTTCGTAGTTAACCAGCGATTTCTCTTTCGAAAAGCAATAAATTTCAAAAGGTATCCCATTCTCCGATGGTTGTCGATGACGTGCAACTAAAGTTGTGTCTTGATTTATAGCTGGATTATTTTTAAGATAAAATTCAACATACTTCCTAAAAATCCCAAAGTTGGTAATGCCTTGATTTGAAACCAGTGCGTTTTCAGAAACACTTTTCTTGGATTCAATATACTCTTTAATGTATTCAATCTTACTAAACTTCTCAATTTGCTCTTTGGTGCAAAACGAAATGCTTTTCATATCAATAATGATCGACCTTTTTATCATGCGTCCATCCGATTCAACCATGCCCTGCCAATTCTGAAAACTTTCTGAAACAAGAGCGTATGTTGGAATTGTGTTGATTGTTCGGTCGTAGTTTTGAACTTTTACGGTGTTCAATGAGATTTCAAGGACAGTGCCATCAATCTTACGACTTGGCATCTCTATCCAATCGCCTGGTTTAACAAGGTTATTTGCTGAAAGCTGAATGGAGGCAACCAAGCCAAGAATAGTATCCTTAAAAACCAACATCAGTACGGCAGCCGAAGCACCTAGCCCGACCAGTAAATTTGCAGGGTTTTTATTGATTAGAATTGATATGATTACAATTCCCCCAAAGAAATAAATAATAATTTTAACAACCTGAAGATAACCTTTAATTGGCCTACTCTTGGCAAAGGGGAGCAGCTGGTAAATATCATGAACTGCATTAAGAAAGGAATTGATTACCATAAGCGCTACGATAACCATGTATATTTGGGTTAAATCGTAGAAAAAAATGGTAAGTTTTGGTGAGTAATCGTAAAGCGCAATGCCAATTGTTAAGTATATTACCAAAGCAGGAGCAAAGTGAGCGAGTTTATGGAAGAACCTACGCTCTAAAAGGATATCGTCCCATTCAGTCTCAGTTTTTTTTGCCATTCTTGTAACTACAACAAGGAAAATCCGTCGTGCTACATAATCCGCTAAAAATGCTAGCAATGCTATTACCGCAATTGAAATGGTAACTTTTAAGAACTGAGCGAACGATTCATTAACCCCATTATTCATTAACCATGCTTCTAGGTTTTCAAGCACTTGATATTTTTGAACTACTTGTTCTTCTGCTTCTTGGATTTGTTGTATTAACATATAACGATTGATTTAGTGGCGCAAAAATAAAGAAATCAGGGATAAAAATCCAATGTAAATGCTTAAAATGATTTGGTACCTTAAAAGGTATAGAGTTGTAGAACCTAATTAATGAAGGATTTGGAGAATTTTAGCATTGTATTTCTCTTATAACATTACTAAACTCACTTCAAAACATGATTTTTATTATTAGTAATCAGCAATTAAAAGGATAATATTGCAGTGTATTTAACTTTCAAAAGTTTATTTTGTCAAACGAATAATTATTATAGTTAAAATGAAAAAATACATATTGTTAATCTTCATGTTGACGTGTTCGGCATTGGGATTTAGTCAGGTTGATTTCAATCAATGGTTCTTACCCAAATCTATTAGGATTGACTATTTTTTAACTGGCGATGCTAAAAGCCAAAATATTTTTTTCGATGGACTAAGTGAAGAGCAGTATTGGAGCGGGTCTCCAAATTCGCTCATAGATCCATTTAGCTATGGTAGTTATAAAGTTGAGGTGAAAGATAAGGAGACTGGGAAATTAATCTACTCAAGAGGATTTTGTACACTTTTCCAAGAATGGCAGACCATTGAGGAGGCAAAAACAACTCCAAAGGCTTTTGAGCAAGTAACTCGCATCCCTTACCCTAAAAAACCTGTAATTGTTGAGTTTTTTGGGAGACAGCGAAACGGATTATTTAATTCGCTATATAAGTTAGATGTTGATCCTAATAGTATTTTTGTTGTTCGGGAGAAAAATGTTAGCTATCCCGTTACACAAATTGTTGCTAATGGAAAACCCGAACAAATGCTCGATATTACTTTTATTGCTGAAGGGTATATGGCAACTCAAATGGAGAAATTTAAAGCAGATGTTAAGCACTTCTATGATTATTTGATAACCCAAGAGCCATTTAGTAGATATAAAGATAAAATCAATATTTGGGCTGTTGAATCACCTTCGGAGCAGGAAGGTCCTGATAATCCCGGGAAAAATGTTTGGAATAGAACGCCAGTAGGTTCAACTTTTTATACTTTCGGAATAGATAGATATTTGACTACTACCAAATTTAAATCGGTTATGAATGTGGCATCTAACGCTCCTGGAGATTTAGTTTATATTATTATCAATTCAAGCGATTATGGCGGAGGAGGCATCTATAATCACTATAATGTTGCCACTTCAAATCACAAATTATCTGATAAAGTATTTATTCACGAGTTAGGTCATGGGATAGTTGGCTTAGGCGATGAGTATATTGACTCCGATAACGAAAATTTCTACCCCAAAGAAATAGAACCATGGGAGCCTAATTTGACTACTTTAGTTAATTTTGATTCTAAATGGAAGAGCCAACTAGATCAAAGTGTTGTAATTCCTACTCCTGCTGTACCTGAAAATTCAGATAAATTAGGTGTGTTTGAGGGTGGGGGTTATGTTGAAAAAGGAATTTATAGGCCGATGATGGAATGTCGCATGAGGAGTAATAGTCCCAAAGGATTTTGCAAGGTTTGTGCTAGTGCAATTGAAAAGATGCTAAAGTATTATACTGAATAAATTGCAATAGGAATAAAAAACGGCAGCCATATTGGTTGCCGTTTTTTATTTTTAGAATGGAAGGTCATCTGTGGGTTCAAATGTGTTTGATGGTTCAAGGAATGGAGGAAGATTGTCATCGTTAGGCATAGGAGCTTCGCTTTTTTGATTAGCTCCCTGTTTTTCGATCTTCCATGCTTTAACATCAGTATACCATTTGCCATTAAACTCACGCGATTCGATATTGATTCCTATTTTCATGGTTTCGCCAATTGCAATAGAATCGAGTTCTTTTGCTTTTTCGCCCCAAAGCGAAATGCATACCTTTTTTGGAAACTGTTCCTGAGTTTCGACAATAAAGTCTTGCTTTATCCAAGCCCCATTTTTACCCTGCCCACTTTGTTGAGGTAGTTTGGTGACAAGTTTCCCTGTTATATCTAGGCTCATAGTTTTTTACTTTGCTTTAGAAAAAACAGCCAGAGCGCAATAGCGT
>DQHR01000131.1 GCA_003531155.1 Bacteroidales bacterium | reverse complement strand
TTGGTGTTGAGCCTGGTGTTCCAGAGTTTGTTGTAATTGTGATCCCCGATGCTTTACCCTGAAGCACTTGTGCTAAGTTATTAGAGTTAGATTTTTTAAGATCATCAGAACTAATGGAAACAACAGACCCTGTTAGGTCTCTTTTCTTTTGAACACCATAGCCTACAACTACTAACTCTGAAATTTCTTCAGTATTTTCTTGCAACTTAATGTCAACAACCGAGCGATTGTTTATTAAAACTTCTTGAGTTTGATAGCCAATAAATGATACGATTAACGTAGCATCACCTGGTGCTTTTATGCTAAATTTACCGTTAGCATCGGTTACTGCACCAGTACTAGAGCCTTTTACGAGAATATTAACTCCAGGAATAGTCGCTCCATTTTGGTCGGTTACNNGAGCGCTCCATTTTGGTCGGTTACCGTTCCTGTTATAGTGAAATCCTGAGCATACAGCGTATGCGAAAACGATACAAGGCAGGCTATGACTATTGTGGATAGCCATCTTATGCCTTTTTGTTTTGTGCGATTGGTTTGATAATGTTTCATAGTAATTTTGAGGTTTAGATTTTTTGGTTCTATTTTCTAAGGATTTTATTTTGAGCATCGTGGTAAAGTGCCGCTGCCCCCAATACTGCGATATCGGGATTTTCCGACACCTCGATTTTTAGTGTTTCGAGTGCATGCTTATAGTTGTATGTATTCACTTTCTCCCACATTGCAGCCTTAAAGAATGGGAATGCTTTTGCTAAGCTACCTCCAAGTACAATGTAATCGGGGTCGATAGCATAAAGTATCGTTTTGATGGCAGACCCAAGATCAAAACCAAACTGTTCAAACACGGCTAGTGCAATCTTATCTCCCTCCAAAGCTCTTTGGTAAAAAACATCGGCTTTGATTCCATATTTTTCATCAAAGTATCCTTCTGAACAGTAGTACTCTATATCGTATTCGCGATAGGGTATTGAACCGAACTCACCTGCGCCGCAATGAGTACCTGAGTAAAGGTGTCCGTTAAAGATAATTCCTGCTCCAAACCCAACACCAATTATTACTCCAACAACGTTATTGTAGTCTTTAGCCTGACCAAAATACTTCTCCCCAATGGCAAAGCAGTTGGCATCATTATTAACGTATACTTTAACGTCCAAATGGTTCTCGAGAATTTCACGCAGATGAACTTTTCTCCACGATGGAATATTTGCAACTTTATAGACTATACCTTGTTTTACATCTACTACGCTGGGGACACCAATGCCTATGCCAACTACATCTTTATCGAAGAGTTCCTTAATTACATTTAGCACCTCTTTAATGACAGTCTCTTCCGATTCCTTGTTGTTAATTTTTCGGGTAATCGTTTTTTCGAGTTTCATACCTCTGACCTTCCCAACTGTAATGGTGCGGCCGTTTAGATCAATTCCAAGTATTAGATCATTTCCTGTAGCTTCGTCGTAAATCATGCTGGTATGGTTTTAAGGTTGTTGTTTGTTACATCAAAAAACATCGCAGCAGCACCCAGAATCGATAGGTTTTCAAGCGATGAGTATAATACTTTGAATTTCTTTAGAGAGTTGGGGTAGGGGAATTTCCCGATCTCTTCAAGCATCGATTTTTCGAAGTATTGATGCGATTTAGCAATTGATCCCCCAAGGATCACCATCTCAGGATCGACCGAAAACATAATTGTTTTAATTGCATTGCCAAGATGTTTCCCAAACTCCTCGTATGCTTTAAGGGCAGAAGGTTCGTTATTTTTTGCAGCTTCCGAAGCTTTTTCTCCATCTTGATGGTGAAAGGTTTTAAAGAACTTACCGCTGCAATAATCCTCGTAAATGCCATTGAGGTAGGGAATGCTCCCGAACTCACCCGATCCGCAGTTAGCATCATTTATTAGCTTGCCACGATTAATAATTCCTGCTCCCATCCCTGTTCCAAGCGTAATACCTACAAAATTCAAATAATCTTTGCCCTGCCCATAAAGTCTTTCGCCTATGGTAAAGCAGTTACAATCGTTATCGAGAAAAACAGGTACTTTAAAGTGAACTTCTAATATGCTTTTAAGATAAACCTCCTTCCACGATGGAATATTCTGAACGTCATAAACAATACCATGCTTTCTGTCTACTAAGCTTGGTATACCAATGCCAATACCCTTTACATGGGAGACAAATACCTGCTCGATAGTATTTTTTAATGACTCTATTACTGTGTTTGCATCGTTAGAATCCACCGGCACTCTGCTATCTGCATATTTTATAATCTTCGCATCTTCAACTAGCCCTGCACGAATATTAGTAGCTCCAAGGTCAACCCCTATTACCAAATCTTTTGAAATATTCATAAATGAGAGAAATTAATCTTTTTGAGTTTTAAGGTTTATGGTTTTGTTGTTTACAATAGGCTTTGCCCAGAATCCTATACTAAGGATATAACCTAGTGTGAGGTAAAGTACCATCATGCTAAATCGCAGTCCAATTAAATCGCTTAATCCGCCTATTACCCAAGGCACAATTGCTCCTCCAATAATTGCAGTGCAAAGCAGTCCCGAAAATGCTCCATGATGATTCTTTAGCGAGTTAAGTGCCAGTGAGAATATAACCGACCACATCACCGATAGGAAGAAGCCACATGCAGGAAAAGCTATTATTGAATAATGTGCAGGACCAAATAACCCGTAGGATAAGCTAATCAGAGCAAATGAGGTGAATAGTATTAGTACTTTACGACTATCGATAAATTTGAGGAGAACTAATCCTAGCAAACAACCTAACGTTAATAGACCCCAAAAACTCGATACCGCATCGGCGCCATCTGTTTGAGGATTAAAACCATGATACTGTTCAAGGAATCGAGACATCCAGTTGGCAATACCCTGCTCTGTCCCAACATAAACGAATATGCCAATTATGAATAGGATTACTACTCGTTTCCTCAGTAACATGCTATAGACCGAAGCTTTTTCTGCTTTTTCATCTTCTTGCAATTCGATTCTAGGAAGTTTGGAAATAAGTATAACCCCAACCATTAAAATTGCTATTAAACAGAATACCCAATAAATTGATACCCAAGGTTGATTTGCTGGCACAATACCCGAAAGGGTTTGAATTAATGAGTTATCGGGGAGTGGGTTCTTTTGTAGTTCAGTAACTAAGTATGAGTAAAGTTGAGGACTTAAAAATGATGCTAGCCCAAAAATAAGTTGCGCAAAAACTGAGTTAAATGCAAAATGCTCCTCGCCTCCAGCAGAGCGTAACAACGGGTTTATAACAACTTGAAGCACTGCCATGCCAATTCCTATGGTGAAAAGCGATGGTAGTGCTGTACTGTAGGTTGGGATAAAAGCAAACCAAAAGGCACCTGCGGTTGCTAACCCAAAAGCCCAAACCATCAATGTTTTTGCCGAAAACTTTTCAGCTAATACTCCTGCTGGTATTGAAACGATATACGCAAAAAAGAATGCAAAGGGCAAAAAACCTGCCATTGAATTGCTTAGTTTGAAGCTAGCAATAAACTCAGGAATAATTGGGCCAAGAATGTTTGTTAATAGTGATATTACGAAGAATATCAAAAAGATGAGAGCAACAATTATATGGTTTCGTTTCATGACTTGATTATTTGTCGAGGTTAATTCCATCAATTTCGAAAATAGGTTTTTGTCCCTCTAAATCTTTATTATAAACCCATGCGCTGATAGTACGTGATTCGCCGGGGAGCAAACTGATATAATTATCATCCCAAAAAACGGGTAAGATTGTTTTTCCTGTTTTATCTCCTTTTAAGGCAAGTTCGATGAAGAAAGCAATCTTAGAGGAGTTGTTTTTAAGAGATACGCTAACGATTTGCTTATCTCCAGCTAAACTGAATTGTGAATTAGATTCAACACTGACTTTATCAAGACTTCTTAAGCCTTTAAGGTTTGCGTAGTGGCTATTTGGTGTAGTAAACCATAGGGAGTTTTTAAAGTCAAGCTTGTCTTCCTGCGTCGATAACCAGTAAAAATTGGATGCAATTAATGACGAGTCTTTTTTGTAAAGCCTTAAATCAACAAAATATGTTGTAGATAAATTTTTGAGTTCAGATAGACTTAGAACTTCTTTTGAAGTATTTGCACTTATATCGATATTTAATGATTGGCTATATATTAATTTAGAATCGAGGTTGAATACCTTTACTTTTACTTTTAAATCTTTATGCGGCTCAATCAAATCTGATGATACATAGACTGATTTTGTTCCGTAGTTGTAAGAAATGTTTAGAGGTCGACAAGCGTTTCGGGTACCATAGAATGCCCCAGTTGGCATGAGGTACCAATCGTATAACTGCCAGTACATTTCGGGCCAGGCAGAGTTGAGCATCCATTGTATTACTCCGGTAGAACTATACTTATTTGACTCGAATGCTTCGTACATTGGGCGAATTGCTTCGTAGTTAGAAATCTGGCACATTTTGGCAAAATCTCGTACATCTGATGATTCGCCATACCTATTGTTAAAGTCATTTAAGAATTTTTTGAGAGTATGAAATTCATTCCTCCCACAATGGAAATTCCATGCGCTATTGGTTGGAGGCCAGAGAGAATCCACGGGCAACATTCTTTCAATACTCTCAATAGGGGGAACTTGGGGACCTGGGCCAGTCTCGGTATTAAATCCATAAGCGCCTCCATAATGGGTATCTACATACCAATAATTTGGAGTTACATAATCGTAAGGGCCGCGCATTTTAACACCTGTTGGACCACTTATTTTACTTGTATTATTAAAAACATCATCGGCATCGTAATATTTACAGCTAGCAAGGATTGGGCGTGTGGGATCAATTTTGCCTATTGTATTATTTAGCATTGCTTCTAATTCGGTGGGAGGTAGTTTATCGCTTCCTAAAACCCATGTAAAAACAGAAGGGTGATTTCTTAACCACATTACCTGATCGGCAAAAGATTGAGTGTGCAGTTTATATTCATTTGGGTATATACTCATGAAGTCGGTCTCAGGTCTGCCGCAATAGGTTTGCCATTCCCAATGGCAGCTCCAGCCAAGCATTACCAGTATCCCATTTTCATCAGCATAGTCGAATAACTTTTCACTGTTTCCCCAAAAGCCTTCCAGACGGATAGTATTAAGGTTCATATGGCGAACATATTCAACTTGGACTTTAACTTTTTCGTCGGTATCGGCAAGGGTGAGATCGTCAACCCAACCCGCACCTTTAATCAACACTTTTTTGCCGTTAACCTTAAAGCCTTTATGCCCATCTTTATTGATAAATTGCTCGATAGTCCGTATTCCAAATCGAATGGTTTTATGATCGGTTATAACGTCATCAACGCTTGAACTTATGCTTAGGGAGTATAGTTCGGGGTTACCTATTCCGTTTGTCCACCAAAGCCTAGCATCGTTCAAAATCAATTGCTTGAATTCAGTGGGAGTGAATGTCCCTTCAATGCTGTTATTAGCCGCAACCTCAAATTCTTTTTCAATCTTGATGTTCTCAATTTCAGCAGTCACCTTTATTTTTGATGCTACAGCTGAATGATTTTTCAGGTTAAAGCCAATGATAAGTTTTGCTGATTTTAGTGTAGCTGTATCTATTTCACTGCGAACATAAATATCATTTAAAGCAGTTTTGCCCGTGCGAATTATTTTTACGCCACGCCATAAGCCCATATTCGCATCGGGGGCAGGTGGATTCCAATCCACAAAACCGATAGTTAAATCGTCGTGTTTTGGAGGAAATACGNNGGTTTGTTATCAAGCGAGATTTTGAATATTCTAAAGGGATTTTCAATTGTATCGGCGTTTGCAATTAACGATCCGTTTAGCCAAATATTTGCGCGATAGTTAAGCCCATAAAGCACTAAAGTTTGGAAGTAATCTTCGCCTAAGTTGTTTAGGGTGAATTCTTTGCGATACCACCAAGAGGTTTTGAAACGCTCGTTATCAATTTTTTGTAAGTTATTGCTATAGTAAACATCCTTATATTCACCCAATCTCATCAGTGCTGAGAATACCGTTGAAGGTATATCGCATTGATACCAACTTTGGGTATTGTAACCTGTAATTGAAATCTCGCTACCTGTACTATTTGTAAATTTTGAGGACTGGAGGTTCCAGTCGTTATTTAGGAGCTTCTCGTCGTAAAGCGAATCTTTTTTTACACAAGATGAAATAAGCAGTAAAGCTAATAAGGCAGTGTTTATGAGTTTCATCGCGGTTTGGTTTAGGGTTATGTATAATCCCAAAATACGCCCAACCGATTTTTAATTGCAAAGAATTGTATGTTGATTATCCCCGTTTCTGGATCTGTTCTTTAGCTTTTTTTGATGTTTGTGCAATTTATTGCATATAATAATAGCCCGAATTCTTTTCGTAATTACTTATTTATTTATCATATGGTAAATTTGATTGATAATCAGTAATTGAATTGTTGTGCAAAATATTGCACAATTAATATTTTGTTTGCATATAATGACATTAAAAAACCCCTCAAGAGTTTTATTCCGAGGGGTTATCATTTCAATAATGATTTTGAATAATAGTTTTTTATATGCTCGTTAAAGGGATTTTAAAAGCAGCCATCTCTTCCGTGTTGCGAACTAAGAATATATTGCCTGCAATTGCCGGATGATTCCATGTTTTCCCTTTTATTGCAGGTATCAGTGCCAACTCTTCAAATTTATCGGGCGAAGCTTTTACTAAAGCAATATCTCCCTTTTCTGTTAATATTAGTAATATATCTTGATCGGCTAAAAGGATTAGTTGTCCACCCAAACGTCCTCCTTTCCAAATGCGATTGCCATTCTCGATATCAACGCAAGTAATGCTTGGCCCTTCGAAACCATAGATATAACCCTTGTGAACAACAAAATCGTTATAATCTGGGCGTATCTTATTGGTTGTCCATTGCTCTTTAATGATCCATCCATTCTCACTGTTTTTAACAGTGATTCTGCGAAGTCCTATTCTCTCATCGGCAGCTATTAGTATACTAGTTTCATCAATTTGGGCAGGCTGAACAACTCTAACTCCAGGCCATTTTAAAGCCCAAAGGATATTTCCATTTATAGGATTATAACTTGTTAAACCCTCTTTGTTGGTATACAGAATTTGTTTAATCCCATCAATGGTGAATAGTTGAGGCGAACTGTAACTTTCTCCACCATCATTACCCGACCAGCGAGGTTTTCCTGTTGTAATATTGTAGGCAAGTATTTGCCCCGATATGGCAATGAGGACAGTACTATCTACTATCAACGGGGAACTTGTATAGCCCCAACCTGGGATTGTAACTTTTGTATCATTTGCTGCATTACGAGTCCATATGAGTTTGCCAGTACTTGCATCTAGAACATTTAGTATACCTGTAGCTCCCAAAGTATAAACGTTGCTTTCAAAAAGGGTTGGAGTTGAGCGAGGACCGGCGCCTGCATGTGCATCCCAAAAACGGGTTGAATCGCTATGCAACCATATTAGATCTCCTGTTTTAAGGCTATAGCAAGTAACCATTTCGTTTTCTCCACGTTGTTCTTGTGTATATATCATATTTCCTTGTATGGCAAAAGATGAACAACCTGGTCCTATCTGTTTTTGCCAAAGTTTTGCTGGAGATGTTTTTTTCCAATCGGTTTCAATTTGTAAATTGTATACTATGCCATCTCTATTTTTACCACGAAATCCTGACCATTCTACTAATGGCGAAATTGCTGATGAATCAGTTGAAATTGTCTGCTGATGATCTTTTTTAGCTAACAGTCGCTCTTCGGCTGTTTTTGACCATCGCCAAGCAAAGTCATGATGAACCTCTGCATCCATACCGTCAGTACGAATTAACGCCCAAAATCCAGATGCTGCAATAATCGTTATTACCATGGTTATACGGCGTAATCTTTGTGAGAAATTGCGACTTATAACCGCCCAAGCAACAAAAGCAAGACACATTACAGGGATTGAATACATGGTAAACATCAAATTCATATTTGCAGTAGCAATTGATTTATCGAGAATTTGATAGGTTAAATAAAGGGAAATTATTGTAAGGGGTATTGGGAGCCATTTTTCGAACCTGGGGGCTCGACTAAAAAATATCCACCAAACAACTATGCCTAAACCGAAAACTAAAACTCCAAACACACCGATAATAATAGTTTCGGGTTCAATAATTGGGGCAACATACCTTAGAGCCCATTGTAGAACAACTAGCACTACTCCAGGCCATACTCTGACAGGAGTTATTGTATTTGTTTTATTATTGTTTTTCATTATCAATCATTTTTTCGGGATTATAGATAAATACTTCTTCTAATGGAGTATTGAACACTCTGGCAATGCGAAATGCCAGTTCAAGAGTAGGTGAATATTTTCCGTTCTCAATGGCAACAATAGTTTGTCGGGTAACACCAGCTTTATCAGCAAGTTCTTGCTGAGTCATTTCGTTGGCATGGAAACGTAACTTGCGGATATTGTTAAATATTTGGTGCTTGCTCATTTTACACTCCTTTTCTATAGTAGTATACTTTAGCAAACTCTGAAGCGATAGCCGATAAAAATCCTGAGAAGATAAGGGTGATAAACATTACGTAAGGTTGAAAAGGAATAGTTAGGGAACCCATTGCCAGAAAGAATCCAGTTATAAAAATCCAATGTGATATCCTGATGGATTTTAGCTCAATTAGTTTATCACGTTCATCCGTAATGTTAGGCTCTTCTTCGTTGGTGGCAATTTTGTTGATAATTGCAAAAATGATATGGATTATAATTTGAGCAACAATTGAAACAGGAATTAGAAATAGGAATGATTTGCCCCAAAACTTAAAATTATTCACAATTTCTACGTTCCCTGCTATGTACTTTTGATAGATGTATAGGGAATAAATTCCTAGTATAATTATTGAACTGAATGCAGATACAAGAGATCGTTTTTCGTGATAGTTCATATTTACCTCCTTTGCTATTTTAATTTTACATTGTGTATTATAAAAACGACATAAAGATAAATATAATATACATTATGTCAAATATATTTTACATTTATTGAAATGAAATTAACATTTAATTGCTAACCAGAATGAGTAAACAATATACAGAAATTGCTTTAAACCTTTTGTGGATATTAGTTCACAAAGCACTGTAGCTAAGTTTTGTTTGATAATCTGATTATCAGTAAAGTTTTGGAGTTTTTCTACTTTTTATATCTAAAGGTTGGGTTAGGATAACCTGGACTAAGGCATTTCCATGCCNNCGTTCCATGCCTTGATCTCTATTGCAATTCGATTTTTAGTAACCTTCTCAAGAGTCGTCTTTACAAGTCCTTCAAGGGCTTTGGGGCTCACGCCAATACGAGCGTTTAAAATTATATTAGCCTCGTTACCTATGCCTGCACTACCTCTGAAGTTTAATGTACTTATATTACCCGTTAGATTACCAACTATATGGCTTTCACCGTTTTTGAGCATTAATTTAACATGTCCAACAGAAACGTTTTGGCTGTCAATCTCTTTGGAGAGTTCTGAGAGTATTTCTTTTGCAAAATCGTCCCAATTTTCCTGTTTACTTTTAAGTAGAATAGTGGCGTTAAGCCATCCAAGTACAGCTTCCCCTTCGGCATACCTTTCGTAATCTACTTCAACAATTCGCTGACCTACAGTCACGGTATTGTTAAGCACCTTTTGTAGCCAATCATTCACACCATCGCCAGTTTTAGCGCTGATTGTGAGGATTTCATGATTTGGAAATTGGTTTTTAACCTTGTCTTTTATTATGGTTAATTCTTCAGACTTTAGAATATCCGTTTTGGTGATCAAAATAATATCACTTTCCTCAATTTGCTTACGAAAAATATAAGCAGCACTTGGGTGCAATCCTGCAGTACCACAATCAAGAATGTCAATTAACCTAACAGGATCAGCCAGTACAGTAAGTGGAGAAACCACAAGTTCGGTATTCATGTGCTCTTTTAGCGGATGAACTATAGTTGCCGATAAATCGGTGCAGCTGCCAACAGGCTCGGCTATTATAATATCGGCATGGGCACTCTTTTTCACTTGCCTTAACGAATCGATGAATCCATTGTAATTACAGCAAAAACAGCTACCGCTTAATTCTGAAACCGTAAGGTTTGATTGGAGGAGTAGTGCTGTATCTACCAGTTCAGGTGCCTGATCATTTGTGACCAGTCCAATTCGCTTACCCTGTTCAATCAATTGTTTCGAAGCTTCATATAGTAAAGTTGTTTTACCTGCCCCAAGAAAGCCTCCAACTAGTATAAGTCTTGTTTTATTCATTGTTATATCAATATGTTATTTGATATTGCTGTATACTAAATAATACTTTTGTATAATAAATTTACTGATAAGACAACTAAGGTGTTTAGATAGTTTAAAATTGAATCTAAAGCTATCGCTTCATGCTCGAGCCTCTAATGGATAGCCGTGTTGGGATAATAGATGTATCGGGTGTTACTGATTGTCCTGTTTCTGTCTTTTCAAGAGTTTCGAAAAACTTTTTTGTGGTAATTTTGGCAAACTCAATATTATCAACTTCTACACAAGTTATTGAGGGAGTCCAGTATTTTAGCAATGGGTTATTTCCAATGGTAATAATTGACATCTCCTCGGGCATTCGCACATTGCGTTCCCTTAATCGGCTAATAATCTGAATTGCAACTGTTGGGTTGGCCGCTATTATTGCATCAGGTACCTCATCGAGATGGTAGAGAATATCGAGAATGGTATCCACATCCGATTCTGAAAGGCTGCTACTAATGACGTATTCCTGTTTAAATGCAAAATTATTTTTAGAAAGTGCTTGCCTGTAACCTTTAAGAATCTCGGAGTTGATGGGACAATTTTTTTTCCCAATAAGAAGTGCAATTCGTTTGCATCCCATAGTAAGCAGGTGGTTTGTTGCTCGGTATGATCCTTGAAAATTGTCAATAATAATTTTTTGCACCTGTAAATCAAAGTTTACTCGATGAATAGCAACAATGGGAATGCCTTTAAGTCCAGGATTTTCAAAATGAGTACAATCACTTGCGGTATCGGACAATGAAACTACTAAGCCACAAAGGCCAAGATTCTTGGAGTCGCTAATTATTTTCTTTTCAATTTCGGTTCTATTTCCGGTGTTTAAAACTACAACCTGATATCCTTTTGATAGCGCCTCTTCTTGCAAAGCATTATATGTTTCAATGTATATAGGATTACTAAAGTTGGGTACAAGTAGGCCTATGGTTTTCATAGGTCGATTTACTTTAACAAAATCGGGAGAATAGGGTTGATAGGCTAACTCGTTAGCTAGTTTCCAAACAGCTTCTTTAGTCTCCTTGCTAATTCGTGGGTTATTGTTTAATGCTCGCGAAACTGTAGATGCTGAAACTCTTAGCTGTTCAGCAATTTCTTGTATTGTAACCGATTCTTTTCTTTTTACACACATGAATTAATGGTTACTCGATTAAAGCATTAATTAGATTGCAAGATAATATTTTGTTGTAATATCGGAATTGCAGAATAAATTCTTTACAGTTACATCCCATCATTTCACCTGCTGATCATGCAAGGTTGCACCTCTATGCCTTCAAGTTCAACCTAACCAACAATCTTCAATCTTGCAAATTTTAGCAGCAGCTGTTTTTGTCCAGCCGATTGGAAGAAAACTGTTGCCTTTCTGTTTTGCCCTTCGCCTTCAATATTGATAACCTTTCCAATGCCAAACCGTTCATGTGTTACCTGCATTCCGGTTACTATCGTTAATGGGTCACTAATATCTCCCGAACTGCTTTCAGAAGCAGATGATGTTTTTCCATAAAGATTACCATTTCCTTGAAAAGATGCTCCTGTCTTAGATAGTGGCGTTAAATTTTTAGGCTGAGAGTTTTCTAAACGCGCTCTAATAGAATCCGAATCTGAATCTTGCTGCGATGCCATAAGGTCAACTGGCATATCAACCCACTCAGGGTCAATATCATTTAAAAACCGACTTGGTACGCAATGCGAAAGATTTCCCCATTTGTAACGGGTTTGGGCGTATGAAATGGTTGCTTTTTTTGCTGCTCGGGTTATGGCAACGTAGAATAAACGTCGTTCCTCTTCAAGCCCTTCGGGTGAAGTGAGCGTCATTTTTGATGGAAAAAGATCTTCCTCAACTCCTGTTAAAAATACATAGCTAAACTCAAGCCCTTTGGCTGAGTGAATCGTCATTACTGTTACCTTATCCTTATCTTCGGGTTTTTGGGTATCTGCATCGGTGAGTAGCGATACGTTCTCCATATAATCTGCAAGGGCAATGGTTTCAGTTACGCCTTCTTCCTTTTGTGTATCAGTAAACTCCTTTATACTATTCAAAATCTCTTCAATATTCTGGAATCGGGCCATTCCTTCAAATGATTTGTCCTCTTTAAGATCGCTGATTATACCTGAGCCCATTGCAATTGCGTATGCTGCTTCGTAAGCTTCAGCAGTATAAACCATAGTTTGGAATTGCTTCATTATGTTCGTGAAGCCCTTTATTTTTTTGATCAAGCCTAGACTAATTCCACAGTTGTCTTGATCCAACCCCTCTATTGTTGCCCAAATGCTTTGAACTTTGGCGTTAGAAACTTCCGAAAGTCGCTCCATCGTTGTGTTACCAATACCTCTTGCTGGGTAGTTGATGATGCGTTTTAGTGCTTCGTCATCGCTAGGGTTGAGGGAGAGACGGAAATAGGCTAGGATATCCTTAATCTCCTTGCGTTGGTAAAACGATAAACTTCCGAATACTCTGTATGGAATATTGCGCTTGCGTAATGCCTCCTCGAAAATACGCGATTGAGCATTTGTACGATATAGAATTGCAAAATCTTTATAGGGGATATGATCGCGCTGAATAATATTCAATATCTCAGATGCAACTATAAACCCTTCTTCCTGATCGGTGAATGCTTTCAGAACTTTTATCTTGTCGCCTACTTCTTTAGATGAGAAAGATGCCTTTTTTATCTGCTTGCTATTCTTAGCAATTACGCTGTTTGCAGCGTTAACGATATTTTGGGTTGAACGATAGTTCTCTTCTAGTTTAAATAGTTTATAGTTGGGGTAATCATTCCGGAAATTAAGGATATTCTCGATCTTTGCTCCACGAAACGAGTAGATGCTCTGAGCATCATCGCCTACAACGCATACATTTTGATGCTCTGCCGCTAGTTTCTTTACAATCAAGTATTGTGAGTAGTTGGTATCCTGATACTCATCAACCAAAATAAATTTGAATTTCTGTTGATATTTAGCAAGCACATCAGGGAAATCGCGGAAAAGAATGTTCGTATTAAGCAGCAAATCGTCAAAATCCATTGCCGATGCTTTGTAGCAACGCTGTGCGTAAATCGAGTAAATACGAGCAATCTCGGGTTTGCGATTTTGTCTATCAAAGGCTACTAACTGCGTGTTTGAAGCGTATGCTTGTGGAGTAATCAGGTTGTTCTTTGCTGATGAAATCCTACCATAAACATCGCCCGATTTGTAAATTTGTGTATCGAGGTTTAGCTCCTTGATGATTGAGGCTACTAGGTTTTTTGAATCAGCAGTATCGTAAATCGAAAAGGTTTTTGAATAGCCCAGTTTGTCAGCCTCGTATTTCAATATCTTCAAAAACATGGAATGAAAAGTTCCCATCCATAGCTGCGAAGCGGTTTTTTCGCCTACAACTTTGGCAATCCGTTCCGTCATCTCTTTTGCCGCCTTATTGGTAAAGGTTAGGGCAAGAATTGACCATGGTGGAGTGCCCTGTGTGAGTAAGTGGGCAATTCGATAGGTTAGAACTCGGGTTTTACCCGATCCAGCTCCAGCAATAACCAAACTTGGTCCTTCAATAGATGTTGCAGCCTCGCGCTGAACGCCACTTAGCTCTTCAAGAAAATGCACTTTAAACCCTTTCGTTTTTGATTAGCCAACAAATGTACTTGCACCTATCCATTCTAACAAGCTTTGGTATAATTTGTTGTTAACAATCTATTAGTATAAGCAATAATATAGATTAATAAGTTGTTTATATTATTCTGTAATGATAGAGTATTTAACAGAGATGTTATGAAAAACGTTTCAAAATACTAAAAAGGTTTACTATCAGCTGTTAGCTGTTAACTGCCAACCATTTTTTTTATTAATATTGTGACTTATTTGATTTTGACCGATGATAATGCGTAGACTACTATATCGAATCCCTTTATTAGTAATACTTGTAGTTTTATCTCCTTTAACTTATGCTCAAATCTCTGCGCCAGGCAGGGATTGGTCCGACACAACCAAGTACAAGACTGGAACAATTCAAGATTCGATTTTTGTTTTTTTCTCAACTCCATCAAGCCCAAAAAAAGGAGCTTTAAAGGCTAAGTATTCTGATGGTTCAACCTCAAATTTCCAATGGTATAAGTACGATCCAACCAAACCACTTGCTTCTCGATTTGTAAGTTTTGCAACTGAAAACGGAGTTACTGAATCAAGTTTAACCAACCTCGATAAAGGTGGCTATAAGGTTATTATGACGCGCACATCCGATTTGGCTGTTGATTCCTCATCGTGTTGGGTTTTTATCGATTCTGTTAAAATAACTAGTTTGAACGTTGACAACAGGTGCGATTTCCTCGAGATTGTTACAAATACATTGCCCACGAAGCTAAGCATAATTAACTTTAGCGTATTCAGCTATTGGGATTTTAAAAGTTCAACGTCTTACCATCGACCTATTGATGGGTTAAGCCGCGATTATTTTAAAGATATAGTATGGCAATCAAGTAATCCACAGATTCCAGTTTCCTCAATTTCTTCGCTTATTCTTACTATTGTCCCAGCCCCGCTGTATGATTCTAAATATAGCATAACAATCACAAATCCTTTCGGGCGAGTCCTTTCAGGCGAAACATCTTTACTGCAAGCAATTGCTGCTAAAGCCGATTTTGATCTATATGTTGATAAGGATGGGAATAATACATGGACCTCAGGAGATAACGGTGAGGCTCCACTAAGATTGAAATTCGACACTAAGTCAATTAATGCCGATTCAATTTACTGGCAAATTATTAACGATGTCGAATTATTTAAAAAAGGTGGAGATAGCATTATTTGGCGCGAAGGATATCTTACTGCAAATGGATTAGGGATTATTCCTGATGATAAACTATTGCCGGGTACATTTAATGTAGAACACATTGCGGTTAAGGTGTTATCTGGATGCCGCGATACAATGAGCGTTTATGTTGAGGTTGATTCATCATTTATTAAACCCGATGCCATACCAAACGTTTTTTCGCCCAATGGCGATGGTGTAAATGATTATTTTGTTGTAAAAGATATCGAAAACAATACAGCTTCAATAAAATCTTTTAAGATTTCTGTCCTTAGCCGGCAGGGTATGTTAGTTTATTCATATTCTGGAAATGCTAAAGAATGGAAAGGCTGGGATGGCAAGATGAATGGGAGTAAAAGGGATGCTCCTGAAGGAATTTACTTTTTTATTATTGAAGCAAAAGGGTGGGACGACAAGTCCTTTAAACGAGGGGCATATAAAGGATTTTTTTACTTGTACCGAGGAAATTAAATTTTTCTTTAGCAGATCAATTTAGTGAAAAAAACTTTTCACCATAACCTTTATTACGTTCACATCAAACCAGATGTGCGCATAAATGCAGTAAAGAGTAAATAACAAAATAAAAAAGGTTATATATACCCCAAGAGTTCTCCCAAAAAGATTATTCCCCTTTTTTAGAAATCTAGTAGTAAATTTTTCAACGATTCCGTTTAAATACTCAAACGCTGGGTAGAATACTACTACAATAACACCCATGCCTATAGCAGTAAACCTAAGCGGGCTAATATTACCCTTATATTTCATTAAGTAATCGGCTATAAATGTCGTGAGCAGGTTTACAAGCAGAATGGTAATTGCCAGCACAAAGAAGTTGAATATTCGGCGATTCATTTAAGTTGATTTGGGTTAATTAGAGGATATAGAAAGATGGAATAGATAAGGCTAGCATTTACCCATTATTGGCTTCGCCGATTTACGCTTCGCTTCTATTCCATCATTCTAATATTCCATACAAATAAAAAGTGAAGCGATGCTCTGATTTTTTAATGTATTGATAATTAGTGTTGTAGTTTATTTTTCAATAACAACAATCTTCTCAATCTTATCGCCACCTTTAATCGCGTCAATCACCTCAAGACCTTCGAACACTTTGCCAAAGCAAGTATGTTGACGATCCAAGTGCTGAGTGTTTTGGCGACTGTGGCAAATAAAAAATTGCGAACCACCAGTATTACGTCCAGCGTGAGCCATCGATAAAACTCCTCTGTCGTGATATTGGTTGTTGCCAGTTAGCTCACAGTTGATTTTATAGCCTGGTCCGCCTGTTCCAACTCTTGGGTTGCTCATATCTTTTGAGAAAGGGCAACCTCCCTGTATTACAAAGTTTGGAATTACTCGATGAAATGCTAAACCATCATAGAACCCCTCTTTTGCCAATTTAACAAAGTTAGCAACAGTGTTTGGAGCATCCTCCTCGTAAAAGTTAACTTTCATTACACCTTTTGCGGTGTGTATCTCTGCTGATTTCATTTATTTTAGATTTTTAATGATTTGCAAAATTAATAATTCTCGCTCTAAGTAGTGGCCTCCTTACCTCAAAAACTCATTTCAATAAGTTTCCTGTTTTATTAGTTAAATTAATCATTTAACCAATTCATGACAGCATTTACGCGTTTTCGATTAAGTTGCAGGCTTCGCTTACCAAAATAGAACGGCTCAAGCGATAGCTTGAGTCGAACTGAGGCTATTCGCGCTAACAAGTTAAAATACTGTTGGCAGGAGCAACCTGCAATAATAGAACGACGCAGGCGATAGCCTGAGCCGAACTTTTTTTCTATTTTACTGATAGCCTCAGCACAACAGGGGATAAAAAAGCAATTTTCCGGATTATCAGTACAATGGTAACGAAAAATAAGTTTAAAGATTTCTTTCAGAAAAATGTAGCTACGTTATAATAAAAAAACCAGCACTAAGGCTGGTTTTTTTACTTATCAAGTACAATACTTGTTTATTACTATTGTTCATAAAATTTATATTCGACAACTAATTTCCCACTTGTAACATCTTGAGGGGCATAACCTATAATACATTTTGTATTATACCAATCTGTATCAATATTAAAATCGACTTTACCTCTCTCTAATTTATATTCCTTCGAATAATTAACCCCATCTTTTAGTATAATTAATGCATTTCCATCAATTTCGCCCTTGAATACTAGGTGGATACTAAAAATATTTTTTGTCGTGTCTGTATGCTTTATAATAAACTCCTTATTTAGTGTAATATCAGGAATATTAAGAAGTTGACTTTTGGGTGTACAACCTATCATTATTGCCATAAAAAACAAAATAATTATTGCTGTTTTTATTTTCATATTAATTCGTCTTTTTTTCCTTTTCCTCGTTTTCTTTGTCTTTATCTGTATTATTATCAGTGTTGGTGTTGTTAGCATTAGAGTCTTGATTGCTTTCTTGCTGCGGCTGCAATGGAATGATATTCCCATTTTCGTCTAGTACCACGCATTTACCATCCATAATTGCTTGAATAACTATTTTTAACAACTCTTCTTCTGTAGCACCCATATTCATCATCCCAATCTCATTACCAATACTATTATTATGCAAATCCATTTTTGATGAGTTTTCTTCGCCTTTCGGTGTTTCACTTTCATGGGCATCAGAAAAGACTTTGGTCATATAACTGCCAATTTTACTGGCATTTAATGCCTGCCAATAGGTGTGTCTAAAAGCATCTGAAGCATCATCTTTACCATTATGTCCAAAGAGACTTATCGTTGCTGTGGTTGCTTTATTTGCATTATTATTTATAATTCTGGCTTGACCAGGGAAAGATGTAGTTAAATCTTTTTCTTTTTTGGTTAAGCGATTAAATTTATCGTATGGACCACCTTCCATTCCATCTGGGTCAATAAACCTAATTGGATTATTAAAACAATAAACATACGGGCTAAATCTTCGCATCTTTTCAGCCAGCGGGTCGATGGTCATCCAGCGGGCTATCGCCGGGTCATAGAATCGTGCGCCATAGTCATACCAGCCCAGCGTTTCGCCGCCGATCTGGTCGTCCTGCAGCTCCTTGCCGTTGTAGAGGTACTTGTTGTCGCCCTCGGGGTTGTACGGCTCAAACCGCTGCCCGAAGGCGTAGTAGTCAGCCACCTGCTTCACATCAAGCGCTGCCCCGTTCTGCCCGAACACCGCCCGGGTGTTGCCCAGGTGGTCCTTCAGGTGGTACTGGTAGGTAAACCCGCCACCCGATTTTACGGCCATGCCCTCCTCGTGCAGAATGTAGTCCACCTCCCTGATCCCGTTGTACACCAAAGAACCCGCGTAGAGCTGCTGTAGCGTGCCGTTCTTGGTCTTGGCCAGCTTCGCACCCGCCGCGCTGTAAATGTACGAAACGTTTTCGGTTCCCCGGCTAATTCTCTTGGGTAAGTTGAGCAGGTTGTACTCCACCCCAAAGCCCTTGAGCCCGTCGGTGGTCATATTACCGTTCTGGTCATAAGTGTAGTCTGTAACCTGCCCGGTAATGCTCTTGAGCTGGTTGCCGGCGTAGCCGTAGGTGAAATCGTTCAGCGTGTTGCCGCTGGTCCTCCTGTCCGTTCTCAGCAGGTGGGTGATGTTGCCGTTGAGGTCGTAGCTGATGCCCCGCTCCTCGTAGCTGGTGCTATCGGTCCAAGCACCGCTTTCGTACACCCGGTGGTCGGAGGAGGTGAGCCTGTTCAGCCCGTCGTAGGCGTAGGCGTACCCCCGCTCCTTCTTGCCGCTGGTGCTCCACACCTGCTCGGCGATGTTGCCGTTGTACTGGGCGATCGCTCCTATTAGCTCGGGGGTTTGGTAGCTCAGTTTCATGGCGAACAAATCAGGGTTTACATCGCCTGTACCGTCGTTGGTCAGGTCGTTCGGGTTGTTGATGCCGGTAAGCCAGCCCCTAATGTTGTACTTATAGTCCACGGACTGGAGGTTACCGCCCAGCTTCCTGTCTACCACCTGCCCAACCTCGTTGTAGGTCAGCTCGGAGAGGGTGATCCAGCCGGCGCCGTTGATCTGCTGCTCGGTCTTAACAGGCCTCCACGCGCTGTCGTAGCTGAGCCTCCTGTCCACGGTGGTGGTGGCCCCGTTCAGGGTCTGCACCTCCCGGGCCTGCTCCACCTGCCCGTTGAAGTGGTAGCGGGTGGCGGCGGTGAGGGTTCCCCCGTTCACCGTGCCGTCGTACAGCGTACCCCGCACCTGGATGGGGCGGTAGCGGTCGTCGTAGTAGGTGGCGGTGGCCAGCCATTTGGCGCTGGCGGTGTGCTCGTTGCCATCGAGCACCTTGGTTCTAGCTCCGGTGACCTGCCCCTTCACGCTATCGAAGTAGCCGTTATTCGGGTTGGCATCGGCATCGGTGTAGGCGTCGAAGGCCGCCTGCCCCTGGTCGAAAGCCAGCCCGGTGAAGCCGTTGGCGGCGGTGACCCGATCGTAGCCATCGTAGTAGGTGACGGTGAGCAGGTCTGCCTCGGTTACCGTGCTCGGGAACGAGCGGCTGGTGTAGCCCAGCAGGTCGTTCCCGACCTCCTCGTAGTAGCTATTCGCGGGGTTGGCGTAGAAGGCGTCCACCACGGCCTGCATGCCCGCCTGGTTCAGGCTCGATGCATGCGTGTACGCCCCGGTGATCACCGGGCGGTTGAGCGCGTCGTACTTGGTGAAGAGCCATTCATTTGCGGTGCGCAGGTTGCCATCCTGGGTGAGTACCAGCCTGTCGCGGTTGTCGTACACCAGGTACACGGGCTCGGCCCCGGGGAGCTGCTTGGTGGCCATCCGCTTGCGCCCGTCGTAGGCGTAGTAGTAGCCGTAGGATTTGATGAGGGCTGAGTCCTGGGTGTAGCTGCTGGCCGTCATGCTGCTGATGAGCATCGGGGGCAGCACGTAGCGGAGCAGGCCGTAGTCATCGTAGGCGTAGTAGGTGCTGGTGGCAACGGTACTCGCGCCCTCGGCCACGTAGGTGCGCTTGAGCACCACCTGCCCCTGCAGGTCCTTGAACTCCTCGGCGGTGTTGATCAGCCCATCACCATCCTGCCAGTTCTCGCTCTTGGATACGGTCTTGTAGAGCGTACCGGCGGGGTAGTACCCGCCGCGGGTGAGGGTGCTCCCGCTCACCGCCCAGAGGATCACCTCCCCGGCGGCGTTGGTGGAGTACTCCATCCGGGCCACGTGGCCGCTCCCGGCGATGGAGCCGCTGTAGGGCTGCCAGGCGCTACCCGGTGCGCCCTGCTCGAGCACCCGGTTCAGCGGCGAGGCCTCGAACACGGTCTCGCTGTAGGGGTAGAGCTCCGCGCTGCCCGTTGGGCTGGTGCCAATGCCTTGGTAGAATGAGGCTTGAGCATCTAGGGCGCTCTCCTTGAGCCTCCCGTTGGGGGTGGCGGTGTAGGGCAGGTACTTCCTGACCTCGCGCCCGAGGGCGTCGTAGGCGAAGGGCTGCACCACGTCGTTGCCCGCGGGGCTCTGCCCCACGCCCACGGTCTGTAGCGGGCGGCCGAGGCCGTCCACGTACTGCACGGTGGCCTGCGCCGAGGTCCCGTTGGGCCCGTGGTACACCCGCTCGATGATGTAGTTGTTATTGACTTGAGCGGTACAGATGCTATACCCCAAGGGTAGAACTGCTAAAACAGTGAAAAGTGTTTTATATAGTCGTTGCATGATAATGTCTTTTTTTATTATTTATCTTATTCCTGGCTAACATTGATTGTTCGTGTGATACCACCTCCAGTAACGGTTATTATTGCTTCTCTGAAGATGCCAAAACCGCTCACCTTGGCGCATGTAACGGTTATCGTTGCATTGTTGCTTCCACCAACAGGGTTAACGGTTAACCAACTACTATCCGAGGTTACTGTCCAGCCCACGTTAGAGGTGATGCTGAATGTTTGGGTTCCTCCCATTTGAGAGAATGTAAAGAAGTTGGTAGAAACAGTCAAATTTGTTGCTTCAAACTCAACTGAGATTGACATGTTGGAACTGACATTGCTAAATGTATAGCTGCTAACGGCTCCCATACTAACTCCGTTTACATAAACAACTTTTATCTGCTGCCCTGCAGCTGGTGTAAACGTGTACGTTACGCTTCCTCCGTAGTTAACAGTGGAGTTCCCCGAAGGCGACATGGTGCCGCTACCTGTTTTCGTGGCCGTTATGGTATAAGTGTTGATGTTCCACTTGGCGTATAGGGTCACATTGGCTGCACCTATGGTGAAGGTATTCCCCGGCTGGTAGGTTGTACCGCTGCCATTGGCTGCGGTGTTCCATCCCGCAAAGGTGTAGCCAGTCTTGGTAAGACTTCCGGTATTACCCAATACGGTAACGCTGGTGTTGTAGTTATGATCTACGTCTGTAGGTACGCTCCCCGAGGTACTGCCGTTGGCGTTATAGGTGACGCTGTAGCTGTTTATGTTCCACTTGGCGTAAAGAGTCACGTTGGCTGCACCCATGGTGAAGGTATTCCCTAGCTGGTAGGTCGTACCGCTGCCATTGGCAGCGGTGTTCCACCCCGCAAAGGTGTAGCCCGTTTTGGCAAGACTTCCTGTATTGCCAAGCACTGTTACACTGGTGTTGTAGTTATGAGCCACGTCCGTAGGTACGCTCCCCGAGGTGCTGCCGTTNNCCAGTACGGTAACGCTGGTGTTGTAATTATGGGCTACATCCGTTGGGACGCTCCCAGAGGTGCTGCCATTAGCGCTATAGGTTACGCTATAACTATTGACGGTCCACTTGGCGTAAAGCACCTTGTCGCCGATAGTCGTAGTGCCTATGCCGGTGATCTGGTTCATGAAGGACGCCTCGGTGTACCAGCCTTGGAAGGTGTAGCCCATTTTGGAGGGAGCACTCAGGGTAAGCCCAACCCCATAAATGTAGGAAGAAGCGTTGCTCGGGCTATTCGTCCCCCCATTCAGGTTATAGGTGATGTTGTAGCTGTTGGGCGTCCACTTAGCGTAAAGAGTCTTATCGCCGATATCTGTGGTGCCAATCGCAGTGATTCGGTTAATGAAGGATGTCTCGGCGTACCAGCCCTCAAATGTGAAACCTGTTCTAGTGGGGTTGCTTAGGGTAAGCCCAATTCCGTAAGTGTAAGATACAGTGTTATTTGGGTCGTTCGTTCCCCCGTTCAGATTATAGGTGATGTTATATGTGTTCGCCGTCCACTTCGCGTAAAGAGTTGTGTTAGATGTAACTAAGTCTGTTGCGAAATTCCATGCGTTGGTGCATGCGCTCTCCTTAAACCAGCCCGAAAAAGTGTAGCCTGTACGGG
>DQHR01000069.1 GCA_003531155.1 Bacteroidales bacterium | reverse complement strand
GACATTACTCAAGAGAAGAAAGCCGAAGTTGAATCGGATCAATCAAAGATGATGTTAAAATCAATTCTTGACAATATCCCGCAGAGAGTTTTTTGGAAGGACATAAATTCGAAGTATTTGGGTTGTAATGTTCATTTTGCAAAAGATATAGGTTTAAAAGATGCATCTGAAATTGCAGGAAAAAGTGAGTTCGATTTTAGTCCTAGTGAATTAGCTGCGAGCTATATTGCCAATGATAAATTTATTATTGNNGATACTAGTGGAAATATTGAATATGTTAACCCGAAATTTAGTTTAGTAACCGGGTATTCTTTCCAGGAGGCAGTCGGAAATAATCCAAGAATATTGAAATCAGGTGAAACGAGCGATGACGTTTACAAGGAGTTGTGGCAAACTATCAGTTCGGGAAAAGAGTGGGAAGGGGAGTTTCACAATAAGAAAAAGAATGGTGAGATGTATTGGGAAAGAGCATCAATATCGCCAATTAAGGATAGTAATGGTAAAATAATAAACTTTATAGCCATAAAGGATGATATTACCGATTTAAAAAGAGCCGAAGAAGCACAACGCGATAGTGAACTTAAATTGCGTAGAATGATTGAGAAATCACCGGATGGTATAATGCTTACTGATGAGAATGGATTGATCGTTGCGTGGAATAAATCGTTAGAGCAAATCATCAATATCCCATCAAAGAGTGCATTAGGATATAACATTCTCGATGTCTATAGTAAAGTAATAGACGGACAAGGTTATAACACTATTGATGAAAAATTCTCGGTAATTGTTAACGATCTTCTGAAAACTGGAAAGAGCAGGCATTTTGAAGTAAATACCATTCATGAGTTGAAAACAATACTTAATGAGAAGGAGTGCTTTATTCAGCTGATGATATTCATTATCCCAAGCGAAAAAGGGAATATGATAGCTTGTTTTGTTCGTGATGTCTCGTTACAAAAAAGCGCTGAACTAGCGATCAAAGAATCGGAAGAACAGTTAAGGACAATCTTTGATAACTCTTTACAATCGTTTATAATTTTCACTAAAGATTTGAAAACTCAAGCCTTTAATCGAGTAGCCTATATTAGTGTTAAGGAGTTCTTTAACCGGGAACTTAAGAATGGAGCTCCTTTACGCGAACTTTACGAAGAGCATACAAGAGAAATGATAGAGGCTTATGCAAAAAAGGCATTATTGGGCGAAACGGTGATAAAAGAGGTTTGTTTAACAGATAAAAAAGGAAAGTCATTCTGGTTTGAGTATAGGTACTCGCCAATAAAAAATAGTGGAGGCGATATTTCTGGCGTCTTTTTCAATTCAATTGATATTACTGAGCGGAAGGATGCTGAAGAATCGATGGCTCATGCACTTGAAACCGAAAAAAAACTTAACGAGCTTAAGTCGAGGTTCGTATCTACAGTATCTCATGAGTTCAGAACTCCCCTTGCTGGAATTTTCTCAAATACTCAATTAATCCAAAGGTACTATAAGAAATGGACCGATGATAAGATGAACCAAAGCCTTCAACGAATTTTGGATTCGGTAAGAGTGATGACTGTTATGCTTGAGGATGTTTCATTAATTGGAAAAGAGCAGAGCGGACGGCTTAAGTTTAGACCCGAGCCTATGGACTTAAACTCATTTGCTTTACAAATGATTGAAGAAGCGGAACAGGAGCAAGATGCAAAAGGAATTGTAACGCTCAATGCAGATGGAAACTACACAGACATAAGCCTCGACAAAGTACTTTTGAGGCATATCCTATTAAATCTGATTACTAATGCATTAAAATACTCTTCAATTAAACCAGCTGTTTCATTAGATATCAAAAAGGTTGATGATTCCATTAAGTTTGTAATTGGCGACAATGGAATTGGTATCCCAGAGGAGGATATTCATAATATATTTGAACCATTCTTTAGGGCTTCCAATAGTAGCGATTTTAAAGGAACTGGGCTTGGGATGTCAATTGTAAAACAATGTGTTGTTATACATGGGGGTAAGATTGAGGTTGAAAGCGTGTTAAATAAGGGGACACGAGTTATTGTCAGAATACCAATAGGTTAATTTTATTTATGAAAAATAGAATTTTGTAAAATGGGAAAGAAGCAAATACTTTTAATTGAGGACGATGAGTTCTTAAGAGATTCAACAGGACTATTTCTCGAAGAGGAGGGTTATGATGTGATAGCTGCAAAGAATGGAGTTGAGGGAGTGGAGTTTGCTTTAGAAAAAATACCCGATCTTATCCTCTGCGATATTGCGATGCCTAGAATGTCTGGATATGAGGTTTTTAAAATTATTTCTGAGAACTCTGTTACTCATTCTATTCCCTTTATTTTTCTTACAGCAAAAACAGAAAAAGAGGATATCCGTACTGGTATGCAAATGGGAGTTGACGATTACATTACTAAGCCTTTCGATTATGATGAGCTGCTAAGAGCGATAGAACTCAGAATTAGCAAGCGGGAGAAGCTAATGGCGGCTAGCAAAAGCGGATTTAACGCACTGCTAGATAGTACTCTGACAGGAATATTCATTTATCAAAACGAGAGCATAATATTTGCAAACACCAAGTTTCATAAAATATTTGGATACAACAAGGATGAGAAAATAGATAATTCATTCTTTAAACTAATTAAGGATGAAAGTCGAGAGATTGTGGTTGAAAAGATTCGACGCTGCATAAAAGGAATTCAGAATAGTTTTAGCATCAATATTGAAGTAAGTACAAAACACTGTGAATTGATTAAGCTTGATCTTTGGGGTTGCCAGGCAGCAATAAATGGGCAAAGCTCATTTATTGGTAATCTGATAAACATTAATGAGTATCGTTCTGCAGCCTTGAATAGTAGTGAAGATAAGAATGTTGAACTTGCGTCCTTAGAAGCAAAAATAGTTGAATTTAGTAATCCCGATAGGTTGACTCAGCGAGAAATTGAAGTTCTACAAAGTATATGTCAAGGGTTTACAAATCAGGAAATTGCTGATAGATTATTTGTAAGCAACAGAACTATTGATACGCATAGAAGCAACCTTATTGATAAGACAGGAGCAAAAAATACTGCAGGATTGGTTGTCTATGCAATCAAACACAATCTTTTTAATGTATAGAGTTAGATCTCACCCTTTAATTTTCAATATATTCGATTTTATCATCTAAGTAAAAACACCTATTTTTTTAAACACTTTGGAAATGGTGTTTTTTACTGATGTTTTCGGCTTTTTGAGATAGTTACTTTGCATCATAAATAAGTAACATAAAAATCAATAAGCCATGGGACTAAACAATTTATCATTAAAGAAGAAATTTGCAATAGGATTTGGTGCAATAATTATGCTTCTAATTCTTATTGCTGTTTTTATTTTCGAGGGATATAGGAATGTATTAAGCGTTTCAAAGTTGCTTGCCGAGAGTGATGATATTCATGCAAGTCTTCTTGAAAGCTATAATAAACATCTTCTTTGGTCTAAGAATTTAAGCCAAGGCATATACGATAACGAGGAGTATAAAGTCGAGGTAATTCTAGATCATAACCTTTGCGATTTCGGAAAATGGTATTATGGTGATGGAAGGCATCAGGCAGAGCAGCTTATACCACAACTTAAAGTTGTTTTCGAATCTATGGAAAAGCCTCATGAGGCATTACATCACACTGCTGTAGAAATAAAGAAGGAGGTTGAAAGCGGTAGCTCAGGCTTAGATGCTGCCAAAAAAATATATCAAACTCAAACACTGGAACAAATAAAGGTTCTAGGAAATCTATTTAATCAAGCCATTAAAGTAACAAACGATGTAGCTGAAGATGCTCATCTTAAATTGAATAGTGAAGTAGAAAGGATAAAGATTGTTACCTTCTTAATACTAATTGCTGCAGTTTTATTATCGCTTCTAATTTCATTCATAATTTCTAAGGGAATTTTAAAAAATGTAAATAAGGGAATGGCTTTTGCCCAAGAGGTTGCTAAAGGAAACTTAATGGCAGATGTTGATATTAAAACAAAAGATGAAATAGGTCTCCTTCTTGGAAGTTTTAAAGAGACTGTAGTTAAAATAAAAGAGGTAGTTAAGCAGGTTCATATTGGAGCGAATAACCTGTTAAATGCTTCTGAGGAGATGAGCAATACTTCACAGGAAATTTCTCAATGGGCGAATGAGCAAGCGGCCTCAGTCGAAGAGGTATCTTCATCGATGGAACAGATGGGTGCTAACATCCAGCAGAATTCGTTAAATGCTCAGCAAACCGAGAAAATAGCGATCTATGCCGAGGAGGGTATGCAGAAGGTTAAAAATACTTCGAATGAGAGTTTAGAATCTGTTAAAGAGATTGCAAATAAAATAACAATTATCTCTGATATAGCTTTCCAGACTAACATTTTGGCTCTTAATGCTGCCGTTGAGGCTGCAAGAGCTGGTGAGCACGGAAGAGGATTTGCAGTAGTGGCTGCCGAGGTCAGAAAATTAGCCGAGAGAAGTAAAATAGCTGCCGATGAAATCAATTCTTTGTCAACAAAGACAGTGACAACAACCGAGCATGCAAGTTCATTGATCAATGAGATCTTACCCGAAATAAATAGGACAGCAACTCTAATAAAGGAGATAGCTACTGCGAGTTCAGAGCAGAATGTTGGGGCTGATCAAATTGGTAATGCAATTCAACAGTTGAATCAGGTTACACAACAAAATGCTTCTGCATCAGAGGAGGTGGCAACTAGTGCCGAAGAGTTATCAAGCCAAGCGAATCTTTTGAGCGAAACAATAGGGTTCTTTAAAATCACCAATAACGCAGAGCATTTAATGCAAACTGCCAGTAAGATAAAAAAGACAGGCCTAAACTTAAGCAAGGAGAATTTAAAAATGAAGCATGAACGTAGTTTAAAAAGTGCCAAGAGTCAGTCCAAAGGTGTTAATCTAAATCTAAATGGCGTGCATGCAGACGAGCAATACGAACGATACTAAATTTTAATTAACAGTTTGTTATATCATGAAGAAGATTCTAGTTATTGATGATAATGAGATTATGCGAGAAACACTTTCAGATATTCTTCAATTGGAAAACTTTCATGTTATTCAGGCTGTAAATGGGAAAGAGGGTCTTAGTTTTATTAAAAAGGAACACATTGACATGCTGGTAACAGACATTGTAATGCCAGAAATGGATGGGATTGCTGTCATAATCGAAACCAGAATGCTAAAGCCAACGCTTCCTATTCTGGCTATTTCTGGGGAAAACAGTGCATTAGAGAGTGTTTTCGAGTTTTTGAGGCTTTTAGGAGTGAACTCAATATCATTGAAACCTTTTGATATTGACGATTTTGTAAGAGAAGTTAGGTGTATTCTAGAGTCAAAAAAAATATTTTAACATGATAAAGCTAAAACTTTTATTAAAAATTTTAGTATTAGTGTTCAGAATTATTAAAGGTTAAAGTTGATTCGTATTATTTTTTTAATGGAATAGAGATTATGAATACAATTGTTGAAAAATTAGTTTGGTCAGAGAAGCTCACTCTTTATAATGAGGAGATTGACTCTCAGCATAAAATGATATTTAATCTTGTAAACGAAGTAATTGAGGTTGACAGATTGCATCCGAAATCAGACTATTTCGCCATGATTCTTTCAAAACTTACCGATTATGGGATGGAGCATTTTAAGGAGGAAGAGAAACTTATGCAAATCCTGAATTATCCTAAATATATTGAGCACAGAAAAGAGCACTTAAATTATGTTTATCAAGTAGCAATGTTTAATCTAAATTTTAAAAATGTGAATTACTCGGAGCCGATAAGAGTGGTTGAATTTGTTCGACAATGGTGGTATAATCACATATTAGGGAAAGATCTTGACTTTGGGAATTATATAAAAGAAACGCTTAGTCGATAATTTAAAACTTTAAAATGTAGGTTATGTCATTTTTTAAATGGGAAAAAACTTATGCTTTTGGCATTGAGGCTATAGATAAAGATCATCAAATGCTTGTTATGATAATTAACGAACTTTACGAAGCAATGGAGAGTGGTAACTCTAAAAAAATACTTAATGATATTGTTTATAGGCTTACTGACTATGCAAAGAATCATTTTAGACGGGAGGAGATGATTCTTAAAAGCATAGCTTATCATGAATATGATTCGCATAAGGCCGAGCATAATGATTTTATTAATCAGGTTGTTGTTTTTAAGCAAAAACTCGATTCAGGTGAAATTGCCTTTTCTGTTGAAGTTGCAAGGTTTTTAAGAGAATGGTTAAAGGAACACATTTTGAGCAGCGATAAAAAGTATGTTCCAGAGATGAAAAAGTTCAATGTTAAGTAGACCTCTATTATTGGTTTTCTTTTTGAACCTGTAATTGTACTTTAAATGGTCTTATAATGATTACCACTTATTTTTGGGGCAACTCTCGTAAGCTTGGCGAACTTTAGCAGATAGTATACAACCACATTCGGAGCATTTTAAACCTTCTATCTCCTTAATGCTGTCATCGGGGAGAAGTTGCTTCATCATGGTAGTGACGGCCAATGGGCAAACGGCACAAATTGCTGCCCGCTTATGTGCTATTTCCTCAATACTCTTATCAGGAAACACATAATTCTTAAAGCCGGATATTATTGCCATTAACCTATTCTCCATGATGCTCGTCTTTCATTTAATCAGTACAAAAATAAATGATTTATGTTATATAACATAAATTTTAATTATTTTGTTTAGTTCATGATTTTATTTAAATAAATAAAAAATAAAAATTATAATTTTGGTAATTAGTATATTAAACTATTAAAAAGGCATATATGAAGAACTATTTTTTTTCAACTTTTATAGGATTAGTGATTTCAATTACAATCTATGGGCAAAACCAAACAGAAAAATATGATATTAAGTGGGGCAACGAGATTGAAGCTTCGCGCAGACAAACGCTAAGCGGAATAATCGGGAGCGATCAGAGCGGTTTTTATGCTCTAAAAACTAAGCACGGAATGTTTTTTGGTTTATCAACTGAGTTAACAATAGAGAAATATGATAATAACGCAAACTTGCTAAAATCTGTTGAACTCACCTTAACTGATGAGCCTAAGAAACGCAGCTATGAAGATATTATTAAAGTTAATGATAAATACTACCTATTTACGTCATTTACCGACTCAAAAACCAAATTAAATAGTTTATACGTTCAGACTATTGATATGGCCAGTTTAACCCCAAATAACGATAAGAAAAAGGTAGCAGATTTTGATTATTCTGAAAGTAGTTGGAAGCGTAATAGAGGTGATTTTCTGACAACAACATCAAAAGATGATAGTAAAGTGTTGGCGTTTTATAAATTACCTTTTGATAGAGGAGAGAAAAAACGAATTGGTTTCTCTGTTCTCGATAATTCGATGAATAAAATATGGAGTCGTGATTTAGCGCTGCCGTATAACGATGAACTTTGCGACATTGAAAGAATTCGGGTTGACAATGAGGGTAAGGTTTATGTACAGTGTACTGTTTATAAGGAAAAACGCCGTGCAAAACGACATGGCGAGCCAAACTATGAATATGTTCTTTTATGTTATAAGAATGGTTCTGAAAAACCCGATGATTATAAAATTAGTCTTCAGGGCAAGTTTCTTGCCGATATGCAGTTCTCAGTTAGAAATAGTAAGGATATAATCTGTGCAGGATTTTATTCTGAGAAAGGTACTTTTAGCATAAAGGGCGCATTCTATCTGACAATTGATGGCTCTTCGAAGGAGATAATAAAACAGAGCTACAAGGAGTTTTCTATTGATGCTTTGGTTGAAAATTTAACCGAACGTCAGAAAAAGAAAGTTGAAAGGAAACTTGAAAAGGGGAAAGAGGTTGAGTTATATGAGTATGACCTCGATAATATCATAATGCGTGAGGATGGGGGTGCCCTTCTTTATGGTGAACAGTATTTTGTAAATGCAGTAACTACAACTCAAACAGGGCCCAATGGTGTAATAACAACTATAACCAATTATTATTATAATTATAACGATATTATCATCGTAAGCGTGAATCCTGGTGGCGATATTGAATGGGTAACAAAAATCCCTAAAAGGCAAGTAACGGTTAACGATAATGGGTTTTATTCTTCGTACTATAACTTTCTTCGAAACGATAAAATCTATTTCTTATTCAACGATAATCCCCAAAATTTGCTAGAAAAAACGAACGATTCCAAGAAATATAAAAACTTTAGTGGAGGTAAAAATTCAGTCGTAGTTCTTGCAGAGCTCGATTATAATGGCAACTACACTAAGGACGCGCTATTTAAATCTGCTGATGCTGAGGTGATAATACGCCCAAAGGTTTGCTCAGAAATATCGAAAGATGAAGTTGTAATCTTCGGACAGCGTCGAAAAACTCAGAGGTTTGCTAAAATAATATTTAGGTAAAAGAATACTATTTTTTTGCAGATTGATCGATATCAAGTAGCGATTTCCCTGTATCTTTCAAAAGGCCTACTGACCATTTGATGATCACAAATGAGCTTAGCATAGCGGCAATTGTGTCCAAATATGAGATATTCCAAATCTTTGCTGCAGCAAGCCCTATAATGGCTGAAACGCTTGTTAGCGCATCGGCAATAACGTGAATATATGCAGCGCGAATATTGAGGTCGGTTTGGGAATGATCGTGATGTAATATTGCTGCGCTGGCAATATTAATGAGGAGCCCAATAATTGCTACGATTATTGCATCGGAATAGTTTATTGAGACAGGATTATAAAACCGTTCAATGGCTTGAACTAAAATTACTATTGCAAATATGAGTAGAAGCAAGCCACTAGTATAGCCTGATAGGGAAAGAATTTTGCTTGAGTTTCCGTTAAAAGTTTCTTTTTTATTAACCTTTCGAACAAAAACATAGGCCAACCAGCTTAAACCAATTGCCAAAACATGCGAACCCATGTGAATACCGTCGGCTAGCAGCGCCATTGATTTGGTAATTAACCCAAAGAATATTTCAACCGTCATCGCTATGGCGGTAATTATAACAACTATCAGTGTTTTCGTTTCGTGGGTATTATTCATGCTTGCTAAAATGATAGAAACATTTAACTGTGCTAATTGTTTGAAGAACTTTTTATGAAGAAGGAAATTCAATTTCAAACTATCTAATACTAATATAGGGCAATTCGAAGCCTTAAATCGATCATAATTGACGTTCGAGAGATGATGAATTTCAGTTTATGGAATTCTAAGTCATATGTTTTAAAATGCATGACCAGTAATCATCTTTTTTAAAATCAAATAGATATATGTCCCTAAAACTAACATTGCTGAGAAAAGGGCATAGCTTAAAATGAAGAAAACAATACTTTTTAATACAGTAATAAATCTTTTGTTATTGAAGAGTTTGTAGAAACTGAAGGAATAAATTGAAATTACTAGAACGAAGTTTATTAGTTTAAGTACTGCGTAGTGGTCCATATATAAAGCGATGGGTAGGCTTAATATGGTTATTAATCCATATATATAGCAATGAATAATGAGGTGTTCAGCATAATTATATACTTTAAATAACCATTTTGAGGACAAGGCAAAAAAAGGCAAAAATAGCAATGTGAAATAGTTTAGGTTGTTTTTTATTAACTCCATGAAAGATTTAGTAAAATCCTGACTTTGTTGATTGTTGATGTCAATCATGCTGTTAAAACTTTCGGAATTTTTTTCGATGTAACCTTGTTTAACTAGAAAAAATGTAGCGATAGCTACAAGATAAATTGCAAATTGTGCAGGATTGGTGTATTTGCGAGTAGCACCATTTAAATATTCCATAATTACTACATGCGGTCTAACTAAAAGAGAGTAAAAGGTATAGAAGAAACCTTTATCGATATGAATTAAATTGTGAAATAGATCGTGAAATAGCTGTTTTGTTGTGAATCTATGCTGAATTACTTTTTGTCCACATTGATTGCAGAAGATAAGCGTGTGGTTATGTCCACAATTCTTACATATATGTTCCATTTTCTTCTATTTTAATCAAATGTACCATTTTTTCTTTTTTTGGTTGGGCTAATTCCCTTGTAATTTTTTTAAAGAAATTTAAAGACTTGTCATTGGATGTCTTTCCAACAAAAAATATCAATAAACAACAACGACTTTTAGGTGTTTATACGCCGAACCCCTAAAGAGATGTTGACAGGGAAGATGGATAAAATGATTCTTTTCGATGGCTTGTGTAACTTATGTAATGATTCAGTTCAGTTTATCATTAAGCATGATAAGTTGGGGGTCTTTAAATTTGCATCGCTTCAGTCGGAATCAGGTAAAGCGCTTTTAAGGAAATATAATCTCTTGTCAAGCAATATCGATTCTATTGTTTTTATTAGAGATAATAGATATTACCTCAAGTCAACGGCTGTAATTTATATCTTAAAAGATTTAAGGGGAGGGTGGGGGCTATTATTTGGATTTATTGTTATTCCAAGGTTTATACGTGACTTTTTTTATGATTTGATAGCCAAAACGAGATACAAACTTTTTGGGAAGAAGGAAAGTTGTATGTTGCCAGATGAAAAAGTTAAAGAGAGATTTCTAGATGATTACCAATAAAGGGCGATTTAAAAAGAAAAATACACGCAAAGCCCGCTAAGCAAAAAAAGTAAAGTTCGCAAAGGTTAATATTTCTGACCCTCTGCGAACTCCGCGAAATACTTTGCACCCTTTGCGGTAAAATTCTTACTTTCTAAACTTCCTAATAAACGATTCTACCTCAGGAACACCACCTTGGTAAATTAAGTAGCCATTATAGGGTTCTCGTGGGGTAATTTCATCGTTAATTGGGGTAAGCATTAGGCGTTTTACCTCTTCGCGGTCGTTGGTTTGGCCAAGAACCCAGCCCAGTTTAATATACGCCGTTTCAGGTATCATATTTTCGAGAGGAACAATTCCTTTGGCCATTAAATCTCGACCAGTATCATATACGTACATATGAACAAATCCCCAAAGGGTTTGTACAGTCATGAAAACATGAACGCCCTTTTTATAGGCTCTTTCAATAGCAGGATAGAGAGGCTTGTTAATATGTCCTAAGCCAGTTCCTGCAATAATAATTCCTTTATATCCACTTTCCACTAGCGAATCGATAATATCGGGCTGCATGTTTGGGTAGTAGTAAACAATGGTAACCTTTTCCTCAAAAAACGGCATTATCTTAACTTTTCTATCCTTTCGGCGGTGGTTATAATCCTCTTTAATGGGTTTTACCCCTGCCCTGCTAACTGTTGCAACAGGAGTATCACCAATGGTACGGAAAGTGCTTCGGTAGGATGAATGCATCTTACGCACGCGAGTTCCGCGGTGTAGGAAACCATACTCATCTGATGTTGGGCCAAACATACAAACCATAACCTCTGCTATATCTGAGTGACCTGCAGCGGTTGTGGCATGCATTAAGTTAAGAGCAGCATCGCTGCTAGGTCGATCTGAGCTGCGCTGTGAGCCAACAAGAACTATAGGGATGGGTGAGTTCTGAACCATAAAGGTAAGTGCTGCTGCAGTATGGCTAAGGGTATCTGTTCCATGTCCGATGATAATGCCATCTATTCCGTTCTCAATTTCTTTGCCGATGGCAATTGCCAGAGCCTTATACTGCTCGGGACCCATATTCTCGCTGAATACAGCGAAAAGTTTTTCTGTTGTAAGGTTACAAATATCAGCCAATTCTGGAACAGCACCGTAAAGTTCACCTGGTGAGAAAGCTGGAATAACAGCACCGGTTCTATAATCGAGACGTGATGCAATAGTACCACCGGTACCAAGCAATTTAACCTTTGGTAGATTAGGGGTAACAGGGAACTCCTTTTCGGGAATCTTATAGGTAGCTTTAAAATAGCCAATCTCCTTCATTCCTTTGATAGTAACAATATCAATCCCAACATTGTACCCAGTTTCAATCTTAAGTACAATATGTTGATCGTCATCGTTTTCGGAACGAGGTAGAACAGTTCCTTTAAACTCGCCGCGTGTAGTATCAATTATTGCTTTTCCCCAAACGCGAACATTATATTTTTTAAGAACCTCGAGGGCCTTGCCTTTATATCCTTGAAAAANNTCCTAAGGCTTGGCGGTTGAGCTGTCCCATAACCCAGTTTAATGCTATATCGGGAGAATTGCTTTTCGAAATCTTAATTTCATTGAATTTCTCAAGCAAATAGTCAATAGGTGCTAGCATTTCTTCCTTGGTGCGTCGCTTAAAGTTGAGACTAGTAAGCACTGAGTTGAAGTCCATATTGGGGTGCTGATAGATAGTTGGAAGCATCAATTTAGCAATAGATGGTTGTAATTTTTGTTTATTAAGAAACTCAAACATCTCAACGATTCTGTTATAGGTAAAATCGTTATGTTTTTCCAATTTTCCTTCGACATATTTCAGCTTATGCCCAAGGAAAGAACCTGCAAATCGCCCAGAAATGCCAAACTTTACTAGCTGCTCAATAACAGGAACAAGGTTTTTCTTAAGCAAGTATGTATAAGTATCAGAAGGGATATTCCAATCCTTCATTTGCTTGTACCTATCGGCGATATCTAAAGGAATATTTTTACTTAGTTTGTCGATATAACTTTGCTCTAGTGGGATAGGAGCAGAATCTGTATCGGGGTACATTCTATCTGCACCTGGTAAAACCCTTTCAAAAAGGGTGGTTCCATCGGCCAAAGGACGGCGGGTTTCGCGTGGCACTCCCTCGAATGCCATTTGGCAACGCTCTTTAATAACCTCTAATGCAGTTGGAATATCGGATTCGATACCCCAAATAAGAACAACTGCATCATCATCGGTGGCGTTTAGAGCAGATGTAATTATGTTTAGATCTTTTGTATCAATCGGTATATCTAGATCTTCTGAACTAGTAATATTTGGTTTTTCGATACCAGCAATAACCTTTAATCTATCGCTTAACTCATTGGTAAAGCACTTACCGGGTTGAGTGAAATGTGATAAAATACCTTTGAATTGAGGTAAACAGATGGCGATTACTTTATAACCCTCATCAACAAAGCTCATCACCAATTCATTTTCAATACCTAAATCTCTTGGATCTATAGTGATGTGTTTCATGTCCCATTTGGCAGGGGTCTTCACTTTCTCAAGCAATAATTTACGAATATTTAGTAAAGCCCATTGGCGGAAACACTCGTTGTGCGATAGCTCTGGAATCCATTTTAAATGTGATACGCCTTTAATCTCGACCCTAGTACCACCCTCGCAGCTTACGTTGGTATCCTGACGGGCAGCTCCCATACCTGTGCGAACTTTACCAGTACTTCGGTTGAGGAAGCGAATGTATTGACCAGCCTCACGAAGTTCATCAGGAGTATAACAATGAGGATGGGTAACCGTTTCGATTAGCGGCATTCCCAACCTATCGGTTTTATAAATACGATTATGCCCAATATCAGAAATCTCGCGACATGAATCCTCCTCTATACTAAGTTTTAAAAGGCCAACTTTTTTATTTTTTAGCTGTATTTCGCCCTCAACACCAAGGATTGCTGTACGTTGGAAGCCAGTAGGTATCGAACCGTCAAGGTATTGCTTACGGGTAATATGAACCTCTCCAACAATATTAAGTTTACTTAATAGCGAGATTTCAAGAGCATACTCCAACGCTTCCCGGTTGATTGGGAACGGAGGTGTATCGTCAATCTCGTATGTACAAGTGGTTTGGTTGTGAATACGATAGGTGATATTCTTTCGGGTTTTAAACTCCATCAATGCTGTTCCGTCGTATTCACCCATTTCGCTCAGGGTTGGGCGCATATGGCGGATAAGTTCTGCGTGGTAGTCTTCGCTATCGTGAAAAACACCTGCCGGGCAGCGGCAGAATAGTTTTTTCTCTGTTTTTAACTGTTGATGAACTTCAAGCCCCGATTTAAAACCTATGCGTTTATAATCCTCGGGTTTTGCTTTTTTTCGGCTAACATAGCCGATGGATTTCATCGTGTTTGCGTAGTTCTTATGCGGATCGAACTTTTTTGAAGGAGACGATACTTTTTTCATGCTAAGTTCAAGTTATAATGTAAAAGAGTATCCCAAAATAGGAAGCCCTAATTTAGCGTTGTTTCTTGTCAATCCAAAGGATTATTCTAATTGTTAGGGTGAATTATTGATAGTGTAAATTCAATTAATTGAAAATCAGTTATTGTATCATCGATAATTAAGATAATAGATAATAATCTATTCATTTACTTTTTGTAAATTTGATTATTAACCAAAATCTAAGCATTATGAAAAGATTGATCTACAGCATGTTATTTATCTTCTTTTCTGCTTTATTGTTAGTTAATTGTTCATCTTCAACAGAAAAGAAAACCGACTCTAATACTGAAAACAAGTCGAAAAAGAATGAAAAAGGTTTAGCAAGCGATTATGATTTATCTACCCGCGAAGGATTTGAGAAGTTGCTTGCTGATTTTGAAATCTCACTTCCCGAAAACTCAACTTTTAAAGAGGTAGGGTTAAACAGCGAGAAAAACTATTCAATTTCGTATGATGTGACTTATTTTGAAGGCTTTGTTGACTCAATGCAAAATAAATACGAGAAGATATTTGATAAAGTTTTTTTAGAAAAAGGATGGAAGAAGCCAATTTCAGGATGGACTACACAGGGGACATTTTATTTTGATCAGAACATGAAATATCATATGAGGTTTACAGTTGCTAATTTCCCCAGCGCAAATCTTCATAGAGTTATTTTCGAGTATGGCAAAAACTAATAAAGTGTTTGTTGTAACCTTTATGATACTTATGGTTAGCTCATGTTACCATAAGGAGTTAAGTTATTCTTTTTTCCCTTCTTATGGAGGAGTCACAGTAGGCTCCTCCCAATACTTTCTGGCTCAGGCACGTGAGTTTCAAAGACCTAAAGGGATTAGCACTTTCCCAGACGGGGGAATGACGAAGGATGTTCGCTGTATGTTTGGGTTATTTAAAACCGATACGATTACCAATTCAACAATTCTTGTTGCCCGATTGGGCAATACCATTGGTTGGCCATCGAGATATGCTACCCGAATTACAAAAAATGATTCGTATATCGCTTTTGGAATTGCTAACGTTACTAAAGCTGATTCCGCTAACGGAATTTATCTTTATAACTTAAAAAAAGGAATAATTGAGAGATACTCAAACCAAGGTGCTCTGCCNNAGTAAACAGATTAGTCGTAGAAGACTTTTCGACTAAAACTCTGCTTTATTCTTACTTACTTAACTTTAACCCCATTTTTGCGTCATGGAAAAGCGAAAATGAGATCTATCTTTTTCTTTCAGACCCTTTTAGAGTTAAGTTTTTAAATATATCTACGGGAAAAATAACCGATTCAGATTTGAAATATATAAGAAATTATGATCAGGAATTAGATATTACTCAAATAAACAAATTTTTTAAAGGGAATACTCAGATATCAAAAGAATTGCTTGATAATTACTACTAATCAAACTTAATTGTTTTCTCAGGGCTAATCCGCGATATTACCATCGAGGGGATTACTAGCATGGCAATGGTTATGAGAAATGTTCCAATGTTTAATAGAAGAATATGAATTACATTGAGATGGATTGGTACAGTTGCGAGGTAATAGCTGGCTTCGTCGAGCTTGATAATACCAAACTGTTGCTGAATTATGCATAGTGCTAATCCGAATAAGTTTCCAAAAATTAACCCTCGAATTATAATAAACCCTGATTGGATGAGGAAAACCCTACGGATAAGTGGATTTTCGGCCCCCATAGCCTTTAAAACCCCAATCATTTTAGTGCGTTCAAGAATTATTATTAACAGCCCAGATACCATATTGATACCAGCTACTATAACCATAATTACAATTAGAACTATAGCGTTCATATCCTGAAGATTAAGCCAATCAAAAATTGTAGGATATTTTTCGATTATGCTTTGAACTTTAAGACGTGAACCATCTTCAAAGAATATTAAGCCTGCAATATCGTCAACCTGCATAGTGAGGTCTTCAATTTTATCAAAATCGTCTACCAAAATCTCAAACCCAGTGATTTGATCGTCTTTCCAGTCGTTTAATTTTTGGACATGTCTTATATCTCCAAGAATGAATACCTTATCGAATTCGCTCATCTTGGTATCGTAGATCCCAGAGATTGTAAAAACTCTTGCTCGTGGGGGATCTTGAACAAAATACATTGAGAATTTATCACCAACTTTTAATCGGAGTAATAAGGAAAGCGTTTTTGAAATCAATACTTTATTTGTTGTAATTGTGTCTGAGAGTTCAAAAATATCACCATCAACCAAACTCTTTTTAAAGAAGCTCCAATCAAAATCAGGAGCAATTCCTTTAATTACAACACCCTGAATATCATTTTCGGTTTTGATAATCCCAGGCTTTAGCGCAAACTTCTGAATATGGCGAATACCATTTAGCGCTTTTATTTTTGGTAGGCATTCTTGATTTTCATTAATTGGCTTGGTCTCGTAAGATCGATTGCCATCGTAGTTTAGGATTTGGATGTGGCTCCCAAAACCTATAGTTTTTTCACTTATTTCTTTCTTGAACCCAGTTACTACCGCAACCGAAATAATCATAATCGATAAACTAAGTGCAACGGCAATAGTGGTAATGCGAATAAAAGGACGCGAAAGGTTTCCACTTCCGCTACTCTTATTCATCAGGCGTTTTGCTATGAAATTCTCTAGGTTCAAACTTATCAGTTAGTTTGCGAATTTAAGGAAAATATGTATGTGGATTTTTTGTTAAGAGTTTTTTTATTGATTTATACAAATAAATCAAACCTATCTCGATGTAAAAATTTGAATATTAGATATATGCATAGAATTTGTTCAATGATATTCTTGCGATTTAACATTTAGTTAACATATAGTTAATGTTAATATAATGTAAAACTACAAGGTGGAAGTTTCAATCAGACTAATTTTACGAATCGAAATTTTAAAAAAATAATGATGGAAACGTATTACCTAATAATTGTTGTAATTCTTATGCTACTGGCAGTAACCGATTTAATAGTTGGGGTTGCCAATGATGCTGTCAACTTTTTAAATTCGTCAATTGGCTCAAAAGTTGCACCAAGACATTGGATATTACTTGTAGCATCGCTAGGTGTTTTAGTTGGCTCAATTTTCTCAAGCGGCATGATGGAAGTTGCTCGAAAAGGAGTTTTCCGCCCTGAGAACTTTTACTTTAGCGAGATTATGGTCATTTTTCTTGCCGTTATGCTTACTGATGTTATTGTCCTCAATTTTTTTAATGCGCATGGACTGCCAACTTCAACCACGGTTTCGTTAGTATTTGAATTACTAGGTGCTGCTGTTGCCGTTTCAATATTTAAAATTTTAAATAGCAACGATTCGCTAAACAATATTGGCAATTATATTAATAGCGGTAAAGCTCTGGCAATTATTTCGGGTATTTTAATATCAGTTGTTGTAGCGTTTATAACAGGGATGATAATTCAATATATTGCACGATTTCTCTTTTCTTTCAACTATAAGCGTAGCATGAAATATGTGGGTAGTATTTGGGGTGGAATTGCACTTTCTGCAATAACATATTTTATTGTTATGAAGGGCATGAAAGGGTCTGCAATTTTTAATGAGCAATTGATAAACTATATAAATCAAAATACAGTATTGATTCTATTTTATAGTTTCTTGATTTGGACTGCAATTTTTCAGATACTTATATCACTTTTCAATTTAAATATTTTAAGATTTATTGTACTAGTTGGAACTTTTGCATTGGCACTTTCTTTTGCAGGTAATGATTTGGTAAACTTTATTGGAGTTTCGTTGGCAGGTTTAAAGTCTTATCAAATACATTTGGCGAACTCTGGTGTTGCTCCGGATCAGCTTCTGATGACAGATTTAGCAGGCTCTGTTTCCACTAATTTTGTTTATTTATTTATAGCGGGATTAATAATGGTGTTTACTATTTGGACATCTCGAAAGGCTAAAACAGTTACTGAAACTGAAGTTGGTTTAGCTCGTCAGGATAGTGGTATGGAGAGATTTGGAAGTACTCAGTTTTCAAGATCATTAGTTCGTGCTGTTCGCAGCATTAGTAGTAATTCAAGCAGGTTTTTGCCACGCTCAATGACGAATTTTGTTGCTAAACGTTTTGATACCAGCAAGGCACAAAAGTATAAAAATCCCAACGATGCTCCAGCATTTGATCTTATCCGCGCTTCGGTTAACCTTGTTGTGTCAAGTATTTTGATTAGCTCTGCCACATCCTTAAAACTCCCATTGTCAACTACATATGTTACCTTTATGGTAGCAATGGGTTCATCGTTGAGCGATAAAGCGTGGGGAAGAGAGAGTGCTGTTTATAGAATTACTGGTGTTTTGACTGTTATATCTGGATGGTTTTTCACTGCTTTTGTGACCTTTACAATGGCTTGCCTTATGGCAGCTGCTTTGTACTACGGAAAAATTCCTGCCTTAATTATTATTCTTGCTATTGCGATTGGTTTAGTTATCAAATCGAATCTTATTCATAAGAAAAAAGTTGATGCAGAAAAAGTTGATGCAGCCGACTATTCTGCCGAAGGGAGTATCGTAATTAAATGTAATCAGGAGGTTAATAAGTCGTTGAAGGATATACTAAGAACATATACAAGAACTATAGAAGGCTTAACTCATGAGGATAGAAAGTTGCTTAAGGAAGTAAATAGAGAAGTTGAGGATTTAAATTTGGAAGCAAAAAAGCTGAAATACAATGTTTATCAAGTTCTAAAGCAGCTTGAAGCAGATTCAATCGAAACAGGACATTACTACATACAGGTAATTGACTATTTACGTGAAATTGCTCACTCATTAACATTCGTAACAACTCCAAGTTTACAGCATATCGAAAATCAACATAAGGGTTTAACGAAAGTTCAGACGGAAGAGTTGAAAGCTGTTAGTGGTGATGTTTCCAAATTTTTTGATGGTATTTTTAAAATGATTAAGGAAAACGATTACACTGAGGTTCCAAATTCTATTAAGCAACAGCAGGCAATTCTTGATCTTTTAAATGAAATCAGAAAGAAACAGGTAAAACGAATTAAGCAAAATGAAACAGGAACACGTAATAGTGTGTTGTACCTTGGACTGCTCAATGAGATCAAGAATATTATGCTACATACCATTAATTTGGTAAAAGCACAACGCGACTTTATTTTAAAGAATGTTTAAACGAGTTATTCTTTATGATAAAAGGGAGATAAGTAATTATCTCCCTTTTTATTTTGTTTTCAGACAGTGCTATTTTCTCCCAAAATCCGCAGGGATTTCGCCCCAGATTGGCGTTTCCCACTTTAGGATTTGATTTCGCCAGATATTTTCGTGTAACCACTTCTCGGCTCGTTCTATTAGTTCGAAGAGAATTGCATTTTCATGTGTTTTAGCCAGTTTCGTGTTCGCTTTTCGATTCCGAACCCAAGTAATTGCAGTCATTGAGTCGGAATAAATTGGGAGATTACTATTATTGCGCTTAAGAAGCGCAAGAGCATGTACTATCGCTAAAAATTCGCCGATATTATTAGTCCCATCAGGATATGGCCCTTGATGAAAAATTAAGCGTTTTGATTGTGCGTCAACTCCTTGGTACTCCATATAGCCTGTTGCAGTATTCCAAGCAGCGTCAACAGCTATAGATGGAAAAACGGGTTTTGGAAGGTTGTCATCATCCTTAAAAAGGGCTTTACTTTTTATATCCTTTGAGATAAAGTTTTCGTAATTACTTTTGTAAGCATTTTCAGCGGCGACCCTAGTTGGAAAGCCTTTATACTTTGCGTTTGGATAGTTTTTAATCTGCTTTTGGCATTCGTCCCATGTGTTGTAAATGCCAGGAGTATGCCCCGACCACACAACGTAATACTTATTAATCTTAGCCATTGGAACTAGTTGAAAGTGTATTATTCAAAGTCGGGGTAAAGTAGATATTTTTTTCGGATCTTTTTAAATTCCATCAACGGTTTGCTCCAACTTTTGCTAATTGTTTCCGCATCTAAGCCTTGCTCGATTTGACGTTTAAGTTCAGGTGTTCCGGAAAGGTTTACAAAATATCGGTTAAAGAACGATTGCTTATCGGGGAACATCTTATAGGCAAATATCATCCATTCTAGGTTAATGTTTGGGTTATCGTGAAAGTATTTTTGGGAGTATTCTCTTAAATCAAATCCATTGCATACTTCATCTTTATAAGGAGGATTCTTACTTGCTCCAATCTTTTCAACAGGAATGTAAGAATAACCAGTTTTGGGTAATGCTGGATGTCCAAATATTTGAAAGGGGTAATCGGTTCCTCGGCCAACGCTTATGCACGTGCCTTCAAAAAAACCAAGCGAAGGGTAAAGCAGAACAGCAGTCTGGTTTGGTAAGTTTGGAGAAGGACGGATTGGAAGTTGATAAATCAATTTATGATCGTAGTTCTTACATGGAATAACCTTCAGGTTGCATTGAATACCATGTTTCAGCCATTTTTCGCCATTAACCATTTGTGCGTATTCACCTATAGTCATCCCGTGAACCAAAGGAACTGGATGCATCCCAACAAATGAGCGATAAGTGGTATCGAGTATTGGACCATCAACGTAAAATCCGTTAGGGTTTGGGCGATCTAAAATAATAACGCTAACACCCTGTTCAGCGCATGCTTCCATCACGTAATGCATTGTTGAAATATAGGTGTAGAAACGAACACCAACATCCTGCATATCGAATAGTACTATATCTATCCCCTTTAAATCTTTTTTAGTTGGCTTCTTGTGACTTCCGTACAGTGACACTAGCTCAAGCCCAGTTTTTTTATCAATCTGGTTTTTTATGATCTCACCAGCATCTGCTTCACCTCGAAAGCCATGCTCAGGACAGAAAATCTTTCTTAGCTTAATCTTTAAGTTTAGAAGACTATCTACAAGATGAACTTTTTCAATAGTAGATGAGTGGTTTGCAACAACTGCTATTTTTTTATGTGCAATGAGAGGGATGTATAAATCTGTTTGCTCGGCACCAACCTTTAAACTATCAAGTTGAGCGAACGTTGTATTGCCTATAATCAGAGCAGTTATCAAAACAAAAACAATACGCATCGAAAAACTGAATAAGAAATTATTTACTAAAGTAAATAAAATAGCGTAAACAATTACAATTGCTATTGTTGAAAACAAAAAAGTCATGGTTAATACCATGACTTTTTCAAAGATATTATAAGTAATTAAAGTGTTCTTCCTGGGTATTGCTTTAAAGCTTCCTCAAGGCACTTCATTGCGTTCTTTAAATCATCAATTTTAAGTACGTAAGCAATACGCACTTCATTTTTACCCGCTCCGCATGTAGAATAGAAACCTGTGGCTGGGGCAATCATAACAGTTTGGTTGTTATATTCAAAGCTTTCGAGTAGCCATTGTGCAAACTTATCAGAATCGTCAATAGGTAGTTTTACTACAGTGTAGAAAGCACCACGTGGCTTTGGACAGTAAACGCCTTCCATCCTGTTAAGTGCCTCAACCATGTAATTACGACGCTCAATATACTCGTTGTAAACTTCATCGAAATAGCTCTTTGGCGTTGTTAATGCTGCTTCAGCTGCAATTTGTCCGTATGATGGAGGCGATAAACGAGCTTGGGCAAATTTCATTGCCGAGGCAATAACATCCTTATTTAACGTGATAAGCGCACCAATTCTCACACCACACATGCTATAACGTTTCGAAACGGAGTCCAAAAGGATTACATTATTCTCTAAACCTTTAAGGTTCATGGCTGAGAAATGCGTAACACCATCATAACAGAACTCACGATATACCTCATCGGAAAATAGATATAAATCGTATTTCTTGATAATAGTTGCCAATTGTTCGAATTCAGCTTGTGAGTATAAATAACCGGTAGGGTTATTTGGGTTGCAGATTACAATACCCTTTGTTTTTGGGGTAATCAGNNTAGTTTGCATAGAATGGTTCAGGAATTATAACCTCATCACCAGGATTTAGGCAGGTCATAAAGGCAATGGTGATAGCCTCTGAACCACCAGTTGTTGTGATAATGTCGTTTGGAGTAATATTTATGCCAATGCCTTTATAATAGTTTGCTAAGCCTTTACGGTAACTTTCGTTACCAGCAGAGTGGCTATATTCAACTACGTTTAATGGATTATTTTTAATGGCATCAAGTGCAACTTGAGGAGTAGGAATGTCGGGTTGACCAATATTTAAGTGATAAACCTTACGACCTTTGCGTTTTGCCTCCTCGGCAAATGGAACAAGTTTTCGAATTGGGGAAGCGGGCATCGCTTTGCCCTTTTCGGATATAATTGGCATGATTGGCTAAAAATTATTTTGTTAAATTAATTTGTAGGTTGTTTTTGAGTGTCAACTTGGGGTTGTTGCTGAGNNACAACAGGACTTGTTTTAGCGTTTGAATAAACTCTAATTTGTTTCTGGAATGGACCAGGAATCATTGTGTTGTATTTAACTGTTATTTTACCTTTATCACCGGGTTTAATAGGCTCTTTCGACCACTCTGGAGCAGTGCAACCACACGAAGCTTGAACATTATTCAAAACAAGGGCGATTTTACCTGTGTTAGTGAATTCGAATTCGCACGTACCATTTGCGTTAAACTCAACAGTTCCATAGTTGTGCTCAATTGAAGTAAAAGTAATTTCACCTTTCTCTTCTGTTACAACAGGTTCGGTTGTTTGAGCGTTC
>DQHR01000046.1:3850-4579 GCA_003531155.1 Bacteroidales bacterium | reverse complement strand
GAGACGCAGATAACCATTCTAGTTTGTATATCTGTTCCTTTATTCTGTTTAAGAACTCGATCTCTTCCTGTTTACTTAAGCCGTCCTCCATTAAAAGGGAATTAAATATTTTAACGGAGGCCAGTGGAGTTTTTATTTGATGGGAAATATCTGTTACTAACGACTTCAGGTCTTCTTTTTCACGAGTAATGCTTTCCATGCCCNNCTAGATATCGGGGGTCGCTTTTGTTCCGTAGTCAGGAAGTTGTTTGATAAAACTAAAACTATTCATCATTACCAGAAACAGCATCAAAATAAGGCCCACAACCAGAATAGCAAACAGCTTTTTTATTAGGGGTTCCTTTTTAAAAATCATTTGAGGATACACCTTTCAACCCAAATATAGCCTGTGCCCCGAATTGTTTTTATATATTCAGGGGCTGAAGGGTTGTTCTCGATCTTTTCCCGCAGTCTTCTGATATGTACAGGGAGGGTATTCTCGTCGATAAAATCCCCTTCTATATCCCACAATGCACTAAGAAATTGTTCCTTGGTAATTATCTGCTGGGGATTATCAATTAAATATCGGAATAGTTTCATTTCTGTCTTGGTTAATACTACTTCACAATCCCTTTTCAACACTTTCATCGTACTACGATAAAAAACGATTTCCTTTGATACCAGTTTGTCATACACTTTAGCTGCTTTTCCCCTTCTTAGAACCGCATTAATCTTAGATATAAGAACCAT
>DQHR01000046.1:0-3845 GCA_003531155.1 Bacteroidales bacterium | reverse complement strand
ACAGAAAAGCCCTCCTTTTTTAGCTTAAAGCTGATACCCCGGCTTAAAGATTCATCATCCTCAATTAACAGTATGTTAACTAAATCATTCATACTCCTCATCCTAAACCTTATTTTTCGGTCTTTTTCAACCATGCTCAACCGTCCTGATCGCCTCGGTTATCTCAATTTTATCAACTTGTCTTGCAGGACCCAATGCGGCGATATATCCAATCGCCAGGTTGACCAATGTAATGAGTAAAAAGGATTTACATTCTATAAAGAACTCTTTGCACGCTAGTGGGTGTTCGCTTAGATAAGCGTAATACAAGAAAATACCCAGTTCAATAATCAGAGCCACCGTACAGGAAAAGGCAGCCGCTATAGTACCGAACAATAGTCCTTCAAATTGAATCATTTTCCGGAACTGTTTTCTGGTCAGGCCGATAGCCTTCATGATGCCATACTCTCGTAACCGGGATATTAAATGATAGTTGATATTGTTGTAAATACTTAAACCACCGATGATGATTAATACCGCGGCAATCGATCCATACAAGAGGAGATACTCTTTTTCTGCTTTTTCTGCCTCCTGTATGATTTGTACTTTGTCACCCATCTCCGTTCCGGGAATCAGTTCCGCTGTCTGCTGTACTTTTTCTTTTAACAACTGATAATCAGACTGGCTGAAATCGTGCTTCATATCAATACTCATAATCCTGTAGGTATCTATTCCCGAAAGCTCTCGAAACATTTTATTTGATATCAACACATACGGTGCTTTCTCCGACCCTAGCCAAAAATGATCTGTCTCAGGCAGGTCTCTAATGATCCCGGCCACAGTGAACTCTTTATCTACATATTGGGCTTTGTGTTTTTCATACTGAAAAATCAAGCTCCAGTTATCCATGGCTTTTTCATAACCCTTTCGGGGGAAAGTCAATGTAATCGTGTCCCCCACTGGGATATTCAGCGCTGGTTTGTATTTCGTTTTTCCTGTTTCATCAAAAAAGGAACCTTTTTCGTTAACCTCGGGGATATAGAGTATGGCTAATGGCTTCTTGCTCATCTCACCTGCACGAAGCTCACCCTTCACTAGGATCTTACTAATCGAATTCAATTCATCGTCTGATAAACCCAGCACCGTGTTTCTGATCACGATCTCATCCTCGTTGTCACCTGTAAAAGCAAATCCAGGCTTGTCTTCAGGCTGGTCCCCGATATCTTCCGGTCTAATATCAAATCTGGATTCCGCATTATTCATATATTTGATATAGTTATCTCCATAATGCCCATTTAATTGGCCTTTGGCGAGTTTAAGGCGTGAATACAGCATTTGTTTTGCATATACATCCTGTACTTGTGGCAGTTGTTTTATCTCAGCAATTTTCTCCTGAGTATAACCTACTGTCATAGGAACAGTATTATTTACATTCAGCCGGAATTCGTTATGCTGATCACTAAAAATGCTTGCATAGTAGTCCCGGTCTCGGTTAAATAACTCCAATTTAAAGAATTGAACCATAAACAATGTACAGCCAATAGACATGGCGACGATGGTAAATATGACCGCCTTTTTATTTCTCTTTAAATTCTTTAAAGAGATTTTCTTAGGGATACCCAACAACCTTTCGAGACAGCTTTCTTTTTCATCAAGGTGTACCTTTTCATCCTGTGTGCTTCTGTTGATCGCTTCAACCGGGGATATCTTGGTAGCCATTAATACCGCTCGAATCCCGGCTGCCAGGTTCGCCCCCAGGGCTACTATGACAGATAGCATAATAGCAAAAGTTGAAATTACAATAATATCTAGCTGCATATTACCGAATGTTTCGATAGTATCGGGAACAAACACATCGGTTGTTACTCCTCTAAATAGTTGCACAAAAGCACTTCCCGTTACGATCCCCAGCACGATCCCCAAAACATATATAATGGCTATTTCCCATATCATTATGTAGACGATTTGTTTGGATGTAGAGCCTATGGCTCTCATCATACCATACTCTTGGATTCTTCTTAATACCGAAATGCTGTATACACTATAGATGACCATTCCACCTACCAGCATGAGCATTAAAGCCATTTTTACCAAGTTCCAATCAACAGCATTTAGCTGTCCCAAAGCAGACAGTAATAGCTTATTGGGAATTACATCCTCACTGTTTACATTCAAACCTAGATGTTCCCCGATCTTTTTGATTTCTTCTCTTATTTTCACGCCTTCTTTAAATTCAACCAAAGCGTTCAGGTGTGTTTCCCTACCTATTAAATTTTCCTTATTGAACGCTACAAAAGCCTCCAGTCGACCACTGGATTTTTCATCCATCCGATCCTTGATAATCCCTGTTAATGTATAATTTTGCCTTTCATCTTTTTCTTGCAATGTTATTTCTAAGGTTTGTCCTAGTTTATGAGGTAGTCGTAGTTGGTCCAAGACCCAGCCTTCTATAGCTATTTCATATGATTGTGTCGGAAATTTACCTGCCTGCATTTGGGTATTTTCCATATACAATATATCTGCATCTGCTGCCAGCAAATTAACGGTTAATCCGTTAGAACTATTCCATCCGTCGTAGTATAATAAAGTCGCCATCCTTTTCACATTTTTGTTGGCGTTAATTTTTTCCAACTTATCTAAATTGATCTCGCGATAGATCACATGTTTTGCCCCGGCATAGTTTTTACAGTGCATAACATCAGCATTTCTAGAGCTCTCATTTAATGAACCGATAACGACGATTAAAAAAACACTGAGGGCAATGCTTAATAGCATCGCAATGGATCTCTGAGGATACTTTGCGATGTATCTGCTGGCTATTCTGATATATATTCGCAAGGTCATACCCCCTAATGAATCATTTTTCCATCCTCAATCCTGACTTTTCGATCAGCCATCTGTGCTAGAGTTTCATTATGTGTAATCATGACTAAAGTTTGGTGATATTTTTTTACAGACTGTTTTAATAGGTTTATTACTTCTAAGCTGGTGTTTGAGTCAAGATTGCCGGTGGGTTCATCGGCAAGTATGATTGATGGCCGAGTAGCCAGTGCCCTGGCAATCGCCACCCGCTGCTGTTGTCCCCCTGATAGCTGATTGGGAAGCGATTTTTTCTTGTCGGAAATATTCAAGATTTTCATTAATTCTATTATGAATGTTTTATCCACTACTTTTGCATCCAATTCGATAGGTAAGGTTATGTTTTCCCAGATATTCAACACGGGAATCAGGTTATAGGATTGAAAAACGAATCCCACTTTTCTTCTCCTGAATATAGCCAGGTTTTCATCGTTCATGGCATATATATCTCTATTGTCTATGAAAATCTCTCCCGTGGTAGGCCTGTCCAGTCCCCCCATCATGTGTAACAACGTAGTTTTTCCCGAACCGGAGGTTCCTATGACGGCGACAAACTCACCTTCTTCAACGGACAAGTCTAATCCGTCGACCGCCTTTATTACGTTATTACCCTTTCCGTAGTATTTTTTTACTGCTTTTGCTTCCAGTATAATCATCAAATCTCCTCCTTTGCCTTTAAACATAACACATGCACCTTACAATATGCTTCAATCTTCCTTACAGTTTTGTAATCTTGCTTCACCCATACGGATTAATAAACCTTTTAATAGTCCTTTTTAATCCCTTTGGTACAATTATTTCTGAAAGTATGGAAATACTAAGTTGAAGCAAAGGAGTAATTTTCGCTGAGCGGACGATACATAGTCGGAAACCGGACGAGGTAAGAAAGAGAATCGTTAAGTTAATGGGAAGTAAAACATTTTAACAGTAATGATTTATTCTTTGTAGTAGGGAAATGTCAAATAGGAAAAAATTTAATCCATATTGCTAAACCTATTTAAAATGAT
>DQHR01000167.1 GCA_003531155.1 Bacteroidales bacterium | reverse complement strand
TTTCAATAAAATCAGCCTGACGGAATATTTTTGTATCCATTTTTACGTCTTTCGGCAACGATTTTTTTAGCTGTTCAAGGTTTTTTTCAATATTTTCAGTAACCTTTAGCGTGTTTATGTTGGGCTGCTTTGCAATTGAAATGATAACTGCTGGCGTTGCATTTTGCGATGCATGTCCCATTTTAACTGCATCTCCAATCTTAACCTCAGCAACATCTCTTAAATAGATTGGTTTGCCGTTGTTTAATTTTATAAAAGATTTACCCAGCTCTTCAATATCTGATGTACGAGCAATTCCCCTAACATTGTATTCGTTTCCGTATTGCCTTACAACTCCTCCGTTAGAGTTTAAGCTAATACTACTACAAACATTGGTTAGCTCATCCAACGAAACGTTGCTATGCATCATTTTAACAGGATCGGCAAGGATTTGGTATTGTTTAAAATCGCCGCCAATTATGGTAACCTGCGAAACACCACCTGTTGCAAGGATGACAGGTTTAATGTTCCATTCGGCTATAGTCCTTAAATCCATCATTGAGGTGGAATCAGACTGTAGTCCAACAAATAGGATCTCGCCCATCACGCTTGATTGGGGAGCCAATGTTGGCTCTAATCCGCTTGGAATAGCTGATGTTAATGAAACCATTTTTTCGCTAACAATCTGCCTTGCTTTGAAAATATTAGTTCCCCAATCGAATTCAATCCAAACGAATGAGAACCCTTGCATCGAAGCTGAACGAACACGACGAACATCGGTTGCTCCATTAACAGCAGTTTCAATAGGGAAAGTAACCAAACGTTCTACCTCCTCAACAGCCATTCCATGCGCATCGGTTAAAACAACAACCGTTGGCGCAGTGAGATCAGGGAAAACATCAACATCCATTTTCCCAGCAGTATAAGTGCCAACAACAATTAATACCGTTGCACTTAGCAGGATAAACAGTTTATTACTTAATGAGAATTTTATAATCTTGTTGAGCATAATTCTTTTGGTTAATGGGTTATCCTAATGAACATGTCCTGCATGTGGATCTAAACTGTTCGATACAGCTGCAAGTTTTACTAGTATTGCACCTTTGGTAATAATCCTTTCTCCTTCGGTTCNNCCCTGTTTTAATCATAGTATTGAAACCATCTGTGGTTCTAACTTCAACCTCGCGTTTTTCGAAGAGTTCTGGAGTGAGTTGAACTAATACTGCAAAGTAACCCTGCTCCTCGATAAGAGCACTATTGGGTACCGAGATGTATTTATTCTGCGATTTTGTTTTGATAAAGAGTTCTACAAAGGTGCCAGGTATAATCCATTCATTTTTATCTATTTGGAAGTTAATTGGAAGTAAATAGCTGCTTTCGCTTGCTGAATTCCCAATTGAAATTAACTTTCCATTTAATTCAGATTGAGAGAATACTTTATTTTGCTCAACTTGTCGAATATTTACCGATTCAATATTTTTTATTTCTGATGCATACTTGGATTGAACCCCAGCTTGTAGAATTAACTTGTTATTTTTGGTAACAGAAATAAGAGGTGAACCTGCGTCAACTCCTTGACCATTTTTAACCCAAATATTGCGAATTGTGCCAGTAAATGGACTGGAGATCGTTTGTCCATTAGGGTTGAATCTATCTCTGAGGTTTTCGTATATTGTTTTAGCATTCTCAAAATCGTAAGCTGACTGTTGAAACTCTTTTTCGGAGATTATTTTGTCCTTCACAAGTTCTGTATTCCTAATGTGAGTAGCTTTCGCATTTTCGAAATTACTTTGGGCTTCGGTAAATTTTACTTTAAAATTGTTATCGGCAAACTCGTTGCCCGAGATTTGCATAAGGTTTTGTCCCATTTTTACTGTCATCCCTTCTAAAAGAATATCGCTTGTAACATATACAATCCCATTATTCTTAGCAGTTATTATAATTTCATCCAGAGGGGCCAATTCAACTTTTGCCGATGCTTTTATTGTTTGTCCAAATGCTTTTGATTCAATATTTTGAGTCTCAAAATCAACTTTCCATGATTGCTCCTTTGTGAAAACTATCGAATTTGGGTTTGTTATTGATGCCTCTTCAGTTTCATGAATAGCGTCGTGCTCATCAGTGTAAACTTTAATGTTGTCGATTGTAATTTGGGAGTTACCTTTTGCGTCAACAATATCAAAAATAAGTTTACCAGTTCCACCATCCTCAGGCTTTAGTATGAAACTGAATATTCCTTTTCGAGTTGGTTCATCAAGTTTTTGGTGAACAGTTTTGCCATTAACTATTATTGAAGCCGTAACGCTTCCTTTTTCTAATGGTTTAAAGTTTTTTAGGTATGTAAAGTGAGCAAGAATTTTAATTTCTTCACCAGTAACAAACGGATCGGCTTCGGCAAACAGTTCAAATTCGTTATTGTAAGCAGTTATTTGTTGTTTAACGTTTTCGTGGTTATGGTCATGCTCAGATTCTTCATGAGTATCTTCACTAACGGTTTCTGATTCATGATCGTGTTTAGCTTCAGCCGAATGATCATGATCCTGAGAACTGCTGCAGCTAGTAATAAAAAAAGCATAAGTTGTAATAATAAAAAAATATAATATTCTCATAGCTATTTAGTTATGTTGATTAATAATGGGCGAAATAAAAGAAATAGCTATACTGTAGGAGGTGCTCTTAACGAAAAGGATGAATGATTATATTGGGATTTAAGAAGAATGGGTATTTGATCGAGTGATTTTAAAAATCGAGCGCAATTATTAAAATCAGAAAAGGCTGATAGTTCAGAATAGTCAAGTATATCTTTAATGCATTTTTCTACTTTAAAACTAAATGAAATAGATTTATTTGTTGAAATATGGTTAAGAATGTTGCAGCTATTGTGAGCAGAGTTGTGTTTATGATTGTGGCAACATTCATTATGAACTTTTAAACTATCGTGATGATGATGTGGAATTGCTTCGTGCGCCAAAAAGCACAAAGTAACTATTATAAAGAGTGTTTTAATTAATAAACTAATTCTTAAGTTTTTCACGTTGCAAAACTAACAGGATTTTCGAGAAATGTAAAATCGTGAGTTTTCTATAAGACGCCCCAAGTTTGTTAAAGTTTAATAAATTATAACTATCAGGCATTAAATTTTATATTTTTGATACTAATTAATCAATTTAAACCTCAAATTATAAAAAAATGAGAAGAATTTATTCAACATTGTTATTCTTTCTTTCTGCTTTATTTATTTCCAATGCACAGCCAAAGCAGATAGATTGGAATTCACCAGCGCCAGTTGATCCCAACTTCAGAATTGGTAAACTCGACAATGGTTTAACCTATTACATTCGTAAGAATACAGAACCAAAGCAACGCGCAGATTTTTATATTGCTCAGAATGTAGGCGCAATTCTTGAGGAGGATAGCCAGAATGGTTTAGCTCACTTCCTTGAGCACATGTGTTTCAATGGAACAAAGAATTTTCCAGGTAAAAAGTTGCTTAACTATTTTGAATCGGTAGGTGTTAAGTTTGGGCAAAACATTAATGCCTATACATCATTAGATCAAACTGTTTATAACCTATCTGATGTTCCTACAACACGCGAAGGAATTGTTGATTCAGCTTTATTGGCTTTGCACGATTGGTCAAGTTTTGTTTCTTTGGAAGATGCTGAGATTGATAATGAGCGTGGTGTAATTCGCGAGGAGTGGAGAACCGGTCGTGGTCCCGAAGCCAGAATGCGTAAGGAGTTAATGCCAATCATGTTTAAAGATTCAAAGTATGCTAAGCGTGATGTAATCGGGGATATTGATGTTATTAACAATTTCAAATATCAAACCATTAAGGATTATTATGCAAAATGGTATCGCCCTGATTTGCAATCAATCGTAATCGTTGGCGATGTTGATGTTGATAAGATTGAGCAGAAGATAAAACAACTCTTTGCAGATATAAAGAAACCTGTTAACCCTGCAAAAAGAGAGTTTTTTGATCTTCCCGATAATGTTGAACCTTTAATTGGTGTTGCTAGTGATCCTGAGGCTCGTAATACAATGGTTACAGTTTTCATTAAGCAGAAAACAGATATCAATGAGCCTAAAAATCTTGGTTACTTAAGAACTTCAATTCAGCGTTCGCTTATATCAAGTATGATGAATGCTCGTTATAATGAACTAATTCAAAAACCAAACCCTCCATTCGTGTTTGCTGGTTTTGCTATTGGTTCAATTGTTAGAACAAAGGATGTTGTTTACCTGTATTCTGCTGCTAAAAATGATAACGTTACTGACGGTGTTAAAGGTTTAATTCGTGAGGCTCAAAGAGTAAAGATGTTCGGCTTTACCGCTACTGAACTTGAGCGCATGAAAGCAGATTATCTTCGTGGACTAGAGAATCAGCTAAAAGAAAAGGATAAAGAGAAAAATGAGAAATATGTTAATGAGTGTGTAAATNNAAAACGAGCCAATTCCAGGTATTCAGTTTGAGTATATGTTTGCAGCTCGTGTTCTTCCATCAATTTCAATCGATGAGATTAACGCTTACGCAAAAAGCATGATTACTGAGCAAAACTTGGTAATTACAATTAATGGACCTAAAAAGGATGGCATTAAACTTCCAACAGTTGAGGAGGTTTCAGCGGCTATAAAAGATGTATACACTGAAAAACTTGAGGCTTATGTTGATAAGATTTCTAACAAACCTTTAGTTGAGAATGTTGCATCGGTTGGTAAGGTTAGCACTGTTAAAGAGGATAAGGATTTTGGTGCAGTAGAGTGGATCTTATCTAATGGCGCAAAAGTTGTTTTCAAGAAAACTGATTTCAAAGAGGATGAGGTACAGCTAAGTGCGTTTAGCAAGGGTGGTATTTCTTTGGTTGATGTGAAAACTATTCCTTCAGCATCTTTTGCTTCACAACTTGTTGCTAATGGTGGTGTTGGTGAATTTTCAAGCACTGATTTAGAGAAAATGCTTGCTGGTAAAATGGTCGGTGTGCAGCCAATGATTACAGAGGCTTCCGAAGGCTTTATGGGCGGATCTTCTCCAAAAGATTTTGAAACAATGTTACAATTGGTTTACTTATATTTCACCCAACCACGTGAAGATGAGCAAACTTATAATTCATATATGGAGAGAATGAAGGCTTACTATGCTAATGCTAGTGCAGATCCTCGCATGTCATTCCGTGATAGTGTTTCTGTTATGATGGCAAATCATAACCCAAGGGTTATACCTATGAGCCTCGATTATTTGAACAAGATTAATTATAGGCAAAGTCTCGATTTCTATAAAAATAGATTTGCTGATGCTTCTGATTTTACATTTGTATTTGTTGGAAATATTAATCCTGACGATGTTAAAGGCTTAGTTGAGAAATATATTGGAGGTTTACCAAATATCAAGAGAGTGGAGACTGCCAAGGATAATAATGTTCGCCCTCCAAAAGGTAAAGTTCAAAACTACTTTAAGAAACCTTTAAAAGATCCTAAAGCAACCATCAATATTGCTTATACAGGTAATTTAGATTACACTTTAGAGAACAAAGTATTGGTTGATGCGATTAAGAGTGTATTAAACAGCAGGTATATTGAGGAGATTAGAGAGAAAGAGGGAGCAACTTATGGTGTAGGTGTTAGGACTTATGTTAGAAATTTCCCTTACCCATCATTTGGTGCTGTGTTTAACTTTGATACTGATCCTGCTCGTAAGGATAGAATGATTGAGATTATTCATAATGAGATTAAAAATATTATGACTCAGGGACCATCTGAGGAGAATCTTGTTAAAGCTAAAGAGTTTATGTTGAAGCAATTTGATCAAAACCAACGTGAAAATGGCTATTGGTCAAACGCTATTCGCGAGAAGTATGAGAATGGTATAGATATCAACTCAAAATACAAAGAGCTTGTTAATGCTCTATCTGTTGAGAAGGTAAAAGCTATGGCCGAGAAAATATTCAGTCAAGGTAATATTGTTGAGGTTGTTATGTCTCCTGCTGAATAGTTATAAGAAATATGAAAGAGAAGCGATGCAGTTTATGCATCGCTTTTTTTATTTTCTTTTTCAGTCAAATTGACCTGCTCGCGAGATTTTTTGTGTCAAAATGACTTAATTTGTTCCGTGGCAACCGATTTGATGGTCATTAAATGCTCAAAAATGAAATGAACATGAACTTTAATAATTTTACTATTAAATCGCAGGAAGCAATTCAACAAGCTTTTACGATTGCTCAAGGATATAACCATCAGGCAATAGAGCCTGCACATTTGCTTAAAGGAATTATAAGCCAAAGCGAGAGTATAACAAGTTTTGTGTTGAGAAAACTTGGCGTTAACCCTTCTACTTTTGACGATGTTGTAACAAAGATTCTTGAGTCATACCCAAAAGTTTCTGGAGGCAACCAATATCTTAGTTCATCAGCAAGTCGGGTTCTGCAAAAATCTTTAGATTTTAGTAAGGAGCTAGGCGACCAATATGTCTCGGTTGAGCATATTCTATTGGGATTACTAGCATCAGGAGATCAGATATCGCAGATGATGAAAGATGCAGGAGTTACCGAAAAAGAGTTAAAACTGGCAATTGCAGAGCTCCGAAAGGGGGCCAAGGTCGATAGCCAAACAGCTGAGGATACTTATAATGCACTTAACAGATTTGCCATTAACCTAAATGATATGGCCCGGTCGGGTAAGCTCGATCCGGTAATTGGTCGTGATGATGAAATCCGAAGAGTGCTACAGATTTTGACACGAAGAACTAAGAATAACCCAATTTTAATTGGTGAACCAGGTGTTGGTAAAACTGCTATTGCCGAAGGAATAGCACATAGAATTGTAAGTGGAGACGTTCCAGAAAATCTTAAGTCGAAGCAGATCTTCTCTCTTGATATGGGTGCTCTTGTGGCTGGCGCTAAGTATAAAGGCGAGTTCGAAGAGCGTTTAAAGTCTGTAGTTAAGGAGGTTGTAACATCTAATGGTGAGATAGTTCTTTTTATCGACGAGATTCATACGCTTGTGGGTGCTGGTCGTGGCGATGGTGCTATGGATGCTGCTAATATCCTTAAACCAGCGCTTGCGCGCGGTGAGCTTCGAGCAATTGGAGCAACTACGCTAGATGAATACCAAAAGTATTTCGAAAAGGATAAAGCCCTGGAGCGTCGATTTCAAAGCGTTTTAGTAGATGAACCGGATACGCTTAGCGCAATATCAATACTACGCGGATTAAAAGAACGATACGAGAGCCATCATTCGGTTCGTATTAAGGACGAAGCGATAATTGCTGCCGTAGAATTATCTCACAGGTATGTTTCTAATCGTTTTTTACCCGATAAAGCAATTGACCTAGTTGATGAGGCTGCTTCAAAGTTACGCCTAGAGATGAACTCGGTTCCTGAAGATATCGATGAGATTGAACGTCGCGTAANNGTGATAAGGTTAAGCTAGATGAACTCGGAAAAGAAATTGCAAATCTTAACGAGGAGCGAACTAGGCTAAGAGCTAAGTGGCAAAATGAGAAAAATATTATCGATTCAATTCAGCGTAATAAGCAGAATATCGAGAACTTCAAGTTTGAAGCCGATGAGGCAGAGCGTAGAGGTGATTATGGTAGGGTTGCCGAACTTCGTTACGGCAAAATTAAAGAAGCTGAGAACGAGATTGAAAATCTAAAAAATGAATTAACATCGATTCAATCTGAATATGCTTTGATTAAAGAGGAGGTAGACGCCGAAGATATTGCCGAAGTTGTATCGCGTTGGACAGGCATTCCCGTTAATCGAATGCTTCAGAGCGAGAGAGAAAAACTTCTTAGTTTAGAAGTTGAACTTCATAAAAGAGTTGTAGGGCAAGATGAAGCAATTGCTGCCGTTGCTGATGCCGTTCGTAGAAGTAGGGCAGGTTTGCAAGACGCAAAACGACCCAT
>DQHR01000163.1 GCA_003531155.1 Bacteroidales bacterium | reverse complement strand
TTCAGAGAGCAAGAGGGTAAGGCACTTGAAAAAGATATTACAGAACGTGTTAGAATGATTGAAGAACTTCTTGTTAAGGTTGAACCTTTTGAAAAACAACGTTTAGATGCCGTTAAGACAAAACTACAAGATAGCCTTAAAAGCCTTAAAGATGTTAAAGTTGATAACGATAGGTTTGAGCAAGAAATTATCTACTATCTAGAAAAAATGGATGTTACAGAGGAGAAGGTTCGACTTCGTAACCATTGCGAATACTTTATCAATACAGTAAATGAAACGCATCCAGTTGGTCGAAAATTAGGATTTATCCTTCAAGAAATGGGCCGCGAAATAAATACTTTGGGTTCAAAAGCCAACCAAGCCGACATGCAAAAGATAGTTGTTCTTATGAAGGATGAACTGGAAAAAATCAAAGAGCAATCATTGAATATCCTTTAACCATTAACAACAAACTATCAACGTACAACAATCATTTAACGAAATGCAAGGTAAACTTCTAATATTTTCAGCCCCATCGGGTTCAGGGAAAACAACTATTGTTAGACATTTACTCCAAAAATTCCCTAACATTGAATTCTCAATATCAGCCTGTAGCCGACCAATGCGCAACGGAGAAACCCATGGAAAGGATTACTATTTTCTTAGCGTTGATGAATTCAAAAATCGTATTGCTAATAATGAATTTATTGAATGGGAAGAGGTTTATACTGATTCTTACTACGGTACGCTTAAATCTGAGATTGAGCGAATCTGGGCTAAAAAGAATGTTGTCATTTTTGATGTCGATGTTAAGGGAGGAATCAATCTTAAAAAGATATTTGGCGATAACGCGCTTTCAATCTTTGTAATGCCCCCATCAGTTGAAGATCTAAAATTACGATTGGTGAATCGTAACACCGAAACTGAAGAGTCGCTTAAAAAAAGGGTTGGAAAAGCCGCTGAGGAAATGACTTATGCCAATCAATTTGATAAAATCCTAATTAATGAAATCCTCGAAAAATCCTTTATTGAGGCTGAAACCCTAGTACAAAATTTTATCAAGAGCTAAAGAATGAAAACAGGTTTGTATTTTGGTTCCTTTAACCCAATACATAATGGTCATTTATCCATCGCAAATTATATCGTTGATTTTACTGAAGTTAATGAACTCTGGTTTGTTGTTAGTCCTCAAAACCCCTTAAAAGAAAAAGATACACTTGCAGCCGATTACCATCGCCTTGAAATGGTTAAACGCTCAATTCCTTTCAATGAGCATAGGCTAATAGTGTGCGATATAGAGATGCACATGCCTCGCCCTTCTTATACTATTGATACAGTAAATGAATTAAAACGCAAGTATCCTAATAGAACATTTTATATTATCCTTGGCTCCGATTCAATGGAATCAATCACCAAATGGAAAGAATATAACGAGCTTCTTTACAATAATAAGATTCTTGTTTATCCTCGTAAAGGGACTAATATATTTGAAATTGCAGAAAAATATCCAATAAGAATCATTCATGCACCACTTGTTAATTACTCCTCAACAATGGTGAGGGAAAAGGTGGCAAAGGGTGAAAAAATACAGGATTTTGTTCCAGAATTTGTGATGGACTATATAAAAGATAATGATTTGTACTCAACAAAGTAGTTCTTTAGACTGTTTTTACTAGAAAAAGTAATAGAAATGAACAATCTAGAAATTGGAATTAAATATTTAAAGGAAGGAAACACCGAGCAAGCAGAACATTTCTTAAATCTGGCTATTAATGAAAATAGTCAAAATGCAGATGCTTTTTATAATAGAGGAAAAGTTAATCGTATGAAAGGAGATCTAATTGCTGCTCTAAACGATTTTCATAAAGCTTACGACATCGACCCAAAACATTGTGAGGCAAAAGTATCTATAGATATGATAAATAGTATTATATCGTTCCGTAACCCCGATTTACTTAATCATTAAAGAGTCTAAGGTTCTTATCTCCTTAACCTAAAATCTTTTGGGAGAAATGTAATTCTAAGCGATTGGTCGTAAGTGATATAGCTCCAAATCCAGTTTATTAGGATAAGAATCTTGTTTTTTACACCAAAAATTGAACGAAGGTGAATAAACATCCAGGTGAACCAAGCTAATACTCCTTGAAATTTGATAAACTTTAGATCAACAACCGCCTTATTTCGTCCAACAGTTGCCATCGTTCCCCAATCGAAATATTTAAATCTTATAAGTGGTTTACCACTCTTCTCGTTAATTAGATTTGTTGCTAGGTTTCGTGCAGATTGAATTGCAACTTGCGCAACCTGTGGATGTCCATAGGGCGTCGAATCGGTAATCATGCAAGCAATATCGCCCAGCGCATAAATATCTTTATAACCTTTAACACGATGGAACTCATCAACAGTAATTCGCAACGATCTTGTATTTATATCATTTGATAAACCACTAATGATATTCCCTTTAATACCTGCAGCCCAAATCAAGGTTCGAGTTTTAATAGGCTCTTTATCTTTTAAGAAAATTGTAGTACCATTATAATCAACAACCTGAGTGTTTTTAACTACCTCCACCCCAAGTTTTGTCAAAAACTTTTCAGCTTTAACCGATGAAATCTCCGATAATCCCCCAAGTACTCTCGATGATGCTTCGAGCAGAATAATTCTTATTCTGCTACAATCTAGTTCTGGATAATCTTTGGGTAAAACGTAACGCTTCATCTCAGCAAGCGCACCTGCTAGCTCTACACCTGTTGCTCCTCCACCAACAATTACAATATTTGAAAGTTCATCAACTCTATCTAAATCCTTGTTCACCAACGAATCCTCAAGATTATGAAGTATTGTATTTAAAATCTCAAGAGCTTCAATAACACTCTTCATTGGTTGCGAATACTTTTCAATATTCTCTAAACCAAAAAAAGATGTTGTAGCACCCTGTGCCAATACTAAATGATCATAGCTGATAGGTCCAATGGTAGTTTCAATTAGTTTATCTTCAGAATTTATCTTTGTAACCTCAGCAATTCGTATATACATATTCTTCTGTTTCTGAAAGATTTTTCGAATGGGAAATGACCNNGCTGAAACTGATGATAATTGTTCTTATCGATTAATACAATTTGAAAATTAGATTTACGAAGCCTTTTAGCTATCTCTAATCCAGCAAATCCGCACCCTACAATTACAACTCTATCCTGATTTGTATTAGGAATATTCAACATTGTATCCATATAAGGTTCTAAATTATTGTTATCACACTAACAATAAAAAATTGTTTTCGTTCAAAAGAATTAACAAACAAATATCAAAAAACAAGAAACCCCGCATTACTGCGAGGTTTCTTGACACTTGTGAAGTCAACTTACTACTAATTAATCTCTTTTACAATTTCCATTCCACGGGTAATAGCCTTCTCATTCATAGGAATTAAATGATGATGCCTTTCGGGTAACGATTTCTTTAGCCCTTTAATGATATTCTCCATCTTAACAATAGGCTTAAGCTTAAGGAAAGCACCTAGCACAATCATATTGAATGATTTTGCGCTCTGCATTCTTGCAGCCTCTTCGGCTGCTTCAACCTTAAAAATCTTAATATCCTTACGGGTTGGATGATGAGTTATACCATTTGGGTCGTAAATCAAAGTACCACCTTTTTTTACAGATTTTTCAAACTTATCCATCGACTGTTGGTTAAGGATGATAGCTGTGTCGTATTCAAATAGAATTGGTGAACTAATACGGTTATCGCTAAGGATAACAGTAACGTTTGCAGTACCACCACGCATCTCAGGACCATAAGATGGCATCCAGGAAACTTCCTGATCTTGCATAATTCCAGAGTAGGCAAGTATTTTACCCATAGATAAAACACCTTGTCCGCCAAAGCCTGCTATTATAATTTCTTCTGTCANNTCCCGAATAAGCAAGAATTTTTCCCATCGATAAAACTCCTTGACCACCAAAACCTGCTATTATAATTTCTTCTGTCATGTTTTCTCAGTTTTATTATTTCAACCTTAAAACTCTATTCACTATTCGTCTTTAAGATCGCCTAGTTTATAGAATGGGAACATATGTTCAACCATCCACTCGTTCGATTTTACAGGAGATAGTTTCCATCCAGAGCTACATGTCGAAACAACCTCGATGAACGAAGTTCCTTTTTTATTTCCAACATTCTCGAACGCTTTACGAATAGCCTTTTTACATTTACGAACTGCTGCAGGCGTATGGGCCGATTGGCGAGTTACATAGTTGGTACCAGGTAGCTGAGCAATTAGTTCTGTTATTCTTAAAGGATGCCCAGCTAGCTTAATATCACGACCATATGGTGATGTGGATGTTGGCATACCTTCAAGAGTTGTTGGAGCCATCTGCCCGCCAGTCATTCCATAAATACCATTATTGATAAAAATTACAACAATGTTTTCACCACGGTTACATGCATGAATAATCTCAGCAGTACCAATAGATGCCAAATCGCCATCACCTTGATACGAAAAAACATATTTATCTGGCTTTAATCTGGCAACTGCAGTAGCAACTGCAGGAGCACGACCGTGAGCAGCTTGCTGCCAATCAATATCCAAAAAGTTATAAGCAAGTACCGAACATCCTACAGGGCAAACACCAATGGTTTTCTCCTGAATATCCATCTCCTCAATAACTTCTGCTATAAGCTTATGAACAACTCCATGGGTACAACCAGGGCAGTATGACATAATATTATCGGTAAGAACCTTTGATTTACTATAAACCAAGTTCTCTGGTTTCATGATTTCATTAATATCTGCCATGACTATTTCTCTTTTTTCATTAGTTCTTCTAAAGCGCTAACAACCTCATTTGGTGTAGGAATCATACCACCTAAGCGACCAAAATGCTCAACTGGAACTTTACCTTCAACAGCTAAGCGAACATCTTCAACCATTTGTCCAGCGCTCATTTCAACAGTTAAAATACCCTTAAGTTGCCCAAGTATCGATTGAATTTTCTTGGTAGGATAAGGGAAAAGAGTGATTGGTCGTAACAAACCAACTTTAATGCCTTTTGCACGTGCTATTTCAATAGCTTTTTGGCAAATACGGCTTGATGAACCATAAGCAATGAAAATGTATTCGGCATCTTTACACTGAATTTCCTCAAAACGAACCTCATTCTCCGAAATAGTTTTGTACTTCTCCATCAACTTGTGGTTGAATTTTTCCTGACGGCTCGAATCCAACTCAAGTGAAGTGATAATATTATGCTTACGATCAGGTGTTTTACCAGTTGTAGCCCATGAACCATGCATTTTGATAATTTCTGCATCGGTCCATCTTGGTTTAAACTCACCGAGTTGAACTTTTTCCATCATCTGACCAATAACTCCATCTGAAAGAATCATAACTGGGTTACGGTATTTAAAAGCAAGTTCGAAACCTAAACCTACAAAATCATTCATTTCTTGAACTGAAGCTGGTGCAAGAACGATTAGTTTATAATCGCCATGGCCTCCACCTTTAACGGCTTGGAAATAATCACTTTGTGCAGGTTGGATTGTTCCTAACCCGGGACCTCCACGAACTACGTTAACTACAACGCATGGTAACTCAGCACCCGCAATATAGGTAATACCTTCTTGCTTAAGACTGATACCTGGGCTTGATGATGAAGTCATCACCTTTTTACCACAAGCTGCGCCGCCATAAACCATGTTAATTGCTGCTACTTCACTCTCTGCTTGAAGAACAACCATTCCTGTTTCTTCCCAGGGTTTACGCAACATGAGGGTTTCCATTATCTCTGACTGAGGGGTGATTGGGTAGCCAAAGTATCCATCGCAACCGTAACGGATTGCTGCTTCGGCAATAACCTCGTTCCCCTTCATTAATCTATAATCTGCCATACTGAATGGGTATTTTTGTTTATAAGTTCAAATTCTTAATTAAGCCTCAACTTGAGATTTTAATCTGTATACAGTAATAACTGTATCGGGACATACAACTGCACAGTTTGTACAACCTGTACATTCATCGGGATTTGCCATATATGCATAGTTGTACCCTTTTCCGTTAACCTCTTTTGCAAGAGCAATAACATTTTGAGGACATGCAACAACACAGATGCTGCAACCTTTGCACTTTTCAACATCAACTTTAATTGCACCTTTAACTTTTGCCATAGTGAGTTATTTTGAGTGTTTATTTAGACTTCTGCTCGTATTATTCTGTTAACTCTATTTTATTGGATGATCGAGATGGAATTGCTTCAGCCTTGCCTCTAAATCAGGAAACTGTGAGCGCTGAACTTGAGAAACGCAAGCTCTTAAACCTTCGGTTCTTTCACTACCAGTTATTAACAATGATATTGCGCTAACTCCGTAATAAACGAGTTCATCGATTAAATCCTCACCGCTAAAACCAGGGTATGAAATAGTAAAGTAAAATCCATCGGCAAGAGGTTTATCCTCATCCATATTGTAAACAATCTGGAATCCATTGCTTACAAATAGCTGCTTCATTATTTTTGCCTTTTCGCCATATTCACGAACCGATTCAACAAAATCGAAGGTACCATCATTCGCGGCTTTTAGCATTGCTGCTAAACCATACTGTGCTGAATGAGTTGTACCCGATGAAAGTGAATAAACTGCACCGTAAAGCATGGCGTAGCCAAACTCATCGGATGAGAAAAAGCGTTTCAAATCGGGGAAACGACGCTTGTAAAGCTCGTTGCTAATAACCATACAACCTATTCGCTGTCCTGCATAAGAAAAAGCTTTAGAACTTGAAATAAGCATAATCCAGTTCTTAGTATAATTTGCAACGGTTAACTGGTATGGTGCTGCGCCTGGTTTAGAAAGATCTTTTCTGAAATCCATGGCAAAGTACGCAAGATCCTCTATTATTACTACATCGTATTTTATAGATAACTCCCCTATAATCTGTAATTCTTTTTCTGTAAAACAAATCCATGATGGGTTATTAGGATTCGAATAAAGAATAGTTGAGATGTTTCCTTTCTCTAGGTATGATTCAAGTTTTGCCTTTAACTTATCGCCTCGATAATTGTATACATCAAAGGTTTCATATTTCATTCCTAAAACCCTTAATTGCTGTTTTTGAACAGGGAAACCTGGATCGATAAAAAGGATTGTATCCTTTTCCTTGTAGCACCGATTTGTTAAAAGAAAAGATGCCATCCCTCCCTGCATTGAGCCTACAGTTGGTATACAACTCTTCTCATCTACATCGATGTTCATGAAATTTTTAACAAAACGAGATATTTCCTTTTTAAGAGCAGGAACTCCATCAATCATCGGGTATTTAGAAGCAACGCCACTTCGTAAAGCTTGAATTTCAGCTTCGATACCCACGCTATTGGGTTCGATACCTGGAACACCCATCTCCATTCGGATATATTTCATTCCCGTAGCAGCCTCAATCTCATTCACTAAACGAACAATTTCACGAATAGTGGAACGACCAACTTTTTGAAGGCCAGAGTCAGCAATTTTTTGCTTAACAACATCATAAGGGATAGGCGTGTTCTTCATGGTGTAATTTTAAGTTGGATTGTACTCTTCATTACTCATCTAACTATCAGAACTTTGATAAAGTTTTAACAAAATCAAACTACCTAATATTAGAGGTTACAAGTTTAAGAAATGTTTTTATTATTTAAAAGTGATCTGCATCATTTTTATAACAATCTGTTATAAAAAAATTAATATTTCGAATCAGTTTAACATCAAAGCATCAATATAACTTACGAAATGAAACATAAAGCAAAATATTTTTAATTCTCAATATTATAAAATGCTGATAAACAGAAAATAAATGATTGAAAAAATGTTTGACATTCGATCAAAATAAGGAATAAAAAAAGCCGGCAGAACCGGCTTTATCAGTAGATGTTATGCTTATTTAGTTGAAATTCTGCTTAATAGTTTGTACCCACTTTTCTACCCTTTCATCTGTTTTATCAAAATCAAAATCCTCATTTATAGGTAAGCCAATAAACTTATTGTCAATTAGGGCTTCCGAGTCGATAAATTCGTAATCATCCTTACTGGTTTGCCCAACAACCTTTGCTTTCTTCGAAAGCAATACTTTACCAACAATTCCCATATTATCAACAAAATGGCGTGGATAACTGATATTATCACCAAGGCCAAATAGGGCAAAAGTTTTTCCAGAGTAGTTGATTTTATCGAGTTCGGGTTTAAAAATATCCCAATCAGGTTTAGCATGGGCAGAATTCCATGTTTCTCCTCCTATAGTTGAACATCCCAATATAATATTCTCGTATTTATCCAAATCTATCGCTTTTGTTCCAATAATAGGCTTGATATCAGCGTTTTCTGCGCCTAATTTCTTTTGAATAAGTTTTGCTACTTTTTCGGTAGATCCTCCTGTAGGACCATAGAATATTCCTATCTTTTTCATATTAAGTATATGTTTAGTTTTATCCGTTTTGTTTAACTTTTATACTAAACAACCAAACTTAATTATTGTTTAATGCTCTTTTGACTAGCAATTGCCAATAAAACACCTAGAACTATTCCGAGTAGTGCTGCAAATAATACCTGAAAATCAGCAGGTAATAGGAAAGTTATAGTATGAGCAGGAATCCAGAAAAATGGAATGGTTTTCTTAAAAACGAAGTTCCACTGTACATTCCAATTGATGTTCGAAAATATCTCGCCAAACTTAATCGGTTTAAAAAGCCCAGCAATTGTACCTCCATTATTTATGATATGTGTGTCTGTTATCTTGTGGAAAGTCATCATGATTGGGGCATATATGATATTCATCGTTGTGCTTATTGAAAAAGCTACCAAAACCTTCAACGAGGTTATTGCAGTCGATTGCATTGCAGCAGGAGCATCTACTAACCCTAAATATTTTAAGAAAGCTGGTGTCCCAACACCAAAAATTACGAATGCAAGTTTGATTGTTAACCCTAAAAATCCCCAAACAATAGCTCTAGGAATTAAGCCAAATCCTTTCTGATTGAAATTACCAGTTCTTATTCTAAGTCCAATTGCCTCACCAAAGGTTGCAAGCACAGCAAATTTGACAAAACTCATAATCATGCCATGCTCAGCGTTAAATGAATTGTAATAACCGTAAACGGTTGATGATACAAAAAATGGAAGGAAGAATAGGATACTTCCTAGAATTACAAACAAATCAGATCTTTTCATTTATTAACTTTTTTATTCCAATTCGATTTCTTTCACTACTTGCCGAAATATTTCTCAAATCCACTAGCCATCTCTTTTGAAATCTTGTCCCAATTAACTGCAATGGCAATAATTAGAATAAAAATAACTCCCAGAAATAATTTTTCTGTAGTACTTAATTTTTTCCAACTATCTTTAAATGACATATTTTATTAGTTGTTAGTTCACAGTTGCTAGTTGACAGTAACCATTGATGATATATTACTTGTCACCATATCAACTTGTATACTTATAAACTTACTTACTCCTTCTCAATCCTAATTCGAGCATCAACAGCCACTACTTTTTCCTTACGGCCTAAAAGAGGGTTGATATCCATCTCAAAAATCTCAGGTGCCGCAGTTACTAATGCCGATACACGAACCACCATTTCTGCAAACATCTCCTCGTTAACAGGCTCTTGACCACGAACTCCCTTTAGTATTTTATTGCCTTTTAGGCGATTAATCATATCCTTTGCCTCGTTGTGGGTTAACGGAGCTAGACCAGCATTTATATCTTTTAATACCTCGATGAAAATTCCGCCTAAACCACAAAGAACCATATGTCCAAACTTATCCTCACGTTTTGCTCCGATGAAGAGCTCAACACCTGAAAGCATAGGTTGAATAAGAATTGCCGTTGTATCTTTTATTTTGATCATCCTATCGAACTCCTGTGCAACCCTTGCTGAATCCTTTACATTTAGGACAACGCCACCCACATCCGATTTGTGAACAGGTCCAACAACCTTCATCACAACAGGAAAACCTAACTTTTCAGCTGCTTTTACAGCATCAACTTGGGTATTTACAACAGCCTCTCCTGCCCTATTTATGCCTGCGGCATCAAGCAATGATTGTAACTCATTTGGACTTAGATATCCATTTTTAGCATTGTCAATCACCTCACGAACCCTCTTAACATCAATTGTAGGTAATCCTATTGAGATATTCTCAGGCTTTGGTGTATGATAAATTTTTGAAAGCGCATTTCCGAAAACCACCTCATCGGGGAAATTTATTCGACCCTTTGCAATGAAATGGTCAATCTCTCCTTTTACATTGATAATTGAAGGCAATATTGGGAAAATAGGCTTTTTACATTGCTTCATTTTTTGATCAAGCAAGTCGTAAACATCATATACAGGGAAAAGACCGGGACTTCCAAAGATTACTGCCATAGCATCGATATGCGAAAAATCCTTTTCGCAAGCATCAATTATATTCCCAAGTTGCTCAGCAGTACCTGTTGCTAAGAAATCGATTGGGTTTGCAACCGATGAACCAGCAAATAGCTTTTCAAGTAATTCTTTGGCTTTTGGACCATCGATAGATGGAACCTCTAGCCCATTATTAGATAGTGAATCGGTAAGCATAACTGCAGGGCCACCTGCATGGGTTATAACAGCAATATTTTTACCTTTTAATTCAGGATGCATGAATATTGATGCAACAGTTGTTAACTCCTCGCGACCGCTACATCGAACTATTCCAGCCTTACGGAAAAGCGCATCAACTGCAACATCACTACTTGCTAAAGCACCTGTATGTGAACTTGCAGCACGGCTACCAGCCGATGAGCTACCAGCTTTAATTGCAGCAATTCTACAACCTTTACGAATTAACGATGATGCGTGTTTTAGAATTAAATCGGGTTTATTAACGCTCTCAACATATAATAGCTTAACTCTTGAACTAGTCTCAGGATCGAAAGACTCATCCATATATTTAAGGATATCCTCAACGCCCATCTGAGCGCTATTGCCAACAGAGTAAACGCTTGCAAAGGTTAAACCCTTTGGCATCCCTGCTTCCATTATAAACACAGCGGTAGCACCTGAACCAGAGATAAAATCAACCCCTTTAGGATCGAGCTTTGGTATTGGAGTGGTGAATACGCCAGCGTAGTTAGGGTTAAGAACACCAATACAATTTGGTCCAATTAAACTTCCTCCTACTGAATTGATAGTCTCAACTATTTGATGCTCTAACTTTGCACCCTCCTCGCTCTCCTCGTGAAATCCAGCCGATAGAATAATAAAAGCTCTAGTTTCTTTTTGCTTTGCAAGAATATCAACAGTATCAGGACAAAACTTAGCAGCAATAGCAAGTATTGCTAAATCAACCTGTGGCAAATCCTTTACATCGCGAAAAGATTGAACTCCTTGAACGTTATCCAATTTTGGATTTACAACATAAAGGTTACCCTTAAATTTATTATCGATTAAGTTTTTTAGGATTTTTCCTCCCGGTTTTTGGATATCGTCAGAACCTCCTACAACAACGATACTTCTTGGGTTTAATAGCTGCTGAGTTATCATAATTATATATTTTTTATGCTTTTTAGAAAACGATTGCAAACCTAAGGCAATTTAGAGAAATAAACAACTTTGGAAATTAGTTATGGGTTCTATCATTTAGTATCTAGCATAAGAAATCCCTCATCTTCATTTTGAATTTCAGTTTCTTGCCTTTTAAACTTTAGACAAATATCAACCCCTTTTAATATTAATATGAACCATAATCTTTCAACTGGGTTAAGATATTGTATATTTGACGACAAATTTTTTAACTAATGAGTACTATTAATTCAATACTAGCAAAGGATACTTTCAGTAAGGAAGAGATAATTTACCTTCTTTCCACAAATGTTGAGGAAAGAAATAAACTTTATTCAAAAGCTGCCGAGATTAAGGAGAAATACCTTGGGAGAAAAGTTTATTTTAGGGGATTGATTGAGATGTCAAACCTTTGCCAAAAGAATTGTAACTACTGCGGCATTAGAGTTGGTAACACAAATGTTAAAAGATACAATCTTTCTGATGAAGAGGTAATTGAATCAGCAAGGTTTGCTTGGGAAAACCGTTATGGAAGCATAGCGATTCAAACTGGTGAGGTGAATACTAAAAACTTTACTGAGAGAATCGAAAATCTTCTTGATAAAATTAACCTTGCCACTAATAATGAGCTAGGTATTACTCTTTCGCTCGGAGAGCAAACGGAAGAAACATATCAGAGATGGTTCAACAAAGGTGGGATAAGATATCTTTTACGTATCGAAAGTTCAACTCAAGATTTATACTACAAATTACACCCCAACGATAAAACACACAATTTCGAAACACGTTTAAACTGTCTAAAATCTCTTAAAAAAGTTGGCTATCAAGTTGGAACTGGAGTTATGATAGGTTTACCTTTTCAAAACCTCGAGCATTTAGCCAACGACCTACTATGGATGCAAGAATTTGATGTTGACATGGTAGGAATGGGCCCTTATGTTGAACACCCCGATACACCGTTATATGAATTCAAGGATATGCTTATTCCACAAGAGGAACGCTTTAACCTTGCCCTCAAAATGACTGCTATTCTTCGGATTCTGATGAAGGATATTAACATCGCAGCTCCAACTGCGCTACAAGCAATAGATCCACTAGGTCGAGAAAAAGCTGTTAAGTGCGGTGCAAATATCATAATGCCAAACATTACTCCTGGTTACTACCGAAACGACTATAAACTATACGAAAACAAACCTTGCATTGATGATGCTGCAGATGATTGTAAAAAATGCCTCGAGGCAAGGGTTCATCTAACGGGGTACGAGATTGGCTATGGAGAGCATGGTAATTCGCAGCATTTTACATCTCGGATAGGAAGGAGCCAGTAGAAAATTACTATTCTTCTACGGTCAACTCCTTTTCACCGACCATTATCCCCTATTCACCTATTTGAGCTTTATTCCGCAATAGGGTTGAATTAGTTTTGTATCATAAAAAATACAAAAAACTATGGAACCAAATTATGATCGAATACCGAAAAGAGACAATAAACGAGTTGTAATAGGTATTGTACTACTTGTAATTGCAGCTTTTATTTTTGCTGATAATTTTGATATCCTTCCATGGCATTGGGAACGTTTTGTTTTCACTTGGCCATCGTTTTTAATCTTTATTGGGTTAATCGTTTTAGCAAGAAAAGAATCTAAAACCACAGGAATTGTATTAATCTCAGTAGGTGCATTTTTTCTTGCTGCTAAAATATTGTATTACCCATTTGGTGTACATCACCTATTCTGGCCAGCAATATTAGTAGTAATTGGGATATTGCTAATTGTAAGAGAAAAAAATCAACATCTTTTCTCAGGTAGAGAGAAGTAAATAAATCGAAAATAAATTAATAAATAATAATAACCATGGAAAACATTAACGATCAAATGCCTAAGAACAATAACAATAAAAGAGTTATTATAGGCTTAGTATTGATTACCCTTGCTGGGTTACTTTTTGCAGATAGTTTCGCGTTTATCGACCTAAACTGGCGACGTTATTTCTGGCAGCTAATACTAATTGTAATAGGTTTAATTAGCCTTGCACGAAGTGAATCGAGAACTACTGGTATAATTCTTATTGCAATCGGTACATTTTTCATTGTAGATAGAGCTTTCGTGTTAGATTTTCACATTCGTCATCTATTTTGGCCAACAGTACTTGCTGTAATTGGTTTACTTTTCATCTTTCGTAAAAAAGGACATACTAATCATATCTTTTCGGGCAAAGAATCAATAAATACAGAAGACTCAATAGATGATATGGCTATTTTCGGAGGAAGCGAGCAGAAAGTAAAATCTAAAAACTTTAAAGGAGGCAGAATTACCAATATTTTTGGAGGTTCAACCTTCGATATGCTTGATGCTCAACTTGCCCCCGGAAGAAATTACATAGATGTTTTCTGCATGTTTGGAGGTTCAAAGTTCATAATTCCCGCCGATTGGAAGGTTAGGATCGAAATAACCGCAATTTTTGGTGGCTGGGCCGATAAACGTAAGAGTATCTCTACTTCTGAAACATCATTCGATAGAGAATTGGTTCTTAAAGGCCTAGTTTTATTTGGAGGAGGCGAAGTTAAAAATCTATAAAAAATCTATATAAAAACTTATTGGTTAACCAAATTAAATACAACCTATCAGAGTCCCAAAGATCTGATAGCGTTGTGTTTAATATAAATAGTTGAATTCAAACACATTTCGTAAATTAGCAACGAAACTTGTAAAAATGCAAAACCCAATACTCTCGAAATGGTTAGGAATAATCGCCTTTGTACTATGGTGGACAGTAGCTATTTTAGCTCAGTTTGTGACGTTCTACTCGTTTTACGAACTTCCTTTAGGAATTGCAATCTCTGATAGTTTCATTTTCAATCTTACATTCGCCTTACTATCCATTGGTATTTGGTACTGGGTAAGGTACTCTGATCTGGAAAAGCAAAGAGCTCTGAGTGTTGTACTAAATCACATTGCTGCAGCCGTTTTAAGTATTTTGGTTTGGGTAACAATATCATCACTGATACTGAAAACAATCTTCCCAGATGAACCCGAGTATTTAGATTTTCTTAAAACTTCACTCCCTTGGCGTTTTGCAATAGGTACATTTTATTATATCCTATCTGGACTTATCTATTACTTAATCATTTATGTTCAAAATTTTAGAGAACAAATAAACCGTGAGGCTGAAGTAAAAACACTAGTTCGCGATGCAGAGCTTAACTGGTTAAAACATCAGATTAACCCTCATTTTTTGTTTAATAGTCTCAACTCTATTAGTTCCTTAACCATGACAGATCCTGAAAAGGCACAGGAAATGGTTATAAGGTTATCAGACCTACTTCGCTATTCGCTGAAGCAATCATCGCAAAGTTTAGTAACCATTAGCGATGAAATATCAAATTGCATAAAATACCTCGATATTGAGAAGGTTCGTTTTGGCAAACGATTAAACTACAAGATAAACGCACCTGAAAATGTCATGTCGTTCCAAGTTCCAGCAATGATACTCCAACCTCTTTTTGAAAATGCCATAAAGCATGGAATTGCTGCAACCTCTGAGCCAGGAGAAGTAGTTGCAACCTTTGAGAAAAATCAGAATATTCTTAAAATCTGCATACAAAATACAATTTCGAGTGAAAGTAAACCTGCCAAAGGAACGGGAGTTGGCCTTGCCAACATTGCACGTCGTTTAAGTTTACTTTACGGCATGAACGATTTAATCCAGACCAAAAGTCATACTAATTTATATACAGTTGAAGTTTTAATTCCAACGTTGAACAGATAAAAACCGTATGCTATGAAAGCAATTATCATAGAAGATGAGGAACCCGCACGCGAACTACTTAGGAAGTTCCTAGAGCCATATAAGGAAATTGAAATTATTGGAGAATTTATTGATGGGTTTGAAGGCGCAAAAGCAATCAATCTTAGTAAGCCCGATTTGGTTTTTCTCGATATTCAACTACCTCGTTTAACGGGTATTGAAGTACTTGAACTCTTGGAGCACGCTCCTATGATTGTTTTTACCACTGCATACGATGAGTTTGCTATAAAAGCATTCGAGAAAAATGCCGTTGACTATCTAATGAAACCATTTTCGAAAGAGCGTTTCGCACAAGCAATTGATAAGGTTAAAACAAGGTTAAATACAAGAAAACCTCAGGAACAGGATATTCAACAGCTAGCTGAAAACATTACAACCGATACTTTACTTAATCGAATTGTGGTGAAAACACCGAAGGCAATGGTTGTTATCCCTGTTGATAACATTCTTTATCTCGAAGCTCAGGATGATTATGTAATGATTCATACTCCGGATTCGAGACACATGAAAAAACAAACCATGAAATACTTTGAAGAGCGTTTAAGCACTGAGCAATTTGTTCGAATTCATCGCTCATTCATTGCTAATGTTAGCCACATAAAAAAACTTGAACCATATTCTAAGGATTCATATATCGCTGTTTTAGACAATGGAGTAAAACTATCGGTAAGTAATACTGGATATAAAGCGCTTAAGGATATTTTATCGTTCTAAACATACTAACATATTATAAAAAGAGTTAAAAAAGGTTGCCAAAAGCAACCTTTTTCTATAATCCATCACCTTTAGAACAAACAAATTGGTATTTTTTTTGTAGTTAAAAGTAATTGCTATTACCTTTCAACGTTTTTTGTAAAACTAAAAAGTATGAAGAAGAATTCTTTCTCATTAGCACTAAAGTTGCTTATTCTCATCGTTCTTTTTACTTCCACAAACATACAAGCCCAATACTTTGGAGGTAATAAACCTTTGTATAAACGTTTTAACTATAACGTTTACCAAACACCGAATTTTGAGATATACAATTACTTTAAGAACGATTCCTTACTCAATAAACTTTCCCAATCAGCTGAAAAATGGTATTGGATGCACTACCAAGTTTTTCGCGATTCAATAAAAGATAAAAATCCATTAATCATATACCCTAACCAAGGAGATTTCCAACAAACCACAGCAATATCAGGAGAAATTGGTATTGGAACTGGCGGGGTAACAGAAGCGTTAAAAAATAGAGTTATACTTCCAGTTACTGATACATGGGCACAAACAGAGCATGTACTTGGACACGAACTCGTTCATGCTTTTCAATATAACTCATTAATAAATGGCGATTCAACCAATTTAAACTCTGTTCGCAACCTTCCTCTTTGGATGGTTGAGGGTATGGCTGAATACTTATCAATTGGAAGTGTAGACGGCAACACTGCAATGTGGATGCGAGATGCTGTTCTTAACGATTATTTCCCTACGCTTCAACAAATGACATTCGACCAAGGAAATTATTTCCCATATCGCTGGGGGCAAGCCTTTTGGTCATTTGTTGGAAGGGCTTTTGGCGATAGCCTCATCAACCCCATTTTTAAAGAAACAGCAAAACGAGGTTATGATTTTGCCTTGCGAAAATACGTTGGACTTGATGAAACCTCATTCTCTAAAATATGGAAACAGGTTGTTACCGAATTCTACATGAATGAGATGAAAAGTACAGATGAAAATCCAGCTGGGAATAGAACTATATTTGAGAAAAATGCCGGACAATTGAATATTTCTCCTTCAGTAAGTCCTGATGGCCGTTATGTAGCATTTTTCTCAGAAAAGGATCTTTTCTCAATTGATCTGTTTATGGCGAATGCAGTCAGTGGCCGTATAATGCGAAAATTATCAAGCACAGTTCACGAAAACGAAATTGATGCTCTAAACTTTATCGAATCGGCAGGAACATGGTCGCCAGATAGTAAGCAATTTGCATTTGTAGCTTTCAGTAAAGGAAAAAATAAACTCCTCATAGTTGACGCTTTTGATGAAAAAATGGTTAAAGAGTTTTTAATTCCAGGTGTTCCATCATTTAACTATCCAGCGTGGTCACCTGATGGCGAATCTATTGTTGTATCGGGTTTAGTTGAAGGTGTAAGCGATCTATATTCATATAACCTAAAAACAAACCAAGTAAAAAAACTAACAACTGACAAGTGGTGCAATATCCACCCTTCATGGTCGCCTGATGGTCGATATATTGTCTATTCAACCGATCAGCCAACAGAAGACGATATAGCAACTGGGCGAAAAGTTGGTTACTACCTCAGTACTTACGATACTCAAACCGGAACAACACAAATGTTGCCATTCTTTCAGGGAGCCGAGAACCTAAATCCAATGTTTTCATCAAACGGAAAATCTATCTATTTCCTATCCAATAGCGATGGATTTAGAAATATGTATACTTACAACCTATCAACAGGAGAAATTTATCGACAAACAAAAATATTGACGGGTATAAGTGGAATGACTCCTCTTGCTCCAGCTATGAGCCTTGCTCGTGAAACCAACGAAATAACTTATTCACACTATTTCAAAGGACAATATTCAATATATACCGCTGATACTATTGATTTTACCCCAGTAAAAGTAGACCCCAATGTTGTAGACTTTACAGCATCTATACACCCGCCTTTTAACAGAGCAGTCCCTGGAATAATTGATGGTAACCTCAGCTCAATGCCTAGTTTACCTATAACTCCAATAGATTCATTTAAAGTTGTACCCTTTAAACCAAAATTCAAACTCGATTACATTTCAAATATTGGCGTTGGCGTATCGGCTAGCCAATACGGAACAGGGATGCAAGGAGGAGTTGAAATGCTATTTAGTGATATTACTGGTGGTCATCAGATTTATACAGGATTAGCTGTCAATGGGGAAGTTTATGACTTTGGAGGGCAGGTAACATACATAAACCAAAAAAGTCCTGTTTTCTGGGGAGTTTCTTTATCCCATATTCCATATTCCTATGGTAGATACAATCCTCACCTTGATTCCATTGTTGTGAACGGAGTTAAACAAGAAATATTTGTAGACCAGTTACAATACATCAGAATGTTTGAAGATCAAGTAGCTGGTATGATTTTCTACCCTTTATCGAAAACTCAACGTTTCGAAACAAGTACTTCATTTGCAAAGTATTACTACAGAATTGACAACTATAACACATACTATTTCCCTGATAACCTTTACTATCCAATCGGGTATGACAAAAAAAAGGAAAATAACCCTCCTGATGGATTCATGATCGCTAGCACAGATCTAGCATATGTATTTGATAATTCTAGCTTTGGGATTGCATCGCCCATGAAAGGGTTTAGAACTAGACTACAAGTTGATAAAACCTATGGAAGTTTCGATTTTTATGGGTCTTTAGTTGACGTAAGAAAATATATCTACCGAAAACCTTTCAGCTTTGCAATGCGAGGATACTATCAAGGTAGATATGGTAAGGATAGTGAAAACACGCTTTATCCAATGTATATTGGCTACCCTTGGTTTGTAAGAGGATATGATAGAATATCATATTTAGAGAATCCTACAGGAAATAGTAATTATATTACCGTTAATCAGCTACAAGGCTCACAGATCATGGTTTTTAATGCTGAAATTCGTTTACCTTTTACAGGTCCCGAAAGGCTAACTGTTTTGAAATCGAGAGCACTTTTCACTGAACTTGCCCTTTTTGCAGATGCTGGAGTTGCATGGGACAGTCAAAATTCGCCGGTATTAAAGTGGAAACCTAAAAATGATACTGAACGAATTCCTATCGTTAGCACTGGCTTAAGCTTAAGAATTAACTTATATGGCATGCTTGTAATTGAGCCATATTACGCCATACCATTCCAGTTGGGTGGAACCAAATCGGCTTATATTGGTGTTAACTTCATACCTGGATGGTAATTGTAATTTAACGCACACAAAAAAGGATAACAATAATTGTTATCCTTTTTCTTTTCTCAGAATTATAATTAAAAATATAAATCCCTTTCGCCTGCTATTATCTTATTAATTCGACTTCTTACTTCATCAGCATTTTGATGTCCGTTCAACTGCTGAATATTCTTCTCAATCAACTTAAACCCCTTTTCCTTTTGAATTGGGGTACCGTAATCAACAAGATATTCGGCTAAAGTGAGCATTGCATTGGGAGAACAAAAACGTTTAATAAACCCAGGTACCGAAAACTCCATAAAATGCTCACCAGTTCGTCCTAAGCGATAGCAAGCGGTACAAAATGAAGGCAAATAATCATTCTCAATTAACTCATCAACAATTTCGCTAAGAGAGCGGTTATCGTTTATTTGAAACTGTTCACGGTTAAGATTTTGAGAATCGTTTTTAGTATCTGAATATGAGCCTAGCTCAAGTTTAGTTCCTCCATCAATTTGCGAAACACCAAACTGAATAACCTCACGGCGAATAGCAATAGGTTCACGGGCAGTAAGAATCATACCAGTGTAAGGTACAGCAAGTCTTAAAATTGCAACGAGTTTCACAAAATCTTCATCTGATACAAAATACTGATCAGTTAAATCAAGGCCGGATGCTGATTTGATTCTTGGAAACGATATCGTATGCGGCCCAACATTATAACACGCCTCAAGATGGTTTGTATGGCGAACCAACGAAAGCACATCAAAACGCCAATCGTAAAGTCCAAATAGTGCACCAATTCCAACATCATCTAGTCCTGCCTCTTGCGCTCTATCGAGCGATGTTAAACGCCATTCGTAATCGCGCTTTTTACCAGATGGGTGATAATTGGCGTAAGCCTCAGGATGGTAGGTTTCCTGAAATACCTGATAGGTGCCAATGCCCGACTCCTTAACAGTTCTAAATCCATCAATATCAAGCGGTGCAGCGTTGATATTTACTCTACGAATCTCTCCATTACCCCTTTTAATACCATAAACGAGTTTTACAGTGTGAGCAATAAATTCTGGAGAGTAGTTTTGGTGTTCTCCATAAACCAAGATTAAACGCTTCTGACCATTATCCTCTAAGGCTTCAACCTCTTTAACAATTTCTTCATCACCAAGAGTTTTTCTAACCGCATCTTTATTTGAAGCTCTAAATCCGCAGTATTTACAATTATTTGTACACTTATTTCCAATATACAATGGTGCAAAAAGAACAATTCTGTTACCATAAACCCGCTCCTTAAGTGTTCGCGCTCCTTGTAAAATTTCATTTACAAGTTCAGGATCGGTTGTGTTAACTAAAGTTGCTGTTTCCTCAAGGTTAAGACGTTGCTTATCTAAAGCTTTAGCAATAATCTCTCTTACACGCTCTTTAGTTGGTATAGAGTTATTGATGTATCCCCAAATCTCTTCAGGATCAATAAATGGCTTCATCCGCTCATCGGGGATTCGGTAAACCTCAGGATTAAATTTCATATCTTAATTATTTATCAATAAGTTAAAAGCTCAATCAACCTAAATTAAGACAATGATGGAGTGCAAAAAACTTGGAAAATTAACCACTAACCCTTCATCATAAGGGTTTTAACCTGAACACCATCGAGTTTACCTATTGGACCTGTTAAAGCACTGAGCTCATCACTTGTACCCTCAAGTACAAGTGATATTACGCTTACGCTTCGACCTTGTAATGGTAAACCCTGACGCGCTATAATTACATCGGCGTGTGCAGATAAAATTTGGTTTAACTTATTTACACTATCCCGATTCTCAATCAGAATTAGTGCTGCTCCGAGTCTCTTTTCCATCAGACCTTATCTTTTGGATCAGATTTTTTTCAAGATTCCTTGGGGGCGAATCTGTTCACCGCCTTAGAAAATGAAATGAAATCAATACTAAATTAACAGTACAAAGGTAGTTACTGTTATTCAAAAAACAAATGATTTTTATCAGCGAAGCTGTATCATGCTAAAATATCAATTCGTCAATGGCAGCTTTACCGCAATCCAGTTTAAACTTCAGCATCTTCTTATCATTGATATCGATATCGCAAGAGATTAACTTTTGAAAATAGATAATTGCATCGCTATTGGGGAATTTATCATCAAAATCAAGGATATGTATCTCAACATTTTGATGTGATGACTTCGACCAAATAATTAGCATCGCCTTATAACTTGCTCTNNCATTCCAACGATGTAGCATAAACACCATCGGGAGGAATAAGTTTCCCCAACTCCTCTATCTGAACAGATAATGTGGGAAAACCTACTTCAGTAAAATAGTGAGTCCCTTTTCCTAATGCTCCAATAATGATATATTGATGATCGAGATAAGCGTTTGCCCGCTGAATTCGCCCCTCTTTTATCGATTTTCGAATTGTAGTTGAGCTAACCGTTTCGTGCTGAATATCCTGTTCAGGAATTTCTTCTACCTCAAATCCTAATTCCTCTTTAAGCTGATATAAATAAGTGTAATCACCCTCACGATTATGTCCGAAATGATGATTAAAACCAACGATTATATATTTAGCATTTAACTTTTCAATCAGAAAATTACGAATAAAATCGTGCGATGAAACCCTTGAAAATTCTAACGTAAAGTTAACTATGATTAAATGATCGAGCCCTGTTTTTTGAAGAAGTTCAATTTTCTCCTTCTGAGAGTTAATGAACATCAAATCTTTCCCTTGTGTTTCGGGATAAAGAACTTTTCGAGGGTGAGGAAAAAAGGTAATAAGAACAGACTCCCCATCAATACTACGAGCAATTTCAATAATTCGGTTGATAATAGTTTTATGACCTATATGAACTCCATCAAAAGAACCAGTAGTTACAACAGCATTCTTAATTCTATTTGCCTGTTCAAAACCGTAGTGTACCTGCATTTAAAAGATTTAAAAATGAAATTAACTTTTTACTTGCTCCTTCACAAAATACGCTACCTTTTCGATTGAAGTAATCATATCATATTCTTCGAGAAAAACGCTATCAGGAACGTTTAGTGGGGTTGTTGTAAAGTTCAATATTCCTTTTATTCCTGACATTATAAGCGTTTCTGCAATTTCTGCAGCAGTATTAGGTGGAGAAGCAATTATAGCGATAGAGATATTGCTCGATTTTATTTTTGCCTTTAAATCCTTAACATGGAAACAATTTATTCCTGAAATTACTCGATCCGTCTTATTTGTATCTACATCAAAAGTGGCAACAATATTTAGTTTTGGTCGTTTACCAATGAAATAGGTTGTAACAGCTCGACCAAGGTTACCCATTCCTATAACTGCAACATTTAGCCCATTTTTAGAATCGATAATTTTACCGATAACCTCAATAAGTTCCTTGGCATCGTACCCTTTTTTCTTCATGCTCGAATATCCAATGAGCATCAAATCACGACGCACTTGAACCGCTGTATTATTATGCAGTCGAGCTAATTCGTGCGAATAGATGTGGGTTTTCCCTTTTGTTAAGCACTCCAAAAGAGTTCTCCGATATTCACTTAACCTTTCAACAGTTTTTTCGGGTAGTTTCATCTGTAATAATTTTTTGCAAATGTAACACTTTATTAAGCTAAACCTGTAATTTCATTCAACGATGGTAGCATGGGAATTCGTAAAGTAAAAGTTGTGCCCTGCCCAGGAATACTCTCAACTTCAATCTTACCATTATACAAATCAACCAACTTTTTTACAATTGATAGGCCTAGCCCGCTACCAGATATATTACGAGTAGAAGCATTTTTGATTCTCGAAAATTCTTGGAAAAGTTTAGGAATATCATCGGCTTCAATTCCAAAGCCAGTATCAATAACCTTTATAATCATCTCTCCTTGTGTAGATCTAATTACACATTTTACTGAACCACCATCTTTGTTATACTTAACAGCGTTAGATATTAAATTGTTGAAAATTATCTCCATTTCCTCGGCATCAGCCATTAAGGGTTGCTGCTCTTCAATATCAAGGATTAACTTCACATCGCGCTGAACAGCAAGCGGAGTCATACCATCCATTGCTGATTTAGCAATAAGCTCTAAATCTAGTTCTCGTAAATCGCGCTTTTTCTTTCCGGAATCTATTCGTGTTAAATCGAGTAAATCCATAATTAATGTTCTCATCGATTTAACCCTCGATAGCGATCTATCAATCATATCCTGATAGTCATCGATATTCTCTCCAGCCTGCTTTTCTTGCATCAGTTTAAGGTAACCCTCAATCGCATTTAATGGAGATTTTAACTCGTGTGAAAGTAATGTTAAGAATTTAAAACGAACTATTTTTCCCTCCTTGTGCAGTTTCCTGGTCATTCGACGGAGAAAATAGTGCTTAGTTATATTCTCCATTGAAGCTTTTAACTCCTGAGGTGTAAATGGTTTTGGGACAAAATCGTAAGCCCCAATATTCGTTGCTTTTACTGCTAACTCAAGTGATGCGTATGATGTTATCATCATCACTAGTATATCGAGCTGATGATTGTTAATGTGCTCAAGCACTTCAACGCCTTGTATTCCGGGAAGTTTATTATCGAGTAATACAATTGCAGGAGGGTTTACATTGATAATTCCAAGAGCTTCTTCACCTGTTGCTGCCTCAATAACATTGAATTGGATGTCTGGATCCATAAATGGATAGTTCACCGAAAAATTTCGTAAAATTCGGGTTACTCCAGATCTAATCCCAGGTTCATCATCAACAACAAGTACATCAAGTATTTCCATGCTAAAGCTTTAAAAGTTTCAATATTTCCTTATGGAGTTGGTCTGGCCGTATTCCTTTTTCAAGGTAAAGATCAGCTCTAATCCATTTGCGTTCCTGCTCTGTGCTAATTCCAAAAGTCATTCCCGTTTCAGCGGCCACAGCTGTAGCAATGATAATTGGAACATCAGGATATTTACGTTTCATTTTATAACAAAGAATAAAACCACTATCGTCGTTCTCCATCATTAGATCAAGAATTGCAAGATCTGGCTTAACAGATGCAAGCATATTTTCAGCCTCCTTCTGACTTTCTGCAACGATAACCTTAAATCCAAACTTCTCTACTTGAAGTTTCAGTTGAAATAAATAATCAATATCATCATCAACTATTAAAATGGTTTTGCTCATTGTATTTTATATTTCTGATTCTTAATTTCCTTGTCATTTAAACTTAATTCAAATTTTGTCTGTTGCTTGAGAACTAACATCTCCAGTCTTATTTTTCAACATCCTCCCCTTCCTCTCGAGGTAAAATAATTCTAAACGTTGTCCCTGTAGGGCCTTTTAGTCTATCAGTATTTGATTCTACCTCAATTTTGCCTTTATGCATTTTAACAATCCCATAAGTGGTTGCCAAGCCCAAACCTGTACCTTTACCTAATCCCTTTGTAGTAAAAAATGGAGTATATAACTTTTCCATGTTCTCCTCTGGTATTCCTGTACCAGTATCAATTACGTTGAAAATTACTTCCTTCTCCTTACCACCAACTTCGATAGTTAGAAAACCACCGCTAGACATTGCCTCTACTGCATTTTTATTGAGATTAGTTAGCACTTGCATCATTTGCTCATAATCAAGCTGAGCCTCACAGTTTTCGGTTTTACAAATAACAGCCGTTTTAATATTTTGGGGAATAACTACAGATCGGATACTATCCTCTGCAAGTTTTTTAAGATTAATTACTTCGAGTTTAACCTGATTCTTCCGAGCAAAATTGAGCAATCCGCTCACTATCTTCTTGCACCTTTCGGCCTGCGATGCAATTAACTCGATATCTTGACGAACAGGATCATCAGGCGGATATTCATCTAGGAGAATGTTGCTATACATCAAAACAACACCTAATGGATTGTTAAGCTCATGAGCAATACCTGCAGATAACTGCCCCATATGAGCTAGTTTTTCAGATTGCTTAAGGGCCTGCTGTACCTTAGCTAATTTCTCATTAGATATCGCCAAATCTTTCAACGAGGCATGCATTTCCTCTATGGTATACGGCAAGCACATTTCAACTTCAGCAAGTCCTTCAACAATTGCAACTGCGTGCTCAAGGCATGTATCGTATCCACAAGCACCACAGTTTAGATGATCGCGATTAGAAAATTTACCCATCGATGCTAAAATCTTTCCCACCTCTGCTTCTGATGGCATTGGCTTACGTCTATCGGATGGGTTAAAGTCCTTTGAAATATCAATATCCGAGTATTCCTCTAATGATTTATTAAAATTATCCTGATTCTCGTTTGCAAGTTTTTGTTTAACATATGAGCTAATATAAGTTCTTCGTTCAAAACGCTTACCTCCTGGAGTCATTCCAGGACCCATTATACAACCTTCGCAGCAAAGAAGTTCCAAATGTTGCCCTTTTAAGTTCTCAGCTTCATATTCCTTAATCGCCTCCTGAAAACCAATTCTTCCTTCAGCAACAATTACGTTGCCCTCAACCACATCATCAAAAATATTAACAGTTTGTATAAGCCCTCTACTAACAGGAAAAATTGCCCCTCTTCCAGCATGAGGTAAATCAAAATCTGAGGGCTTAACATCATCAATATTTGACTTTACAAGATCAAACATCCCTCGTAGTTCCCTAAATGTTAAAACTTCATCAATTTCCTCAGACTCAGCCTTTTTAGCAATACATGGCCCAATAAAAACAATCTTAATATCTGAACCCAATTTCTTTTTAACAACCCTTGCCATTGCCACCATGGGTGAAACAACAGGGACAAGGTTTTTAACCAAATCGGGATGATAATATCGAATATACGAAACAATTGCAGGACAATCGGATGAGATATAATCGGTACCTGTTCTATCTTCGAGAAATTGTTTGTATTTTTTTGCAACCAAATCAGCACCAAAAGCAACTTCAAAAACGTAATCAAAGCCCAATGCTCTAATCATTCCAACAAACTTCTGATAATCCCTTATTTCTGGGAACTCTGCGGGAAAACTAGGTGCCACTATGGCAGCAACTTTACTATCGGATTGCAAAAGGCTTTTAACATCTATTCGAGATTGGTAAAATACCTTAGCTTCCTGACTACAAACCTTAATACAATTGCCACATCCAATACATCTTTCGCTAATCACTTCTGCTTGTCCATTAATAATTTTAATGGCTTTAGCCGGACATTCCCTCACACATGTATAGCAAACCCTACACAATTCCTTAACCGTATAAACAAGTTTTAATTTATCTTCGGAGAATGTCATTTGTAATATATTTTGACAGTTTGGTTTTTAGGTTATTGTCCTTTGAATTTCATCCTTTGAACTATAAAAGTACATCCCTCTTGGTATAACATGTGTGCAATTGTTGCTTTGCTTTGTCGCTACCTGGTTTTTCTAAAAATTTTTCGTACAAGTCGTTGACCAATGGGTTTTTATGTGAAGCCTTTATGGTGTCAACCTCGTCGATTTCGTAAATAGCCCTAATTCTTGACTTTAGATCCTTATCGCCTGCTTTAAAAGGTTGACCTCCACCATTAACACAGCCACCTGGGCAGGCCATAATCTCAATGAAATGAGCATTTATTGTTTTGTTAATTATCCCTTCCATTAATTTTTCAATCCCTGTTAAACCATTAACTAATATAACCTTGAACTCCTTAGAGCCAATCTTAATGGGAATTTCTTTAATGCCACTTACGGATCTAATATCCTGAAGTTTCAATGTATTAAACTCTTTTCCAGTTAGTTTATAGTGCAAGGTTCTTAGAATTGCCTCTGTTGTTCCTCCTGATGTTCCAAAGAGTTTACCGGCAGAACTTCTGATTCCAAATGGTGAATCGGGAGTTTGTGGTTCGGTATTCTGAATATCAATACCGTAAAGTTTTATTAATCTCGATAGTTCACGTGTTGTTATTACTACATCAACATCAGATATTGCCTTATGAGTCATTTCTTCGCGCTGTGCTTCGAATTTTTTGGCTAAGCAAGGCATAACTGAAACGGAATAGATTGAGTTTGGGTTAATATTATTAAGCGGTGCATAATAGGTTTTGATAATTGAACCCAACATCTGCTGAGGAGATTTGCATGTTGAAACGTATGGCAGCACATCGGGATAAAACTGCTCAGCATACTTTACCCAAGCCGGACAGCAACTTGATATAATAGGAAAACCCTCTCCTGTTTCCAACTTTTGCATTATCATGTCAACCGTTTCCATTACTGCTAGATCTGCAGCAAAGGATGTATCAAAAATATGGTTAAAACCTATTTTTCGAAGTGCTGCATTCATCACGCCACTAATATCTTTCCCCACCTTAATACCGAATTCTTCGGCTAGTGAAACCGTTACAGCCGGACCATATTGAACAACAACCTGTAGCGACGGGTTATTTAACGAATCGATTACCTCATCGAGATAGCCATGCTCGTGAAGTGCCCCTGTAGGGCAAACCATTACACATCGCCCACAATTGATGCAACTCGAAAAGTTCAAATCACGAGCCATCGCAGTTCCAATAATGGTTTTATTACCCCTATTCAAAAAATCAAGTGTTGAAACTGATTGAATCTCATCACAAACACGAACACATCGTCCACAAAGAATACATTTTGCAGGATCACGAACGATACTTGGACTTGAAAGATCAAGTTTATGACGACTTTTTTTACCCGAAATTCTACGTTCACGTATGTTCAAATCAATGGCTAAATCTTGCAATTCACAACAACCATTTCTTTCGCAGTAAAGGCAATCGTCGGGGTGATTTGAAAGTAAAAGTTCAACAAGTGTTTTACGAGCCTTAACTACCCTTGGAGAGTGAGTTTTAATCTTCATCGATTCCTCAACAGGATAAGAACATGAGGTTACAAGCCCCTCTTTCCCTTCGACCTCGACAACACAGATCCGACAAGCTCCTGTTGGAGAAAGCTCCTTCATATTGCAAAGCGTTGGAACTTTTATTCCATTCCGAAACAACGCTGAAAGTATTGTTTCTCCTTTGCGTACTTCAATTAATCTGTTGTTAACCTCAATATTAAACTGCATAACCGAAATTGTTGTTCGTTCTTGGAATCAGTAAACCTTATGAACTCCTCAACCTAAATCTATTTAAAGTAAACAGCCGAGAATTTGCAAACATCTTCGCAAATTCCGCAACCAATACATTTATCCTCAACCACAAAATATGGAGAACGTGGTGTACCTATAATTGCATTTGTAGGGCATTTTTTAGCACACGCTGTACATCCTGTGCATTTTTCAACATCAATATAAAATGTTCTTAAATCGCGACAAACGCCTGCCCGACATTTACGATCGAAAATATGCTCCTCGTACTCCTCGCGAAAAAGTTTTAATGTGCGAAGCACAGGATTTGGAGCAGATTGCCCCAACCCACAAAGCGATGTATCGCGCATCACCTCAGCTAAACTCTCAAGATGAATAACCCCTTTAAAACGTTCAAGCGTATTTTGACCATTTTCGCTTGTAGGGCGTTTTGATATATTTTGAAGTATTTCGAGCATTCTCCTTGAACCCTCGCGACAAGGAATACATTTTCCACAACTCTCTTTTTGGATAAAATGCATGTAGTACTTCACCAAATCGATAACACAAACTGAATCATCCCACACTTGAACGCCACCAGAACCAATAGCAACTCCAGCTTCTCGAAGTTTATCAAAATCAATAGGTAATCCTAATTCTTCAAAAGGAATACTAAATCCAGATGGTCCACCAAGATGTAACGCCTTAAACTTGCGCTCATCCGCCACTCCGCCACCCAACTCAAGAAGTTTTGACAACGGAGTTCCCATTGAAACTTCCACAGCACAAGCGTCTTTAACCTTTCCTGATATTGAAAATATTTTTGTTCCCTTGGAATTTTCTGTGCCAATAGATGAATACCAATCAGCACCATTCATAACAATACTAGGAATATTAGAAATGGTTTCAACATTATTAACTGCTGTTGGTTTGCCAAATAACCCCTGCTCGGTTGGATAAGGAGGCTTAACAGTAGGCATTCCTCGTTTTCCCTCAATACTTCTAATCAATGCAGTTTCTTCACCACAAACATAGGCCCCAGGACCTTTTCGGATGGTAATATCGATATTAAAACCACTATCAATAATGTTGTATCCAAGGAATCCTACATCATAAGCCTGACTAACAGCTTTTTCGAGCCTTTCAACTGTTAAACTATTGCTATTTCGTGTATATATATATGCTTTGCTTGCTCCTATGGCATATGAGCTAATAATTAACCCCTCGATAATTCGATGAGGATCACTTTCCATCAGCAACCGATAAACAAAAGCGCCCGGATCGCTTTCATCAGCATTACAAATCATATAGCGTTGATCCGTTGTAACTTGCAATGCTTTTCTCCACTTTGTACCTGTAGGGTAACCTCCCCCTCCACGTCCTCTTAATCCGCTTTGCTCCACTATAGAACAAATCTCTTCGTAAGTGTGGTTTCTCAACGATTTGGCTAATGCTCTATACCCTCCACGAGCCATGTAATCGAAAATGTTACAAGGATCTATAACTCCACAATTAGATAGAATTATCCTGTTTTGCTCTTTAAAGAATGGCAGTTCATCTAGAAATGGAACTTCTTGCCAAGGCTCGTGATATTTATGCCTATATTGCCCAAGCACCTTATCAATAGGTAAAAACTTATTTAAGATTCCATCGAGTATTGGTTGGATATCACTCGTTGAAACGTTACTGAATACTACACGATTTTTACCAGGAATCTGAATATCAATTAACGGTTCATGGGAGCAGAGCCCAAGACTGCCAGTTGTTATCACACTAATATCAAACTGATTATCTGTAATATACTCCTCAATAGCACTCTTCACATTTAAAGCACCTGCACAAACTGAAGAACTAGTAACACCAATGTATATGACAGGTTTTGAGATTCGATTTCGGCGATAGACCTCTAACCTATCTTCAACATTCTTTGGATAATCCGATGTGTTGTTAGTTAAAACATTATCTAGAAAAAACTTAATATAATTCGTAAATTCTTGATTATCCATATAACTCTTTTTTTTAATATTTTAAACTACTCTCCCGCAAGATCGATTAGAATTTGTTTCAACTTCTCAGTCGTTAATTTTGAGTAGAATTCACCATTTATAGATATTACAGGTGATTGTGAACACGCCCTGGNNGAACACGCCCCGATACAAGGAACAACTTGAAAGCTAAATTTCCCGTTACGTGATGTTTGCCCCGCTTTTATTTTAAGTTTCTTTTCAATAATATCGATAATTGAAACTGCGCCAAGCATATGACATGCCGTACCATGACAAACTTCAATATGGTAAGTGCCCTTTTGCTCGAACCTAAATTGGTTATAGAAAGTGGCTAATCCATAAATTTTGCTTGTTGGCATATTCAAATGTTTGCCAACCAACACTATTGCCTCCTCCGAAAGGTAGCCTACCTCTTCCTGTATGTCCTGCAAAATGGGGATAAGGCTATCGCGACGTGAATGGCTATATTTTTCGAGTAAAACACCAATTCTATTTTCCATCTATTAGATGATTTTCATTATTTTACTATCTCTTTAAAAATTAAGTGCTTAACAAACAACTGTTTGCTTGCTAACAATAAATAAATCACTGATAATCTTATATTTAAATCAAATTTTCGATAAAATATTAGCCAACAATTTACTAAAACAATTACGAATACCCAACATTTATCTTTCCATTAATTTTTTTTCTCCTGATAATTCTATTAAAAATTCTAAAAATCATACAATACAAGCATCTTAGAATAAAACGAGCGTTTATTCATATTGTTAGAATTTGATTATAATTTCATAACTTTGCTTGTTAATGGATTAACATCTGTTTAGGAATGAGCAATAAAGTTGAAGTCGTAATTTGTTTGGGGAGTTCGTGCTTTGCACGTGGAAATAAGACAACTCTCAAAGTGATTGATAAATATATAAAAGATAATAACCTTCAGGATAAAATTTTTTTCCATGGAGGTCATTGCTTTGGGAGATGCGCAGAGGGACCAGTCATAAAAATCGATGACACCATTCATACAGGTGTTAACGAATTTAACATTATCGAGATTCTAAACAGCAAGTTTAAGAAATAGTAATCATTCAAATTAATAATACAAATGCCGCAATTATTTGAGATAAGCAGTGAGAGTTGCATTAACTGTTATGCCTGTGTTAGGGTATGCCCAGTTAAAGCAATTGAGGTGAAAGCGGGGCAAAATTATGCTAGAATTATTGCTGATAGGTGCATAGGATGTGGCAGCTGCCTTAACATTTGTCCTGTAAATGCAGTTAAATACTACTCATCCAAAGAGGAGGTAAAATCTCTTTTAAGCTCAGGTAATAAAGTTGCTGCAATATGCGCACCCAGCATTTCGGGTGAGTTTGTAGACATTACAGATTATCGGAAATTCGTTGAGATGATAAAATCTCTAGGATTTACATACGTTTGCGAGGTTACTTTCGGGGTTGATCTAATTGCCCGAGAGTATAAAAAGTTGTTTGATAATTTTAAAGGTAAATATTTTCTTACAACAACCTGCCCTGTAGTTGTTTCACTTGTTGAAAAATTCCACCCGGAACTAGTAAATAACCTCGCTCCCATTGTATCACCCATGGTTGCAACAGCAAAAGCAGTTCATGATCTTTATGGTGATGATACAAAGATTGTTGCCATCGGTCCATGCATTCAGCATAAGGATGAAATAAAATTATTTGAAGGTGATGGCAAAATCGATTCTGTTTTAACATTCGTTGAACTTCGAGAGATGTTTGAGGAGTTCAATATCAAAGAAAGTAACTTAGAATACTCAGAATTTGATGAGCCTATTGGTTATAAAGGATCTCTTTATCCTATTAGTAATGGGTTATTACAAGCTGTAGATATAAGCGAGGATCTTCTTGTTGGAAAGGTTATTACCACTGAAGGTTCTGAAAACCTTCTTCAGGCTGTTGAACAGTTTGAAACTAGCACCGAACTTATAAACCGACATTTCAATCTTTTCTATTGCGAAGGCTGTATTATGGGGCCGGGTGCATCAAAAGGTGGTAAAAAGTTCATTCGTCGAACAATGGTTGTAAATTATGCCAACAAACGGCTAAAAACTTTTAATCGTGCAACATGGGAAAAGCATATTGAAAAGTTTGAGAATTTAGACTACACGCGCTCCTTCACAATAAATGATCAAAGACTTCCAGTTCCCCCATT
>DQHR01000137.1 GCA_003531155.1 Bacteroidales bacterium | reverse complement strand
CAAACCCGCCAATAGTTTCTTATTATATTGCGCTTGCAGCGTATTTATTCGGCTGGAGCGAGGTATCCCTGCATCTGGCTTTTCTTGTTCCCGCTTGTGGGGTGGTTATCGGAACTTGGTTGCTGGCAAAGGATTTCTGTTCCAGGCCGTTTTTTGCCTCGTTATCCGTTATCTGCACTCCGGTTTTTCTTGTTTCAGCCACAACTCTGATGTGTGACGTGCTGATGCTCGCGTTCTGGATATTTGCGGTTATCTTCTGGAGGAGAGGAATAAAAACAGATAATATGATGCAGATTGCATATGCTTCTGTACTAATAGTTTTGGCTATTTTAACTAAATTTTCGGCTGTCTGTTTAATTCCGCTTCTTTTGGCTTATTCTTTATTAGAAAAACGAAAAATTAGCTTTTGGATACTATTTTTATTTTTTCCAATAGTGGTCCTGGGCATATATGAATGGGTAACCTATTCATTTTACGGAACAGGTCATCTCACATATATTCATTCTTTTACAGAGTCTGCCAAACAGATACGTCAATACAAATATGTCTCCGGCATAACAACAGGTATTTCTTTTGTTGGTGGATGTATTTTATTTCCAGTGTTTTATATTTTTGTTTTTCATAAAAAATTTAAAATAATAATTGGTTTTGCGATTGTCGTGCTGCTTTTAATTTGGCTCATGAGTTTTGGTGCTCTGGTTGATTATCCAATTGCTGATGCCGATGGTGTAAACTGGAGTTTTGCGGTGCAACTTTCAGTTTTTGTTTTTTCCGGAGCATGTTTTTTCTACTTTGTGCTGAAGAGTTTTATACAAAAAAGAGATTCTGATTCTTTTCTGATTTTTTTATGGGTTGTAGGAGTTTTTACCTTTTCAACTGTTATAAACTGGTCGGTAAATGGCCGTAGCATACTGCCAATAGTGCCTGTTGCAGGCATTTTTGTAATAAGGCATTTTGAGCAGCTAGAATCTGATTTGTTTGTGGCGAATTTTACTCGACTCTATGTGCCTCTGATTTTGACGTTGTTAATTGGATTAACTGTGTCCTTTGCAGATTACAAATGGGCACTAGTATCGCGTAATGCAGCGATTAGGCTATCATCTGATTATAGAAAAAATCCTGGTAATCTTTGGTATGAAGGACATTGGGGATTTCAGTATTACATGTCCACGTTTGGCAGGGGGAAGCCACTAGATTATGAGAAACCATTGTTAATTAAAGGTGATTTAATAATTGTTCCATCATTTAATTCCAATACAAAACCAATATTTAAAAGTACTGCATGTTATATGCAGGAATTGTGTTTTGATGTTCCCGGCCCGATATCGACCATGAATATGAAATATGGTGCAGGCTTCTATGCTGATTTAGCTGGTCCGCTCCCATTTGCCTTTGGTCCTCCAATGCTAGAAAAATATTATGTTTATAAGATGATTATTAATAAAAAATCAAAATTTAATTATTAATTTAATACCTTTGTAGGTTGTAAGCACCAAGTATTTGGTAGTAGCGGATTTTTATTATTTCAAAAAACATGATACACGAGTCTTTAAGAAGATTAATTTTGCTTCCAGGAACATGGCTCCAGTTTACGGGGACTTCCATAATTTTAAAGCCTGACAAGTTGCATAAATGTAGAATTTCCACATCAAATCCAAACCCTGATATTTTTTGGCGTGGAAATACATAATTTGCAGTTTGTTTACTAAATAGTTTGAAACCGCATTGAGTATCTTTGATATTTTTTACCGCCAGCAGATAAACGAGGCTTCTAAATATTTTGCCAATAATTTTTCTGTGCAGCAAAGCGTTGATTACACATTCTGAAGATGTGAATGAACGTGAGCCGACCGCCACATCAGCACCATTTTTCATTGCATGCAATAACTTTGAAAATTCAGTTATTGGAGTTGATCCGTCTGCGTCAGTAAAAAGTCGTAGATCACCTTTTGAACAAGACATTCCGGTTTTAATAGCCTGCCCTTTACCAACATTATTGGGATGTCGAACAACTTTGACGAAGTCACTTTCAAACGTTTCAACTATACGCGCAATGTTATCTGAACTGCCGTCATCTACAATAATGATTTCGTGAGACATATTAAGCTCTTTAAAATAATTTAGCACTGATTGAAGATGTGCTGGAAGTCGATCCGCCTCATTGTAGGCTGGTATAATGATTGAAACTTCCGGGAGTAGGTTCATGGTTTTTTGACGAGACAAAAGGCAGTAAGCCCAAAAAATCTATTGTACGGGATTAGGGGGATTTCCACGGAACAAATGGTCGTAAGAAGCTTATTTATAAGAGGATGTACGTTTTTAAGGTCGGAGCAAGGCAAAGAGGCAGGTTTAAAAAACCTTCTGCCGAGTCTTATAAGTGCTGCAAGAGGAAAAATGGTGCCGAAAAAATATGTGCTTTTAATAAGTGTCAAACCATTTGAAATGAGGAGTTGCTCAAGTTGAACCAATGTATAGCGGCGCTTGTGCTCAAGAAATATATCGTGATCGCTCCAGAGGAAAGGAAAAGCTGGAACAGCCACCACTATGAAGGTACCGGATCGTAATTTTGAGCAACAATCACGTAAAAATAAAGCGTCATCAAGAATGTGTTCAAGGATATCCATCATCAAAACCAAATCTGCGTCAACTGCTCCATAGGATTTGAGGTATTCTATATGTTTATTGTTATATTGTTCTGTGTATTCTTTAGAATAAGAAATGTCTACGCAGATGGCTTTAGTGGCATTGGACATGTCCAGCAGGATTTTAGAAAATATGGAAGACCCCGCGCCAATATCTAGAATTTTAATTGGAGTAATATTTTCTATGATAGCTAGTAGTGCCTTTGATTTTGCTCTATAGTACCAATGCTGGTATAGGGTTTTAGAGTTTAATATGCCCGATTCTTTTAAATCCATGGATGCGAACATACCAGCATTTTGTGTGTGCGACAAGCTAAGATTAGGTTTAACCATTTAGGGATCTTGGAGTTTTGTTCAAATTTTTTAAAAATTAACTACTGTAATTGACATACTGTTAGGGGAAACGTAAGACCATGGTTAATATCATCCAAATAACATTAAAAAGTATCTTCCGTGATCGCATCTTCCAAGGAATCATGATGCTGTCAGTTTTGTTTCTTTTTATTCCTTCTTTGGCTTCTTTATCCATGAGGCAGATGACTGAATTGACGACAACGCTTTCTCTATCCCTGATTTCATTCATCCTGTTGTTGCTAGCTGTTTTTTTAGGATCAACCACGATTTGGAAGGATATCGAGCGACGCTATATCTTCAGTGTGGTTAGTTTACCGGTCAGTCGTACGACTTATCTTATAGGTAAATTTTTGGGTGTTGCTCTGTTCATGTTGCTTACGGCTTTGGTGCTGGGTGTANNTGCCATCAAGATGGCTACTTATGGGTATCCACCATCGCGCGCGCTGCTTTGGTCGGCCATAATCGCTACAATTTTATTTGATGCACTTAAGTATATTATTGTTGCTGCTGTTGCCATTTTGCTAGCTACTGTTAGTACCTCGTTCTTTCTGCCTACTTTCGGTGCTATTAGCACTTATCTTGCAGGAACTATTACTCAGCAAGTATATGATTATCTTAATACGCCTACGGCACTAACCTCAGTATCTCCTCTTGTCCGCAAAGCTGCTTTGCCGCTGTATTACCTTCTGCCCAATCTGGGAAGTTTTGATCTTGCAGTTAATGCCATTTATGCCATTCCGCTTAACATCTCCGGCATTATCCTCACTATTGGTTATTTTTTTGTTTACACCACTATCCTTCTCTGTGTGGCCGCACTACTGTTTAACCGAAGAGAAATGAAATGACAGATTCTAAGTACACCATAGTAGTTATTCTACTGGCTGCCTCAATCGGCTTTTGCTTTATTTTGGTCCCTTTTACGGATTACATGAATAAAAAGCCAATTGAGGAAAAACTTGGATATCTTCCCTCGACAACTGTGTTGAAATACAGTAGTGCTGATCATCGAGAATTCACAGCTGCCTTATTGATAATGAAGGTTGTAATGTACTTCGGAGGTATCACCGAAAAACAGCTGGCCAAGGTGATCGTTCAGCCTCCTGATTATCAAAGAATGTCGGCTATTCTCCATGGTGCGGTAAAATTGGACCCATACAACATGGATGCCTATTATTTTGCGCAATCATTTCTGACATGGGAAGTAAAACAA
>DQHR01000027.1 GCA_003531155.1 Bacteroidales bacterium | reverse complement strand
ACCAATGGCGATAACGATACTTTCCCTCTTTGGTATGCACAGGAGGTTGAAGGGATCAGAACAGATGTTCGCGTATGTAACTTGAGTTTACTTGGAACCGATTGGTACATTGACCAAATGAAGAAGAAGGTCTATGATTCAGAGCCTCTTCCAATTAGCATGACCAAGGATCAATATATTCAAGGAAAAAGAGAGGTTGTATATATTATCGATAGGTTTAATCAAGCTATTGAACTTAAACAAGTAATGGACTTTGTTGCAAGTGATAAACCTGAAACAAAGTACAATGTTCCAAACGAGGATCCTGTAGCCTACATGCCAACAAAGAACTATAAACTTACTATTGATAAGAATACTGTTCTCTCGTCTGGTACTGTAAACGCAGCAAATGCTTCAGAAATAGTTGATGAGATTCAATGGAGCCTTAAAAAAGGCTATATCCAAAAAAGCGATATGATAATGCTCGATATTATTGCAAATAACAACTGGAAACGTCCAATATATTTTGTGTCTCCTTATGGTGATTCAGATATTGGATTGAGCGAATACTATCAACTTGAGGGTTTTGCTTATCGTTTTGTTCCAATCAAAACAAAATCAGAAGGTTATTTATCGGTTGGAAGAGTCGACGCAGATATCCTTTATAATAATATGATGAATAAGTTCCGCTGGGGAAGAATGGATCAACCAGATGTAAATATAGATCATAATAATCAACGAACGGCCACAGTACTTCGCCTTCGAAATAACTTTAATCGCTTAGCAGAAGAGTTGCTTGCACAAAATAAAAAAGATTCTGCTCTTGCGGTTGTAAATAAGATATATGACCTAATGCCACAAAATAAATATCCATATGATCTATTTTCCTTTGGAACGATTGAACTCTTTTACAAGTTGAACGAGACCGAAAAAGCAAATAAAATGGTGAAGGATTTTCTTCGAGCTACAAATGAAAACTTAAACTACTTTTTTAGCTTAAGCAGCAACTTAAATACTGCAGTGGATTACGATAAAAGGGTCAATATTCAAACTTTGCAGGAATTAGGTGGTTTGGCCGATAGGTATGGTCAATCGGAGTTAAAAACGGAAATCGATAATAGTTTACAAAACTTTATTAGGCTTTATAATTAGTGCGTTTTAAAAATAAAGATTTAGAGTTTATTATAATTATTTCATTTATTAGCTAATTTTGTCGTTATCATATTTTAATGTAAACAGCTATGGCCGATTTGTATGGTGAGTTAGTTCAGGTTATTGGACCTGTAGTTGACATAACCTTCACCTTAGAGGGTGGTGAGCTTCCAAGTATTCACGATGCGCTTGAAATTAAGCGCGACGATGGTTCTATATTGATTGTTGAGTGCCAGCAACATGTTGGTGAAAATACCATTCGAACCGTTGCAATGGATTCGACCGATGGGTTAAGACGGGGAATGAAAGCCCGTGCAACTGGTGCTACTATTTCGATGCCGGTTGGTGACCACATCAAAGGTAGATTAATGAATGTTGTTGGTGATGGAGTTGATGGCCTTAGCTCTTTGAATCGCGACAAAGTTTACTCAATCCACAATAACCCTCCAAAATACGAAACGCTTAGTACCGAAAAAGAAGTTCTTTTCACAGGTATCAAGGTTATCGATTTACTCGAGCCATACTCAAAGGGAGGTAAAATTGGTCTCTTTGGTGGTGCTGGTGTTGGAAAAACAGTTATCATCCAAGAACTAATTAATAATATTGCAAAGCAATCTAAAGGTTTCTCTGTATTCGCAGGTGTTGGTGAGCGTACTCGTGAAGGAAATGACTTGCTTCGTGAAATGATTGAAGCAGGACTCGTGAACTATGGTGATGAGTTCAAGAAAAGTATGGAAGAGGGTGGATGGGATCTTTCGAAAGTAAACGAAGAAGAACTCAAAAAATCTCTTCTTACCATGGTGTTCGGACAGATGAACGAACCACCCGGAGCAAGAGCACGTGTTGCATTATCAGGGTTAACAATGGCCGAGTATTTCCGCGATGGTGGTGAAGAGGGAAAAGGTGCTGATATCCTTTTCTTCATCGATAATATTTTCCGTTTCACTCAAGCAGGTTCTGAGGTTTCAGCACTACTTGGTCGTATGCCATCAGCTGTAGGTTATCAACCAACCCTTTCTACTGAAATGGGTTTAATGCAAGAACGTATTACATCAACAAATAAGGGATCAATCACTTCGGTTCAGGCTATTTATGTTCCTGCCGATGACTTAACTGACCCTGCTCCTGCTACAACATTCTCCCACCTTGATGCTACCACAGTATTAAGTCGTAAGATTTCGGAGCTTGGTATTTATCCTGCAGTTGATCCACTCGATTCAACATCACGTATCCTAAGTCCAGATATTGTAGGAGAAGAGCACTACAATACTGCACAACGCGTTATTAATATTCTTCAACGTTATAAGGAATTACAGGATATCATTGCAATTCTTGGTATGGATGAACTTTCCGAGGAGGATAAACTTATCGTTCACCGTGCTCGTAGGGTTCAACGATTCCTATCTCAGCCGTTCCACGTTGCTGAAGCATTTACAAATATCCCTGGATGTATTGTAAATATTAAGGATACTATTAAAGGCTTCAACATGATTATTGATGGTGAAGTTGATAAATACCCTGAAGCAGCTTTTAACCTTGTTGGTACCATTGAGGATGCCATCAAAAAAGGCGATAAGATGCTTGCCGAAGCACAATCTTAATTGATTAAACCATAAAGTATGTTACTGGAAATAGTAACTCCAAAGGCAACAATTTACAAGGGCAGTATTGCCCTTGTAAAAGTTCCTGGAACAAAGGGTTCGTTTGAGGTTATGCATAAACACGCTGCCCTTACCTCAACTCTTGAACCCGGCCAAATTAAGGTCATTGAGTCGGATAAAAACGAGATTTTCTTTGATATTACCGAGGTTGGAATTATTGAGGTAAAAAAAGATCATGTTGTTATTCTATCTGATTCAATCAAAAAAGTTGAATAGATCTCTTCATGATTAGAAGTAGCCTTATTATTACATTTCTTCTTTCGATGATGATCAACAATTCAGTTGCTCAGCAAACAGTTACTTTCGAAGCAAAGGATGGTTTAACCATTACTGCCGATTTGTACGTTTCATCAACCAAAAACCCATACATCATTTTGCTTCATCAGGCGGGTTATAGCCGTGGTGAATATCGCGAGATTGCGCCAAAACTTGTAAATCTAGGATACAATTGCCTTGCAATCGATCAGCGTTCGGGAGATGAGGTTAACTATATCAAAAATGAAACGGCTGCAAGGGCAAAGGGGAAAAATCTCCCAACTAACTATCTCGACGCTCTTCCTGATGTTTATGCAGCAATTGATTATGTAAAATCAAAAAGCGATAAACCAATTGTTCTCTGGGGAAGCTCCTATTCTGCATCACTCAGTTTGATTACTGCTCCCGAAAAGTTAAAGGTTGGCGCATTAATTGTTTTTTCTCCAGGCGAGTATTTTGAACCAAGCAATTTTATCCAAAGTAAGATTTCTAAAATTTCAGTTCCTGTTCTTGCATTATCTTCTAAATCCGAGAATCCAGAATTGGTAAAATTACTATCGATTGTTCCAAAACAGCTAGTAACCATTTTTAAGCCATCGGATGAAGGCAAACATGGTTCAAAAGCCCTTTGGGAATCAAATAAATCGAACAAAGAATACTGGATGGCTGTTACCATGTTTTTTAGTAAGCTGAAGAAATAGATTCAATTACAATATTGTAAACCGATCCTTTGGCTAACCATCAAAGGATTTTTTATTTTATACCTTTGCAAAAATTTTAATCAACAAAAATGCTGAAACGTTCAGATATTGAGATAATGTCGCCCGCAGGGAACTTTGAATCGCTTATGGCAGCCATTCAAGGAGGAGCAAATGCTGTTTATTTTGGGGTTGGACACCTTAACATGCGGGCAAACTCGAATATCAATTTTACTGTTAACGATTTAAAGGAGATAGTTCGAATCTGTATCGAGAATAACGTTCGTTCATACCTAACCGCTAATACCGTTTTATACGATAAGGATTTACCCGATGTAAAAACCCTTTTACAAGAGGCAAAAAATGCAGGTGTTAGCGCCATTATTGCATCTGATCAAGCAGCTCTGATGTATGCCCATGAACTCGGACACGAAATTCATCTTTCTACTCAGCTAAATATTGGTAACCTTCAGTCCATTAAGTTTTATGCAAATTGGGCCGATGTGGTTGTTCTTGCTCGCGAACTCTCCTTGGAGCAAGTTTATGAGATATACCAAGGAATTGAGAGGGAAAATATCACAGGGCCATCGGGGGATAAGATCAAAATTGAGATGTTTGTGCATGGAGCGCTTTGTATGGCGATTTCTGGAAAATGTTACTTAAGTCTTCATCAGGAGAATATTTCGGCTAATCGTGGAGCCTGCCTACAAGTTTGTAGGCGTTCTTATACTGTTCAAGAGACCGAAACAGGCAAAGAGCTAGAGGTTGACAATGAGTATATCATGTCTCCAAAGGATTTATGCACAATCAACTTCCTTAATAAGCTCATTGATGCAGGTGTTCGCGTATTGAAGATTGAAGGTCGTGCCCGTTCTGCCGAATACGTTAAAACTACAACCCAATGCTACAGCGAAGCTGTGGAATCGCTTTGCAACAATACTTATAATGAACAGAAGATTGAGGGCTGGATGAAACGCCTTTCTGCCGTTTTCAATCGCGGATTCTGGGATGGCTACTACCTTGGCCGCAAGCTGGGCGAGTGGAGCCATGTTTATGGCAGCTTAGCAACTGAGCGCAAAATTTATTGCGGAAAGATCACCAACTACTTCTCTAACCTAGGTGTGGCAGAAGTGTTGGTTGAAGCGCATGAACTTTACCTCAACGATAAAATATTGATAATTGGCCCAACAACTGGTGTTATTGAGACATCAATATCAGAATTACGAGTAGATGAAAAGCCAGCAGAGGTTTGTCCCAAAGGGATAAAATGCTCAATTCCAATTACCGAAGTACTTCGCCGTTCCGACAAGCTATATCGTGTTGTTTCTGATGAAGAGCTGGAGCAAATTCAGAAGAAAAGTGGGAAAAAGAGTTTTTAAACATCTTTTTCTTTCATTCTTCAACATAATAGAAAATAGCCTAAACTAGTTTTATTTGAATAAATACAATATTTTTGTTCCCAACCAAAAAATTATAACGATGACATTCAGCGAACTTGCAAATAAGATTTTTGAGGATAGTACCAATTACTATCATACAATGGACGATGTTTACGCAAAATTGGTTAACCCATATAGCGAGGATAAAATTGAAGGTTCTCTATTTAAGAAAAACTGGATTGATGCTGTTCAGTGGCATCTCGAAGATATTATCCGCGATCCAAAAATCGATCCTATTAAAGCACTTGAGATTAAACGCTGGATTGACCGTTCGAACCAAGAGAGAACTGATTTGGTTGAACTTATCGATAGCTATTTTCTTACAAAATACCAACTGGTAAAACCTTTAGCGAACGCAACCATCAATACTGAAAGTCCGGCTTGGGCAATCGACCGTCTTTCGATTCTTGCGCTTAAGATTTACCACATGCAACAGGAGGTTATTCGTACAGATGCAACCGCAGACCATTTGGCAAAATGTCAAGCAAAACTTGATACGCTATTAGATCAGAAAAAAGATTTATCGTTGGCAATTGATCAACTAATTGATGATATCGAAAACGGTCGTAAATTCATGAAAGTTTACAAGCAGATGAAGATGTATAACGACCCATCCTTAAACCCTGTTCTTTACGCAAAAGAAAAATAGTGAAATAATGAAGAGAGTATTGGTTATAAGACTCAGCGCCATTGGCGATGTTGTAATGACGGTTCCTGTAATCTCGTCGTTATCGAAGGCTTATCCCGATACTGAGATTATTTTTGTTTCACAAAAATTTGCTGCTGGATTTATTAAATATATCCCTGGGGTAAAATTCTTTGAGGTTGATTTAAAAGGTCGACATAAAGGCTTTTTTGGAATCTTTCGCCTTTACTTCGATTTGAAGAAACTTGGGAAAATAGATGTAATTGCCGATCTTCATGATGTAATCCGAACTAAGATTTTAAGACTTCTTTTTGCTTTTTCATCAGCAAAAAAAATTGTTATCGACAAAGGACGAAAAGAGAAACATGATCTTACAAAAATAGATAGCAAAGAGCTTCGTCAACTTGAGGCAACAACATCTCGCTATGCAAAGGTTTTTGAAAATGCAGGCTTTAAGTTCAACCTTGAATTCGATTACATTTTCACTAAAGCTCCTTTAAGCGAAGCAGTTCTTACAATTACAAATCAAAAAGATTGTAAATGGGTGGGAATTGCACCATTTGCTAAACATAAGGGGAAGATTTATCCTTTAGAGCAGATGGAAAAGGTTGTTGCAATTTTATCGGGTTTACCAAAAATGAAAGTTTTCCTTTTTGGCGGAGGACCTTATGAAAAAGGGGTTTTAGATGGCTGGGAAAAGCAGCATAAAAACACCATTTCGCTTGCAGGAAAACTCAGCCTTGAGGATGAGCTTAAAGTTATTTCTAACCTTGATGTGCTTGTTTCCATGGATTCGGCAAATATGCATTTTGCTTCGCTTGTGAATACATCGGTAGTTAGCATTTGGGGAGCAACGCATCCTTTTGCAGGTTTTTATGGATGGAATCAAAATCCAAAACATGCACTTCAAATTAACCTACCATGTCGTCCTTGTTCCATTTATGGAAATAAACCATGTTTTAGAAAAGATTATGCTTGTTTGAACCTCATCACCCCACAGGATGTCGTTAATAAAATAAACGAGGTTATAATCGCTTAAAATAGAATTTCAAAAAACGACTCCGATAGATCATCTCTGTCGGGGTTTT
>DQHR01000005.1 GCA_003531155.1 Bacteroidales bacterium | reverse complement strand
GTAGTTAACAGCATCTATAATCTCCTCCATCCTTGATTGGATGATATATGCAAGATTTTTAAATGAAATCTCCTTGGGCTCGCGACCGCTGATACCGGGGATAGTTACAATCTTATCCTCAGGTGCCATATCGCCCAAAGCTGAACCAAACTGTACTTTTAACGATTCCGCTTGGCGGAATAGGATTGAGCAGNNTTGATATCGTTGGTAATCACATTACCACCAAATGGGATAACTGCAGTATGACGAACAATACCGTCGTAGAAAAGGGCTACGTCGGTTGTTCCGCCACCTATATCAACAAGAACAACTCCGGCTTCTTTCTCATCATCAGTTAGAACTGCTTCGGCAGAAGCAAGTGGTTCAAGAATGAGATCGTTAACCTTAAGCCCCACGCGATTTACGCACTTCTCGATGTTTTTTGCCGATGCGGTTTGCCCAATAACGATATGGAAGTTGGCCTCAAGTCTACGACCCATCATCCCTACAGGACGAACACCGGGTTCGTTATCGACAATGAAATCCTGAGGAAGCACGTGAAGGATCTCCTCACCCACCTCAATAGGAATTTTGTACATATCGTTGATAAGCTTCTGAACATCCTCGGCAGAGATTTCGCTCTCAACATTATCGCGGTTAATATAGCCACGATTCTTGATGCTACGAATATGTTGACCAGCAATGCCAACGAAAACATCGCTTAGGATAATACCTGATTGGGTTTGCACCTCCTCAACGGTACGTTGAATTGAAGCAACTGTCTCCTCGATGTTTAATACAACTCCTCTCTTAATCCCTGTTGAAGGGGTTTTGCTTTGTGAAACGATATGGAACTTTCCATTGGGATTCTTTTTACCGATCAAGGTTACAATCTTGGTTGTTCCAAGATCGATAGCAGCAACATATTCATTCATCTTTGCCATAATATTATCGTTTTGTACAGATTATCTGGTTTGAGTATTTCAAATTTATCATCTTATATTTATTCCAGCCCTCGGCAGGGAGAGCCTTCTCGTAAAACATCTTTAGCTTTTCCAGTTTTTTTTCATAGCCATCCAAGCTACCTAACAAAATTACCTGAGATCCCACACGAGGAATAAGTTCAATATCGTTGGAACTATCAACATAAACCTGTGCAATTTGGGCATTCCAAAAACTATTATCACTCACAAATCGAGCAAAATCGTAAATCTCACTTAACAACGGCTTACGCTTGTACACGCTAGTATCCCATTGCATCACATTTTCATTGGACTTAAATGGAAAATGCTCTGTAATTGCTCCATTTACCACCAACACATGTGCAGCAAACTTGCCCGATAGTGGCATAACCAACCCTTGCTCATCGATATAGTAGCTCTGGTTCTTAGCATTAAAAATTCGAACCAAAGGCCTACGCTGCTTTACTTTGATTGAGAGAATGCCATCGGCAGTTTTGTAGATTTGCACATCACGAACCGACATCATAGTCGAAAGCCTATTCTCCAACTCAAAAGTATTTATCTCCTTCAATGGCTTGCCGATTGGGCTCTTACCCTTAACATCAACAACCCTTCTAATATCCTTACTTGTAATAAAAGCGTTTTCGGAACTATCAACCACTTTAACCTTGATATCACGGCAAACCAATTCACGGTTACGCTTGGTAACAAACCATAATCCTATAACCAAATAGGTTATAAGGGTTAACCACTTAAGCGCTTTCCATGCATTGCGTTTCCAGCTCATTACAAATTCCTCTTGGTTAAAATCTTAACTATTTCGGGTACCAAACGGTCAATATCTCCTGCACCCATGCTTATTAGTATATCAATATCATCAGTTTTTACTATCTCTTTAACTTGCTCCTTGCTGCAAAGCCTTTTGTTTGGATTCTTCATCAAATCAAGGATTGATGAAGATGTAACCCCCGGAATTGGCTCCTCACGAGCAGGGTAGATATCAAGCAAGATTATCTCATCAAGCAGATCAAGGCTTTGAGCAAACTCATTTGTAAAATCGCGAGTACGAGTGAAAAGATGTGGTTGAAAAACACCAGTCACTTTTCGTGCCTTGTACAAATCCTTTACAGATGTTATGGCTGCTCGCAACTCCTCTGGGTGATGCGCATAATCATCGATATAAACCGCTTTCCTTCCTCTATACTGAACATCGAAACGCCTAACAACACCCGCAAATGTTTTTAACCCTTCTCTCAGCTCATTTGGTTTCACTCCCATAAGCAGCGCAGCTGCTGAAGCTGCTATGGCATTCTCCACGTTATAAAGACCTGGCACTCCTAGCATCAAATCGTTAACCTCTCCAACTGGTGTAATGAGGTTGAAGTGATAGTAACCATCTTTAATCTCAAGATTACTTATATGGAAATCTGCCTTATCCTTGAGATTGTAAGTAAAGAATCTAACATTACTCTTTAATTTAGGATTGAAATCCATACCACTTTTAACAATCAAGGTTCCATGCTCCTGTATTTGTGCCGCAAATGCTGTAAATGCATCAAGAACCTCACTATGATTTCCGTAGATATCCAAATGATCTGCATCGACAGAAGTGATAATTGCTAGATGTGGATGCAAACTCAAGAAACTTCTATCAAACTCATCGGCCTCAACAACCAAAAGGTTTGAACCTTGATTACCAACCACAAGATTGCTCTTGAAGTTCTTGGCAATTCCACCAAGGAATGCATCACAGCCAACGGCTGATTTGCTTAGCAAATGTGCCAAAAGTGTTGATGTTGTTGTTTTTCCATGAGTACCTGCAACACCAAGCGTTTTCTTAACTCCAGCAATTACACCAAGGGCTTCAGCCCTTTTAACCACTTTATATTTATTATCGATAAAATAATTCAATTCGCAATGATTCTTAGGTACAGCAGGAGTATAAACCACCAAAGTACCCTCAACATCACCACGGAATTCACGAGGAATCAGGTTAACCTCATCGACGTAATGAATATCAAGCCCCTCCTGCTCTAATTCAAGAGTTAACGACGATTGAGTTCTATCGTACCCACAAACCACCTTCCCCTGCTTAGCAAAATAGCGAGCCAAGGCGCTCATCCCTATGCCACCAATTCCTACGAAGTAAACTCTCTTCACCATGTCGAATTTGATACTCATTTATATCTGTCTTTTATCTTTTAAAATGGATGATTGGAAAAATGGAATACTGGAAGAGCTTCGCAAAACAAGCCTCCTTTGTGTTATCACACGTTCCATTTGTATTAAAAAGTATCATTCCAATCGCCATCTTTCATTTTCTTTTGCAATGATTTTATTAGCATTAAAAGCTCATTCTCTGTTTTAAAATGCAATTCATCAATTTGGTCGAAATCTTCTTGGCTAATCTGATTTGCTTTATAAAAACTTACTAAACATGAATGAAACTCGCCGCTTGATCCCAATGCTATATTTAAAAAATTCAAGTATTCCTTAATGCTTCTTCTTGAATAACCCTCAGCAATATTTCTGCTTATACTATGCGAAGAGTCTATGCAATTCGATGCCGTTTTCTTTAGTTCAAATGGAAATGCAGAAATAACCTTGCAAGTAAGAACATAGAGGTCAACTGCATCGTTCCAAACGCGCAATTTCTTAAATCCTCTATTTATATTCTTCCTCTCCATGCTTACACCTTATTGTCCCATTATTCCATCATTCCAGTATTCCATTTCCACAAACTACCTAGCCAAATCCAAAACCTTCTCGGCAATCACTCTAGCCGCATTCGGCAAAGCTAACTCCAAAATATTCTTCGAGAACTCGTCGCTTTTTTTTGCATTATTAAGCAACTCAAAAGCTACTACAACTAGCTCTTTTGGAGCGTTTTTATCTTCCACCATTAGGGCTGCATTCTTTCTAACCAATGCTCGTGCATTCATGGTTTGATGATCTTCCGCTACATTTGGCGAAGGAACCAAAATTGTTGGTTTACCAACTAAGCAAAGCTCCGAAATGGTTCCTGCTCCAGCACGCGAAACAATTAAATCGGCAATTGAGAAAGCCAAATCCATATGGCTGATAAAGTCGTAAAGTCTTACATTGCTTGCATCAAAGTTCTCAAGTTCCCTCTTAATCTCTTCATTATAGAGTTTACCGGTTTGCCATATCAGGATGATATCCCTCTGCTCACCAATTTCCTTCATGTAGCCTAAAATGCTCTTATTTAATGTTTTTGCTCCAAGGCTTCCTCCTAAAACCAAAACTACCTTCTGCCCTTCGGCAAGGTTGAAATACTTACGAGCCTCATCCTTTTTACTCTCTAAATTCATCAAATCCTGACGAACAGGGTTCCCTGTCAATATTATCTTATCGGCAGGGAAATACTTTTCCATACCTTCGTATGCAACGCAAATTGCTTTTGCTTTTTTAGCAAGTAGCCTGTTGGTAACTCCAGCATATGAATTCTGCTCCTGAATGAGCGTTGGAATTCCCTTTTTCTGAGCTGTTTTAAGAATTGGACCACTGGCATAACCACCAACTCCAACAACAACATTAGGCTTGAACTCACGAATAACGCTGCGAGCCTTCATCATACTTTTAAAAAGTTTCCAAAAGAATGTAAAGGTCTTAAGCGATAACTTACGTTGAAAGCCAGCCACAGGTAATCCAACAATTTTATAACCTGCAGCGGGAACTTTTTCCATCTCCATCTTGCCTTCGGCACCAACAAATAGTATATCCACATCGGGCTGTAACTCCTTCAATGCATTGGCAATGGAAATAGCAGGAAAGATATGCCCTCCCGTGCCGCCACCGCTAACTATTACCTTTAACCTCTTCTTCTCCATCGAATAATTCGGTTTTACCTTGTGTTCTACTTATGCTTAAAATAATTCCAAAGGCTGCACTTGTAAAGAAAAGCGATGTTCCGCCCATACTAACAAGTGGTAATGGCTGTCCTGTAACAGGAATAAGGTTTACAGCCACGCACATATTCACCATCGCTTGCAGCACCAGAAGGAGCGCAAGCCCAATGGCCAGAAAAGCCGGAAACGTTCGATTTGCCTTCTTGACTATAACCCCGGCTCGGAATAGTATTATCAAATACATCAGCAATACAACTGTTCCTCCTATTAGCCCATACTCTTCAACAATGATTGCGAATATAAAATCGGAATATGGGTGTGGCAAGAAGTTCCTTTGCGTACTGTTGCCTGGACCTTTGCCAATTATCCCGCCTGTTGCAATTGCTATCTTCGATTGGTTAACCTGAAAATTCCCATCTCCATCATCACTCCCAAAATTTTCAATACGATTTTTCCATGTTTGTATACGGCTAACCGTTTTGAATTGCAAGGCAACAAAGATGAATACTCCAAGAAGAACAACAGCTAATCCTGTAAATCCAAAAAGATGCTTTAGGCTGATTCTACCAATTAGCATCAATAACCAACAGGTTAGTCCTAGCATAAATGCTGTTGAGAAGTTAGCCGGTAGTATTAACAGACAAATAAATGCTATTGGAACTACAATTGGGATAAATGCCTTCTTCAAATCCTTAATCTCATTCTGACGCTGCGATAGAATGTTTGCAACATACATCACCAAAGCCATTTTTGCCACATCAGATGTTTGAATGGTGACACCAAGCCCAGGAATTGCCAACCACCTAGCGGCCGAGTTAAGGCTAGCACCAAAAACAAGCGTTACAAGAAGTAACGGGATTGATATTAATAAAAGTCCTTTCGATAATGGTGCATAAACTCGCCAAGTTATCATATGAACAATGAATACGAGTCCTAAACCAACAGCAATAAATACAAACTGTTTTAAAAAGTAATATGCAGTATTTCCTTCCTGATATTTATAGGCCAGCGAACCCGTTGAACTGTAAATAGCCAACAGCGATATGATTGATAGAAACAAAACTATCAACCATATTATCTTATCACCCTTAAAATATCTACCGAACAGCGCTTCCATTTAGCTTGGTTACTGGTTATTAGTTATTGGTATTGATTCAATATCTTATTAACTTATCAACTTGTTAACTTATCAGCTTAAAGTTCTCTAACCGCTGCTTTAAACTTCCTACCTCTATCCTCATAGTTCTCGAACAGGTCAAAACTTGCGCAAGCAGGTGAGAGTAAAACGGTATCGCCCGGAGCAGCCAATTTATAGCACTGCTGAACTGCTTCGACAGCCGAGTGTGTATCAACAATTATAGGGATAACCTCCCCGAATGCAGCATGAATTTTGGAGTTATCAATCCCCATGCAAACAATCGCCTTAACCTTGGCTTTAACCAACTCCATTAGCGATGAGTAATCATTCCCTTTGTCAACACCACCAACAATCCAAACAACAGGAGTTTCCATGCTCTCCAGAGCATACCAAGTTGAATTAATATTGGTTGCCTTTGAATCATTTATATACTGTACACCACGAACCTTAATTACAGACTCGAGACGATGCTCAACACCTTGAAAATCGGACAAACTCTCGCGAATAATATCCTTGCGGATTTTAAGCACATGGCCTGCAAGTCCTGCAGCCATTGAGTTGTAAACGTTATGTTTACCTTTTAATGATAATTCCTGAATTGACATAACGAAATCACTATTATCGTAGTTTACATAGATATTATCATTCTCAACCCATGCAGCCTGATTAATCCTTGTTTGCTGCGAAAATGGGAGCTGTTGTGCTCTGAGCACAATGCGTTTTAGCTGCTCAACAGTAACATCATCATCGGAGCAGAAAATGAAACAATCATCCTCGGCTAGGTTACGTGTAATCCGAAATTTTGACTCAACGTAGTTCTGCATCTTATAATCATACCTGTCGAGATGATCGGGAGTGATATTCAGTAAAATAGCTATATCAGCCTTAAACTCATACATATTATCTAGCTGAAAACTGCTTAGCTCAATTACGTAGTAATCAAACTCATTCTCAGCAACCTGCAAAGCAAAACTTTCTCCAATATTTCCTGCTAAACCAACATTCAAACCTGCCTTTTGCATCATGTGGAAGATAAGAGATGTGGTGGTTGTTTTACCATTACTACCAGTAATACAAACC
>DQHR01000182.1 GCA_003531155.1 Bacteroidales bacterium | reverse complement strand
ACTGTTACCTTTGGATTCGGATGGAGAACCAATATTTTCTAATTCATCATTCTCAACCGATTTTTACCAGGTGGGCTTAAGTCTTGAATATGGATTTGGTCACTTTATTAAAGATCAAAGAAGATTTAGACCTTTCATCTCCATTGGATTCTCTCCAATATTTTTTAGCCCCAAAGGCAATTGGACTTATAATAAAGTAGGAACAACAACACCAAATTACTACCACTACTGGTCCGATGGTACTATTAGAGATTTTGCTCAAAATAGCGCGGATGCGTGGCATGCGAAAATAATCTCCCTTGATAAGGATTATGAGACTGACCTTTCAAGCGCTAAACTTTATCGTAAGGATAGTTATTCTCAAAATTCCTTCTCAATTCCTGTTGAAATTGGGCTTGATTTCTTTTTATCGTATAGGGTTAGTTTACGTGTTGCTACTGCTATTAATTATACATTTACCGATAATCTTGATAATTTCGATTTTGAGGTTGCTAAAAATATTGGAGCGAAAGATAATGGATATAACGATATCTTTACTTTTACTCATTTTACAATGAATTTCGACCTCTTCTCAGAAAAGAAATCTNNAAGATGTTTGCTGATTTGGATAACTTCGACTATGAAGTGCTTTTAGCTGATCAAGATGTTGATGGAGTATTAGATGTAATGGATTTGTGCCCAGATACTCCTGAAGGTGTTAGGGTTGATTCAATTACTGGTTGCCCATTTGATTCTGATCTGGATGGTGTTTACGATTACATGGATGAGGAGGCAAATACACCAGCTGGAGCTACAATTGACGAAAAAGGAATTCAAATTCCTGAGTCTAAAATTGAAGAGATGTTTGAGCCAAAGAATGCCGTACTTAGGAAAGAGATTAGGGTAATTCCTGTAGCACCCATTTGGACACGCAGTATAACATTTACACCTGGCGTAATTCCTGATAAATTCAAGAAAGTTGATTCGGATGGTGATGGCTATATATCATTCCCCGAACTACTTAAGTCTGTTGATGATTATTTTGATGAGAAAACGGATTTCAAGCCAGAGGATATTTATGAACTTAATAGTTTCTTCTTCTCGCAATAAATAATTATTGAAAATAGTACCAAAACCCTCGATATGTTGAGGGTTTTTTTATTTGTTTAAGACATATCGTTAAATTATTAAATATTTAACATTAATTACTTAAACCTTTGAGGGGCAGACTAATCAAATTGTTGTATATTGTTATTCTATAAACACTTAACTTTCTTAAAGTATATCATTATGAAAAGAGCATTGTTGTTAGCAGTATTTAGCATTTTAGCAATTGTGGGTTCATCTCAAGAGGTTTCACAGTGGAGGGGCAATAACCGTGATGGAATTTATAATGAATCAGACCTGCTAAAGCAATGGCCAGCAGAGGGGCCAAAGTTAATTTGGCACTTTGATAACCTTGGCGACGGTCACTCTTCAGCCGCAGTTGTTGGAAATGTTATCTATACATCTGGTATGATTGGTGATAAAGGATTTGTGTATGCTATTGATATTAATGGAAAACTATTATGGAAAACAGAGTATGGTATTGAATGGACTGAAAATTGGAATGGTGTTAAATCTACACCTTTATATTATAAAGGAAAACTCTTTGTTATTAGCTCTTTCGGAAAATTAGTTTGTTTAAATGCAAAAGATGGTATAATTGTATGGTCAATTGATACATTCAAGGATTATGATGGAGTAAATATTAAATGGGGTGTAGCCGAAAATCTTTTAATCGACGATAATAAATTATACTGCACTCCTGGAGGTAAAACATCTAATGTTTTAGCTTTAAACCCTGATAATGGAAGTTTAATCTGGAAGAGCAATGGTAACGGAGAGTCAAGTGCATATTGCTCTCCATTAATTGTTGAGTTGAAAACCCGTAAGCTTTTTGTTACTCACACTGCCAATTCCATTATTGGGCTTGATGCTGCTGATGGAAAACTTTTATGGAGGTTCGAGCACTTAAATCAATATTCAATTCATCCTAATACACCCATTTATAATAATGGCAAACTATTGTGTTTTAGTGGGTATGGGAGAGGTGCTGTAATGCTTAAACTTGCGGATGATGGAAGCAGCGTTTCTGAACTATGGAAAAGCACAAATTTCGATAACCAGATGGGTGGGGCAGTACTCTTTAATGGAAGAGTTTATGGTTCGGGTCACAGGTCGAAATCATGGTTCTGCCTCGATTGGGAAACTGGAAAGGAACTTTATTCTGAGAAGATTACTGGAAATGGTAATATTATTTTTGCTGATGGTATGCTTTATTGCTATGGCGATAATGGTGAAGTGGTTTTCGCTGAACCAACTGAGAGCGGGTTTAAGAAGGTTAATTCTTTTAAAGTTCCATTTGGTGCAAATCAACATTGGGCTCATTTAGTAATCGATAATAAAAAGCTATTTGTCCGTCACGGAACATCATTAATGGTTTATTCTATCGCTAATTAATAGGTAATTTATTGATAAATAATAGGTTTAATGTAGATGCTATGAAAAAAAGAATTTTCCCTTTAGTGTTTTTAATGTTTTACGTTCTGATAATTAATGCACAAGAGAACTCAACATGGAGAGGTGTAAACAGAGATGGTATTTATCCAGATAAAAATCTTTTAGACAAATGGACAGAAGGTGGACCTGAATTGGTTTGGAAGTTTGATGGCCTTGGTCTTGGCTACACCTCTGCCTCAGTTGCTGGAGATAAAGTATTTATAACTGGGACTATTGATAGCATTAGCTATCTATTTTCTTTTAATATTAATGGGGCGTTATTGTGGAAAAAGGAGTTGGGCAAAGAATGGATGCTAAACTTTCCTGGTGCAAGATCTACACCTCAAATTTATGATGGAAGGGGTTATGTACTCAGTGGACTAGGTATAGTTACTTGCTTCGATCCAAATAATGGGAATAAACTTTGGACAGTTGATCTTTACAAGCAATATGATGGTAAAGAGATAAAGTTTGGCATAACAGAAAACCTTCTTGTTGATGGAGATAAACTTTTTTGTGCACCAGGAGGTGTTGATGCCAATATTATTGCACTCGATAGAAAAACAGGGAACCTAATATGGAAAAGTAAAGGCGTTGGCGAGGTTAGTGCCTATTGTTCTCCAAAAATAATTGAATACAAGGGAGTACGATATTTGTTGACAATTACTGAAAAATCAATTCTTTCATTAAACCCTGAAAACGGTGAGGTTGTTTGGAGTCACGATCTTAAATACCCTCACGGCATTCATTCAAATACCCCTGTTTATCGTGATGGGTATATATTTGCAATGAATGGTTGGGAATTTGGTAGTGTAATGCTGAAGTTAGCTGATGATGGAAAGTCTGTTAGCGAGGTATGGCGCAGTAAACTTTTCGATTTAGAGCATGGGGATGTTGTGCTAATTGGTAATAATATCTATGGCGCCGATTGGACTACCAAACATTTTTCTTGTGTAGATTGGTACACGGGGGTTGTGAAAGATTCAGTAAAAACCATATCCCCTTCATCGGTAATATCAGCCAATGGCTTAATATATGTATATACATATTCAGGTGAAGTTGCACTTGTAAAACCGCTTGAGAATGGATTTGAGGTGATTAGTAAATTTAAGGTAGAGGGTGTGAAACGCGATCATATTGCGATACCAGTTATTAATAAAGGGCGACTTTATATTCGATATGCTAATTCTTTATGGGTTTATAATATTACAGCAAACTAATTTTTTCACTCTAATATTAAATAATCAATAAAAAATTTAATCATGCGACAGTTGTTTCTATTTGCCGTAGCATTAGCACTATTTGCTCAATGCACATCTAAACAGGAAATTGCACAGTGGCGAGGACCTGAAAGAAATGGTATTTATCCTGACACTAACCTTCTTAATGAATGGCCCCAAGACGGGCCAAAATTGCTTTGGAGGTTTGATAGCCTTGGTCCAGGTTATGCATCCGTTTCTGCTACATCTGATAAAATTTACACCATTGGTACTAACGATAGTATCAGCTATGTTTACGCTTTTGGTAAAAAAGGCGAGTTGCTTTGGAAAAAGTCATTGGGCAAGGAGTGGATGGTGAATTGGCCTGGAATGCGCTCAACTCCTTTAATCTACAATGGATTGGGATATGTGCTGAATGGCTTCGGAAAACTTTTTTGTTTTGATGCTGATAATGGAGATGTAAAGTGGACAAAAGATATTGTGAAGGAGTTTAAAACTCCAGTACCTGAATTTGGACTGTGCGAAAATCTTTTAGCCGAGGGAGATATGCTTTTCTGTACAACCGCTAGTTCCGAGGCGTTGGTTGTTGCGCTTAATCGTAAAAATGGTGATTTAATATGGAAATCTGAAGGCTTTGCTGGTGATAGTACATCGTATTCGTCGCCAATACTTATCAAATTAGGCGATAAAAAGTTTTTTGTCAACGAGACAAAAAAGGAATTATTCTCAGTTGATATTTCAACTGGTAAATTAGCATGGCGTTACGAGATTAAAGGTTGGCCAGTTGCTCATACCCCCGTTTTTAGGGATGGATATTTATTTTCAACAGATGTATGGAAATCGGGGAGTTTTATGCTGAAAATTGCTGATGATGGAAAAAGTTATACTGAGGTTTGGCGGAATAAAGAATTTGCTTCACAACAAGGGGATGTTGTTGTGCTCGATAACAAGATTTATGGAGGAAGTTCGAAGAATTTTATGTGCTTAGATTGGTCTACAGGAAAAACGTTGTTTGCAGATTCGATAAAGTCGGAGATTGTGAATATTATTTCGGCTGAGAACCTAATCTATACTTACGATTTGAGAATGGGATTTGTAAGACTCTTGAAGCCAATAGATAATGGTGTTGAGAAAAAAGGCGAATTCAAAGTTTTAGGAGGTACTGTGCTTTTACACTGCTCTCATCCCGTTATTAAGGATGGTGTCCTATATATAAGGCACGACAATTCTTTATTTGCTTATGATATCGCAAAGAAATAGTTTGAATTGATTTTTAAATTAAGCCCAGATAGATTTTGTATTTATCTGGGCTTGTTTTTTAACTTTTGCAATTCGTTAATGATGTAAGTTTATAATAATTTAGCAACTTAATTACTTTTAAACTCTTCCAAATGAGAAAGAACATTTATTTAGGTATCACTTTTTTTATTTTATTTATCAACGCTTTTTCTCAGGAAACTAGCGAGTGGCGTGGAGTTGGACGTACAGGTGTATATCACGAAACAGGCTTGCTTAAAGTTTGGCCTGAGTCTGGACCACAGCTATTATGGTCTAATGATAGATTGCCCTCGGGTTATTCATCCATGTCTATTGCAAATAATTCAATTTATTTAACGGGTTTAAAGGATGGCATCGATATGCTTATTACCTTGGATATGAATGGTCAGGAAAAATGGCAAATTCCAATTGGAAAAGCTTGGATGGATTCTTTTTCTGATAGCCGCTCTACTCCAACTGTTGAAGGTGACAGGATTTATGCTTCAAGTGGCATGGGCGAAATAATTTGTGCCGATGCTAATGATGGTAAATTGATTTGGAAAGTCGATGGGATGAAGGAATTTGAAGGAAGAACTGGTAGCTGGGGCTACTCAGAGTCATTGCTTCTTGTAGATAATAAAGTAATTTTTACTCCATGCGGTGAGAAAACCACAATTGTTGCTTTAGATAAGAAAACAGGAGAAACCATTTGGCAGTCGAAAAGTTTGAAAGATACTTGTGCTTACGTTTCCCCTCTTTTAGTTAAAGAGAATGGTAAAGATTTAATCATCACAATAACAGGAACCTATCTTATTGTAGTTGATGCAAGTAATGGAGATATCCTTAGTAGTGTTAACTATGCTGGTTTGAAAAATGAAAATTCATTGAAAGTATGGCCAGGTGCGCCTTACACAAATACTAATACACCTATCTATAAAGATTATAAGATTTATATCACCGGCGGATATGACCACGTAGGAGCTTTGTATGCATTATCCAACGATTTTAAAACATTAACTTTGGAATGGACTGATGAGACTCTTGATGTTCACCATGGTGGTATAGTACTTGTTAATGGCTACATCTATGGTTCCAACTGGATTAACAATAGAATAGGTAAATGGTGCTGCATCGATTGGAATACTGGCAGGACCATGTTCGAAAAGGAGTGGAAAACCAAAGGAGCAATCATTGCCAACGATGGTATGCTTTATTGTTACGATGAGAAAAATGGAACAGTTGGATTGGTCGAGGCTACACCAAACGATTTCAAGGTGGTTGGCTCGTTCCAAGTTCCTATGGGCAAAGGTCCATGCTGGTCGCACCCAGCAATTAAAGATGGAGTGTTATACGTAAGACGCGGGAATGCTTTGATGGCTTATAAAATAAAGTAAAAGTGTGAGATGTCATGCTGAACAAAGTGAAGCATCTATATTACAAATATTTAGATCCTTCGCTTCGCTCAGGATGACATAGGTTCTATAATGAATTATTTGTACTGCTCAGGAAATATTAAAGATATTTTAGTTAAACGGATTTGTTCTTTTATCGTCTAAAACTTGTGTTTTGTGATTAAAGCAGATCCGTTTTTTATTCGTGAGACTTAATTTCATGAGTTTACGAAATGAAATTTGTAGTCGAACAATGCCGCTGAAGGCGGGAGCGGAGGTAAATGCAATATCTTTTGAGTCTAAAAAATAAAATGTTTTATAAAGATCTCCCACGAGTTTATTGAGGGGAGACTCATTAATAGTAATCGAGAAATTCTCAATGAAACTGAACGATAAGTATTTAATAGCTGTAGTTGCTTTAGTTTTTCTAGGCATTTTCTTGTTTTGGTTTTTAAATAATCCTGTAAAGGATTTATCAGTTAGCGTTCCGGGTCAGGATAATAGACCAGCCAAGAGCGCCGATACTAGCGATGTTGTAAAGATTGGAGAGAGTTTTACCAAATATGAGGAAGTCTCATCATCACTTACAGGAAAATGGACTCGTTTTAGGGGTGCCGAATTTGATAATATCAACAAGGAAAATATTCCACTAATCGACAATTGGGGAAAGGAAGGTCCAAAAATTTTGTGGAAGGTGGATTTGGGCGAAGGCCATGCAGCACCAGTAATATATAATGGTAAGGTTTATCTACTCGATTATACCGAGGCCAAAAAGACTGATGCTCTTCGTTGTTTTGATCTTGTAACTGGAAAAGAGTTGTGGAAAAGATCATATAAAGTACACGTTAAGCGTAATCACGGGATGTCTCGTACTATTCCTGCAATTACTGATAAGTACGTCGTAACAATTGGCCCTCGATGCCAAGTGATGTGTTCAAATCCTCAAAATGGAGATTTTCTTTGGGGAATCGATTTAGTAAATGAATATAAATCCGAAGTTCCATTTTGGTATACAGGACAATGTCCATTAATTGATAAAGATATTGCAGTTATTGCTCCTGGAGGGACATCGTTGCTAATTGGGGTGGATTGTGCAACGGGCAAGGTGGTTTGGAATACCCCAAATCCCGATGGTTGGAAGATGTCGCACTCATCGGTAATGCCTATGAATTTTGGTGGACGAAAAATGTACATATATGCTGCTGTTGGAGGAATTGTAGGTGTTTCAGCCGAAGGTGCTGATATTGGAAAGATACTTTGGAAAACATCAGCCTTTGCGCCATCTGTAGTTGCTCCATCACCTTTGGTGCTGGATAATGGTAAAATTCTTATCACCGCTGGTTACGGAGCAGGTTCTATGCTATTTCAACTCGTGAGCAATGGTGGCGGATTTGATGTGAAAGTTTTACAGAAATATAAACCTGTCGAGGGACTTGCCTCGGAGCAGCAAACGCCAATCTTTATGAATGGTTTTATCTTTGGAATACAGCCAAAGGATGCTGGGGGAACCCGTAACCAATTGGTTTGCTGTAAACCCGATGATTGCAAGAATATTCTTTGGACAAGTGGAAAAACCGATAGGTTTGGCCTTGGACCATATATCGTTGCCGATGGTAAGTTCTTTATCCTAAACGATGATGGTGCATTAACCATTGCTAAGGCAACCGCTTCAGGTTGGGTTCAGTTAGATAAAGCGCTTATTATTGAAGGGGTTGATTCTTGGGGACCAATTGCCATCGCCGATGGCTATTTACTAATGCGAACCTCAAAGCAGATGGTTTGCTTGGATGTTAGGGCTAAGTAAAAGTCAAAATATATGAAACAAAAAATAATCATTTGGGCATCTGTGGTACTACTTCTGGTAGTTGTAGCTTTTATGGTTATGGATTTCTTTTTTCAGCCTAAAAGTAGCAACGAAAATCCATATGAGTATAAGTTGGATAAGCTTAAGTATATCGATACTTCTCTCATAAAATATAAACCTTTTGCAACAATAACTCCTGATTTAAAGCAGATTCATGCTATTTGCATTGATAAAAACGATGATGTTTACATTGCCGGGGATGGGGTTAAAATTTTTGATAGCGATTTAAAATCAGTTTCGAATTTTGCCGATGGCAAAGAAGTCCGTTGTATTGCCATTGCTGATGGAAACATTTACTTAGGAATTCAAGATCATATTGAGATTTTTGATGCAAAAGGTAAGTCTGTTACTTCGTGGAAAGCCGTAAATGAGAAATCAGTTTTGACAAGTATCGCCATAAGCGATAAGTTTGTTTACGTTGCTGATGCTGGAAATCGAATTGTATATCAGTATAATAAGTTAGGCGAATTAGTTAAAGAGATTGGTAAGAAGAATGCTGAGAATGGCATCCAAGGATTTGTTATTCCAAGTCCTTACTTCGATTTACTAATTGGACGCGAGGGAGAACTCTGGGTTGTTAACCCAGGACGCCATCAGTTTGAAAGCTATAACGAGAATGGCGACCAGATATCATCGTGGGCAAAAACATCTATGAGCATCGAAGGATTTAGCGGTTGCTGTAATCCCTCAAATATTGCAATGCTCTCTGATGGTTCTTTTGTTACAAGCGAAAAAGGGATTGAACGAGTTAAAATTCATCATCCTTGGGGTGAGTTTAATTGCGTTGTTGCTTCTCCAGAAAATTTTGTTGAAGGAACACAGGGTATTGATTTGGCTGTTGATTCGAAAGACCGGATATATGTGCTTGATCCAGAGAAGAAAGAGATTAATATCTACACAAAAAAGTAGTTATGGATAGAAGAGGCTTTTTATCGGCTATTGTGAGAGGTGGTATCTTAATTGGCATTACCGCCACAAGCGGATATTTGCTTGCACGAAAAGGCGAGGATGGTAAAGGAACCAGTTGCAATTCCATTTGTAATGGTTGTAAAACGCTTCCCATTTGCACTAAACCTGAAGCAGTTCAGGTAAAGCGCGAAAGTGTTAAATCAGTGAGACTATAATTTTGTGAAACAAAATTATTTAGTCGAACTGNNTCCCGAGCGAAGTCGAGGGATCTTTTGGATCTTTTTCTCAGACCTCTTGGGAAGATATTATAAGGAACTCTATTGTGGATACTCGTCCGCTTATGATGAGGTTATTAATAAATTGATTTTAATCTTCAAAAAAATGGAAGATTCAAATAGCAAAAAAGGTAAAGGGATAAGTCGTCGCGATTTTATCAATAACAGCATCAGGTTTTCTGTTATTCTTGGAGTTGGCGCGATAGGAGGCAAACTTTTGAATAGGTCACAGGGCCGTCAAATGGTTTGGCAGCTCGATACAACCAAGTGCATNNTTGCGATTTGTGTGGTGGTTATTTCAGACCAGAAGTGAAGGAGCTAACGACTGCTGCAGAGAATCAGCTCTGCCCAACTAGTGCTATTCGTCGTAAGTTTGTTGAGGACCCTTACTTTCAGTACGATATAGATAATGATTTATGTAATGGGTGCGGTAAATGCGTGAAAGGATGCGGAGCATTTGGGAATGGCTCATTGCAGTTGCAGGTTCGTCACGATTTGTGCGATAACTGTAATGAATGTGCCATTGCTCGCGATTGTCCCGCAGATGCGTTTAAGCGTGTTCCATCCGATAGCCCTTACCTGTTCTCAGGTTTTGATAGTAAACGAAAAGGATAAAAATAACTTAGTGGTACTTTGTGTCAGCCTTAGTGCTCTTCGTGGTAAAAAAGAAACCACAAAGTACTCGAAGGATTTCACAAAGGGACACAAAGTTGAAAAAGATAATGATTTAATTAATGTAAGGCTTTGACAATGAGGAAAACGGTAGCATATATAATCCTATTACTAGTAATATCATTCCAGTTGTATAGCACTTTTGCTGTGCAGCGATTTCCTAAGCCTGAGTTTGAATCGGGCTATATTCAACCTCAAACATCAGCACCCGATCCAAGAGCGGAGGCATTGGCAATTCTTGATATCGTAGTGTTAGTTGCCACACTTTCTCTTGCAAGTTGGATGGTTCTTAAAAAGCGGAGCCGAGATGGCGTGTTTTGGATTTCGATATTCTCCATTGCTTACTTTGGCTTTTTCCGCGAGGGGTGCATCTGTTCTGTAGGTTCTGTGCAAAACATAACCTATGCGTTGTTTAACCCTAGCTATAGCATTCCTATTTCAGCAATTCTGTTTTTTGCAGTGCCAATCATATTTACTCTGTTTTTTGGACGAACATTTTGTGCTGGAGTTTGCCCTCTTGGGGCAATTCAGGATGTTTTTGTGATAAAACCTATTGATCTAAAATCGTGGCTTCTTAAAGTGTTAGGACTAATCCCGTTTATCTACCTTGGGTTAGCCATTCTATATGCTGCTACTGCAACCGATTTTATTATTTGTCGTTACGATCCTTTTGTTGGTTTTTTCAGGTTGGATGCAACCTTCATGATGTTTATGATTGGAGGAGTACTCCTTTTGATTGGCGTTTTTGTTGCCCGTCCATATTGTAGATTTCTTTGCCCTTACGGGGTTATTCTTAATTTGACAAGCAGAGTTTCGAAAAAGCATCTTACTATTACTCCTGCTAAATGTATACAGTGCAAACTATGCGAAAACTCCTGTCCATTTGGAGCGATAGAAAAGCCTGTTCAGATTAAGGAGAAAGAGGAGAGCTCGAAGGCAGTTCGAAGGATTATTGTTCTAACGGTAATCATTCCATTGTTAATGCTCGTTGGTGGTTATGTTGGTTCACGTTTTAGCGAGAATTTGGCAAAAGTTAACCATCGAGTTCAATTGGCACAAGAGATAATGAATCCAGATACATCTAAACCCGAGAGTTTTGAGGTTACAGCCTTTAAATCTGCAGGGCAATCACCTGAGCAACTATACGCCGAGGTTGATGGTATTCTTAATAAATTTTATGTTGGAGGTTGGATTTTAGGTGGATTTTTGGGTTTGGTATTTGGGCTAACGCTCACAAGCCTATCGGTATTTAACTATCGCGAGGATTACACGCCAAATAAAGGCACTTGCTTAAGCTGTGCAAGATGTATCGATTATTGTCCAGTTAAACCGGATTGAAAATTGAATAAATTAGAAACACAGAGTGCCACAGAGGAGGCACAAAGAACACAGAGTTTTTCCTGTGTAACTCCGTGTAAAACTCCGTGCAACTCAGTGTTTAAATAATTATAAAATATGAATCAAACATTAAAAAAGTACATCGAAAATGTTCGCCTTTGGCAAGGAATTGCGATTGCCGCAGGTATATTTTCATTTGTTTTTTGCGTACTAATTATTGCAAATTTTACCCAAATAAACAGGGTTGATCCTGTAAATACAAAGGTTATGAACGCTCTCGTTGAGCGTCTGAAGGAAAACCCCAACGATACTCAATTGCGCGAGGAGGTTCGCCAGCTCGATTTGCTTGCACGCAAAGCATATTTTACAAACCAATGGCAAATTCGCAACGGCGGATATATGCTGATGATTGGCGTTTTGGTGTTGATTATTGCATTGCAATTCATTCGATTAGCAACCAAGGAATTACCTGTTGTTAATCCTGATGTAAGCGAAAAACTTTTTCAAACCCAGAAAAGGGCTAGGTTTTGGGTTTCGGTTGGCGGTGCATCGCTGGTTGTTGTTGCGCTAGCGTTTGCTTTTATCTCAAAAAATCAGCTAAAAGAAACTTTTTCGCAGGCAGCTATTGCAAAGAGTGATGATGCTGTTGAGCAAAATAATACAACCCCAACTCAAGAAAATTCTGAGCCTGTAAAGATTGAGGAGAATAATACGACTGCAGTAGATACATCAAAATCAACTTCTGCAAATAATACTGTTGCTGCAACTCAGGAAAATAAAGAGACTCCAGAGGAGCAAACAGTTAAGCCAACTGCAACAGCAAATGATTATCCTTCGGATAATGAGTTAAAGAATAACTTCCCAAATTTCCGGGGCTATGCTGGAAATGGAATAGCATTTCAAAAGAATATCCCAACAAGTTGGGATGGTACAACTGGGCAAAACATATTATGGAAAGTGGCAATACCATTGCATGGTTATAACTCCCCTGTGATTTGGGGAAATAAGATATTCGTCGCTGGAGCAAATGCTACTAAACGCGAGGTATACTGTTTCGATTGTAATACAGGTAAATTACTTTGGACTGCAAATGCTGATAATATAACCGGTTCACCAGCAACTGCACCTAAGGTTCAGGGCGATACTGGACATTCAGCCCCTACAATTTCTACTGATGGAAGAAGGGTATATGCAATTTATGCAAATGGCGATATTCTTGCCGTAGACATGAATGGTAATAGGGTTTGGGCAAAAAATCTCGGTGTTCCTCAAAATCATTATGGACATTCATCATCGCTTATTACTTATAAAGGATTGGTGATTGTTGAGTTCGATAGTAGAACAAATCCAAGGGTTCTTGCCATGAACTCATCAACTGGCGATGAGGTTTGGAGCACTCCACGTAAGGTTAAGATATCATGGGCATCACCAATTTTAGTTAATACTGGAAGTCGTGATGAGCTGATGCTTGTTGCAGAACCTTCGGTTGCATCGTATGATCCTGCAACTGGCAAGCAACTTTGGAGCATCGATTGCATCTCAGGCGAGGTCGGTCCTTCGCTTGCATACGCCGATGGCGTTGTGTTTGCGCTTAATGAGTACGCAAGTTTATCAGCAATAAAGGTTGGCGATACACCTGAAAAGTTATGGGAGAATTCTGATTATTTATCGGATGTTCCTAGCCCTGTGGCAACAGATAAGTATCTGTTTGTGGTAACTAGCTACGGAACTGTTGTTTGCTACGATGCGAAGAATGGTACTAGTTACTGGACAAAAGAGTTTTCCGAAGGATTTTACTCATCACCAATTATTGCCGAAGGCAGAATTTATCTTTTAGATAAGCAGGGCGTTATGCAAATATTTAGTGCCGACAAGGAGTTTAAATCTATTGCTCAGCCTAAATTAGGCGAAAAATCGGTTTGTACGCCAGCATTTGCTAATGGAAGAATTTATATTCGAGGCGATAAGAATTTATACTGTATTGGAAAATAGTTATTAACCACAAAGAGCGCAAAGGATATCACGAAGTCACACTAAGTTCTAATCAACAACACCTTAGTGAAACCTTCGTGGCCTTCGTGGTTAAATTAAAGATATTATGGAAAAGGATATAATTGAGATAGTTGATAGAATCGTCGAGCAGAAAGGGCGATCAGTTGAGGCGGTAATTCCTATTTTACAGGAAATTCAAAATCATTATAACTATCTCCCAAAAGAGGCGCTTGAAAGGGTGTGTGAAACAACAGATATCACGCCTTCTCGAATTTACGGCATTTCTACATTTTATACCCAGTTTAGGCATAAACCTGTTGGGAAGAATATCATCAAGGTGTGTATTGGCACTGCGTGCCATGTGAAGGGCGCCATGCTTGTTTACGACTCTTTTCGTCGAAATTTAAACCTAAAGGATGGCGAGGAAACTGATGCCGATGGGCAATTCACCATCGAGAAGGTGGCCTGTTTAGGCTGTTGCACCATTGCACCTGTGGTGCAAATTGGGAGTATCACCTATGGTCATGTTACTTCCGAAACTGTTCCCGAAGTACTTTCCGATTTTCTTGCTGCAAGCAATGGAAACTCAAAGGGTGAAACAATTCCCTTTGTCGATGATAAAGATATTCAAGGCGAAATCCGCATTGGCTTAGGCTCGTGCTGCGTTGCAAGTGGCAGTTCTGGTGTTAAGGAGGAGTTGGAGAAAACATTAATCAAAAGTAAGATTAACGTAAGCGTTAAGCATGTTGGCTGTGTTGGCATTTGCAATCAGGTTCCCATGCTCGAGGTTCATAAACCTGGCGAGGAGGTTTCGTACTACACAAAAATAAAACCCGATGAGGTTCGCGAGGTAATCCATCGTCATTTTAAGCCCCATAATCCATTTACTCGGTTCAAGAGTAGTATGTATGGCTTTTTTGAAGATTTGGTCTTTAATAGCGCTCCAAAATCCATTAGAAGGTATTCGTCCGAAAGTCCTGATACCCCTGTTGCGGAATTTTTGAATGGGCAGATGAATATTGCCACCGAGCATCGAGGTATTCTTAAACCAACTGATATCAAAGAGTATAAGCGGTTAGGCGGATTTAGCGCGTTGAGCAATTGCCTAAAGGTTAAGACTCGCGAAGAGGTTATCAATGCTATTAAGGAGAGTGGTCTTAGAGGAAGAGGTGGCGCAGGTTTCCCCACAGGAACCAAATGGCAACTCGTTGCCAATGAGGTTGCCGATAAAAAGTATGTGATTTGCAATGGCGACGAGGGCGATCCTGGAGCGTTTATGGATCGGATGCTACTCGAATCATACCCATTTAGGGTGATTGAAGGGATTATCATTGCTGCTTATGCCGTTGGTGCAAACGAAGGAATTTTCTACATCAGAGCCGAGTACCCATTGGCTTTAATTCGCATTCGCGAAGCGCTAAGTATTTGCGAAAAAGAGGGTTTGCTTGGTGATAATATTTTAGGAACAGATTTCTCTTTCCATCTTAGGATTTTCGAAGGGGCAGGGGCGTTTGTATGTGGTGAGGAGACTGCATTAATTGCCTCAATTGAGGGTAAGCGTGGTTACCCAACCATGCGTCCGCCATATCCTGCTAGTCAAGGTTTATGGGGTAAGCCTACTCTTATCAACAACGTTGAGACTTACTCTCAGGTATCATGGATAATCAGGAAAGGTTCTGAATCGTTCCATAATATTGGCACTAAGTTTAGCAAAGGGACAAAAGTTTTTGCCCTTGCAGGCAAGATAAATCGTGGTGGATTAATCGAAGTGCCTATGGGTATTTCAATTCGTAGGATTATTGAGGATATCGGTGGAGGTATTCCAAATGGAAAGAAGTTTAAGGCTGTTCAGATTGGTGGTCCTTCTGGTGGTTGCATCCCGGCATCGATGATTGATACACCTATCGATTACCACTCACTGGTACAGGCTGGTGCTATGATGGGCTCAGGAGGTCTGATTGTCCTCGATGAGGATGATTGCATGGTTGATATCGCTCGCTACTTCTTAACCTTTACGCAAGATCAATCGTGCGGACGATGCACGTTCTGTCGCATTGGAACAAGAAGAATGCTTGAGATCTTGAATAAGATAAGTAGTGGCAAAGGTACGTTGGCTGACCTAGATACTCTTGAACAGTTGGCGCATAGCACAAAGAAGGGTAGTATTTGCGGATTGGGCAAAAGCGCACCAAATCCTGTACTAACTACCTTGAAATATTTTAGGGAGGAGTACGAAGCGCATATCAACGGCAAGTGCTTAACTGGCAAGTGTAAGGAGATGATCACTTACGATATCACCGATGAGTGTATTGGATGTACAAAGTGCGCGCAGCGCTGCCCATCGGATGCAATTGAGGCAAAGCCATACGAGTTGCATCACATCGATACCGAAAAGTGTATCAAGTGCGATATCTGTAAGCAGATTTGTCCGGTTAATGCAGTAATTACTAGGTAAAAATTGTATTGAATTTCATTCCTGCGAAAGCAGGAGTCTAGATTCCGGGTCTTCGCCCGGAATGACTCTTAAAAATGAAAGATTAAAGTAAGAAGATGATTCATCTAAAAATAAATAACAACGTAGTTGCTGTTCCTGCTGGGACAAGCGTTCTAAATGCTGCGAAATCAATAGGAGTTGATATTCCATCGATGTGCTACCTCGAGGGAAATCGGAATCATCCATCGTGTATGGTTTGTATCGTGAAGGATAATAGATCAAATACCCTATTTCCTTCTTGCGCAATGCCTGTTGAAACCGATATGGACATCATCACAAATGATGAGGAGGTTCGTAATGCTCGCAAAGATGCATTGGAACTACTCCTTAGTGATCATGTTGGCGACTGCGAAGCACCTTGTC
>DQHR01000077.1 GCA_003531155.1 Bacteroidales bacterium | reverse complement strand
TACATCAACCTCTACAGTAGGATTTCCTCTAGAATCTAGTATTTGGCGGGCATGTACGCTTACAATTTGTCCCATATTATTTATTATATTTATTTGTTTGAAAAGTACAGGTAAAAATAACAAAAAAGGGACATGTATTTAAACATATCCCTCCAGTTTTTTATCCAAAAAAATGCTTCAACTACTCTGATTTTTCTTCAGTTGATTCTGGTTGAACATCTTCTTTCTTTTGCTCAACTACAGTAGTTTCAGCAACAACTTCTTCCTTCTTAGCTTTAGAACCACGACGGGTTTTCTTAGCTGCAGGTTTAGCTGACTCTTTAACATATGTTGTGTTATAGTCAACAAGTTCAATGATACACATATCAGCATTATCACCAAAACGGTTTCCAGTTTTTAATATCCTAGTATAACCACCTGGACGATCGCCTACCTTAGCTGCAACCTCGCGAAAAAGTTCTGAAACAGCATATTTATCTTTTAAATAGCTAAATACAGTACGACGTGAATGTGTTGTATCGTTTTTACCTTTGGTAATCAAAGGCTCTACAAAAGTTCTTAAAGCTTTTGCCTTTGCAATGGTTGTCGAAATTCTTTTTTTAAGAATTAGCGACGAAGCCATATTCGCTAGCATTGCCTTACGGTGAGAACTTGTTCTGCTTAAATGATTAATCTTTTTATTATGTCTCATCGCAGTTAATCCTTGTCAAGTTTATACTTTNNATTTCTTACCAAAATTTCTGAATTTGAGTAGGTCGTTCTTGTTAAAAGATACGAGTTGACCAAGAGTCTCAACATCTGCTGCTTTTAAGCAGTTCAATGCACGAACAGAAAGGTCTAGATCTACTAACTTATTCTTCAGCAGCTGACGCATATGCAATACTTCCTCGTCGAATTCCTCGTTAGAGTATTTATCATCGGCATCAAGCGTTATCTTCTCATCTGAGAATAGCANNCTTTCAATGCATCTTTAGGATGAATCGAACCATCTGTAGCTATCTCAACAATGAGTTTTTCGTAGTCAGTTTTTTGCTCTACACGGTAGTTTTCTATAGAGTACTTAACGTTCTTAATTGGAGTGTGGATAGAGTCAATTGGAATAATTCCAAACTCACCATCTTCTGGTTTATTCTCCTCAGATGGAATATAACCACGACCCTTATTAATAAAGAACTCCATCTCGAATTTAACATCAGGATCTAACCTGCAAATAACATGTTCAGGATTTAGCACCTTGAACTTGTTCGAGAAATTTGAAAGGTATCCTGCTTTAAGCTCGCTCTGACCTGAAATACTTACGGTAACCTTTTCATAATCTTCACCTTCAACTATCTTTTTGAAGCGAATTTGTTTAAGGTTGAGCACGATCTCGGTAACATCCTCCATAACGCCGGGGATAGTAGTGAATTCGTGATCTACACCGGAAATCTTTATCCAGGTTATGGCATATCCCTCTAATGATGATAGAAGGATTCTCCTCAAAGCGTTGCCCACCGTGATACCATAGCCTGGCTCAAGAGGACGAAACTCGAATTTACCGTACTGTTCGGTCGATTCAAGCATAATAACCTTATCGGGTTTTTGGAATGCCAGTATTGCCATATGGTATAAGTATTATTACTTAGAGTAAAGTTCAACAATTAATTGCTCTTTGATATTCTCTGGAATCTCAGATCTCTCAGGAATATTAATAAATTTCCCTGTATATGATTCTTTATCCCATTCTAACCAAGAGTATTTAGTATGACGGTTAGTCGATACCGCATCAGTAATAACCTCCAACGATTTTGATCTTTCGCGAACACCAACAACATCACCTTTCTTTAGGGTATATGATGCAATATTTACGATATGTCCATTAACGGTTATATGCCTGTGGCTTACTAACTGACGAGCAGCAGCTCTGGTAGGAGCAACACCTAAACGAAATACAACGTTATCGAGTCTTGCTTCTAATAACTGAAGCAAAGTTTCTCCTGTAATACCCTTGCTTTGAGAAGCTTTGTGAAATAAGTTCTCAAACTGTTTTTCAAGAACTCCGTAAATAAATTTGGCCTTTTGCTTCTCTTGAAGCTGTACACCATACTCCGATAGTTTCTTGCGTTTTTTTGCCACCCCGTGCATTCCGGGAGGATAATTCTTCTTCTCGTAATATTTGTCTGGTCCAAAAATGGGCTCACCAAACTTACGAGCTATTCTAGTACGTGGTCCAATATATCTTGCCATTACTTAAAAAAGTTTATTTATTACTAGATTAATTAACCGTTAAACCCTACGACGCTTGGGTGGACGGCAACCATTATGTGGAAGTGGAGTAACGTCAACAATTTCTGTTACCTCTATTCCAGTAGCGTTTATAGTACGCATTGCAGATTCGCGTCCTGATCCGGGTCCTTTAACAAAACACTTAACCTTACGTAAGCCTAAGTCATAAGCTACCTTTGCGCAATCAGCAGCCGCAGTTTGGGCAGCGTATGGAGTGTTCTTTTTAGAACCCCTGAAGCCCATCTTTCCTGATGACGACCAAGATATTACTTGACCAGTGCTATTGGTTAGCGAAATAATAATATTGTTGAAGGAAGAGTGGATGTGAGCTTGGCCCACTGGATCTACTTTAACTACTTTCTTCTTTACTGTTCCTGTCTTCTTTGCCATAGTTATTTCCTATTTAGTAGCTTTTTTCTTATTGGCAACGGTTTTCTTGCGACCCTTACGAGTACGCGCATTGTTCTTAGTACTTTGACCTCTTACAGGTAAGCCAAGACGATGTCGAATTCCGCGATAACATCCAATATCCATCAACCTTTTGATGTTAAGCTGTACAGATGATCGGAGTTCGCCCTCTACTTTATAGCCATCATTAAGGATAGAGCGGATTGCGTTGATATTATCATCGTTCCAGTCTTTAACCTTAACGTCGTAGCCCACTCCTGCTTGTTCCAGAATTTTACGTGCGCTACTACGGGCTATACCGTAGATGTAAGTTAGGGCAACCTCTCCCCTTTTGTTCTTTGGCAAGTCTACACCAACGATTCGTGCCATATTTTTACTTTAAAAAATTAGGGTACAAAGTTAATTAAATTTATTTATCCTTGACGTTGTTTAAACTTCGGATTTTTTTTATTAATCACATACAAACGTCCATTTCGCCTTACGATTTTACAATCGGCACTGCGTTTTTTGATTGATACTCTTACTTTCATCGCAACAAAGTGTTATCAAATGTTTATTTATACCTAAAAGTAATTCTACCTTTAGTTAGATCATAGGGCGACATTTCAACGCGAACCTTATCGCCAGGAAGAATCTTGATGTAATGCATCCTCATCTTCCCCGATATATGAGCGGTAATTACGTGTCCATTGTCGAGCTCTACTCTGAACATCGCGTTCGATAGTGCTTCGATAATTGTTCCGTCCTTCTCAATTGCGGCTTGTTTTGACATATTGCCTATTCTCTTAATTAGNNAAGCCATCCCTATCTTGGACTACTTGCTTCGTTCCCATGTTAATCATAGGCTCAATACAAATTACCATTCCACCAATAAGTTTCGGTCCGCTCCCTCTAGTCCCATAATTGGGTACCTCAGGTTTCTCGTGCATGTTGCGTCCGAGACCATGACCTACTAACTCACGAACAACGGAGTATCCATTCACCTCAGCATATTGCTGAACTGCATTAGATATATCTCCTACTCTTAGCCCTTCAACAGCCTTTTCGATACCTAGTTCCAAGCATTCGCGGGTTACCTTAATCAGCCGCTGCACTTCAGGCGATACTTCGCCGATGGTAAAGGTGAAAGCAGAGTCACCATAAAACCCATGCAGAAAGGTTCCGCAATCTACGGATACTATGTCGCCATCCTTCAAGGCAACGCCTTTAGGAATGCCGTGTACTACAGCACTGTTAACAGAAGTACAAAGAGTATTTGGATAACTATTATAACCAAGAAAGCCTGGTTTTGCACCATTATCTCGGATATACTCCTCTGCTCTCTTATCGAGATCAAGAGTGGTTATTCCTGGGCGGATTATTTTTGCTACTTCAGCTAATGTCTTCGAAACAAGTTCGTTATTTAGCCTAAGTAGTTCAATTTCCTCCTCCGTTTTTGCCAATATCATTATTAAAAGAACTTATGAAAATCTCCTAGTTTCCGGTTCTTCCTTTTATTCTACCACTCTTCATAAGACCATCATAATGTCTCATTAAAAGGTGGCTTTCAATTTGTTGCAAGGTATCAAGCACTACCCCTACAAGGATAAGTAATGACGTCCCTCCAAAAAATTGAGCAAACTGACCGCTAACCCCAACTAAACTTGCAAAAGCAGGTAATATTGCGACAATTGCTAAAAAGATAGATCCTGGAAGAGTAATTCTTGACATGATAGTATCAAGGTACTCCACAGTTTTTTTACCAGGTTTTACTCCTGGAATAAACCCACCATTCTTTTTCATATCCTCAGCCATTTGGTTAGGATTGATAGTAATGGCAGTATAGAAATAGGTAAACGCGATGATTAGAATTGCGTAGGTAATGTTATACCAAACTCCATAAGGGTTAGAATATGCTGCAGCTATTCCTGAAGTTGCCTCAGTATCGAATTTAGATAGCATCATGGGAACAAACATCAAAGCCTGAGCAAAGATGATTGGCATAACTCCAGCGGCATTAACCTTTAATGGGATATACTGACGGACGCCACCGTATTGTTTGTTTCCAACGATACGTTTCGCATATTGCACGGGAATTTTTCGTGTCCCTTGAATTAATAGAATTGAGAACATGAAAATTGCAAATAGCAATACCATCTCAAATAGGAACATAACCAAACCTCCACCAGCAACTTCTTCAATTCTAGATGCAAACTCAGCTAATAATGCATGAGGCAATCGAGCAATTATACCAATCATAATAATCATTGATATACCGTTTCCAATACCCTTGTCGGTGATTTTCTCGCCAAGCCACATGATAAACATAGTGCCTGCTATCAGAATAATTGTTGACGAAATGGTAAAGAAAGTTCCAGACAGTGCAAATGCAGTCTCAGGTAATTGGTAATGTAGATTAGTTAGATAAGCTGGTGCTTGAAAAATCAAAATGATTACTGTTAAGTAACGAGTAATCTGATTAATCTTACGACGTCCGCTTTCACCCTCTTTCTGTAAACGCTGGAAATAAGGAATAGCAATACCTAATAGCTGAACTACGATTGAAGCAGAGATGTAAGGCATAATCCCCAATGCAAAGATTGATGCATTTTGAAATGCACCTCCTGAGAACATATCGAGCAATCCCAAAATACCTTCGCTTGTTTGCTGCTTAAGGTTAGCAAGTTGAGATGGGTCAATACCGGGTAATACTACATAACTACCTAATCGATAAATCAACAGAATACCAAGGGTATAGAGAATCCGCTGACGCAGATCCTCTATCTTGGAAATATTCTTTATAGTGTTAATTAAAGCTTTCATCAAACTATAGTTTTTCAGCTGTACCTTTTTGTGCTTCAATTGCTTCAACTGCTTTCTTAGAGAAAGCGTGAGCTTTAACGTCAATCTTCATTGTTAAGGCTCCGTTACCAAGAATCTTGATGTTATCATTCTTGGATGCAAAACCAGCATCAACTAAAGTTTGCACGTCAATGGTAGAAAGACCATTTTTTTCAGCTAGCAATTGTAAAACATCAATATTGATGGCTTTATATTCCTTGCGAAATCTGTTCTTAAACCCAAATTTGGGAAGACGACGTTGTAAAGGCATCTGACCACCTTCGAAGCCAGGTTTTCTGGAGTAACCAGAGCGTGACTGGGCTCCTTTATGACCTCTTGTAGAGGTTCCACCGTGACCAGAACCTTGACCACGACCAATTCTCTTTTCGCGGTGTGTTGATCCTTTTGCAGGTGTTAAATTATTCAAATTCATAGTTGAAATTGCATTAATATTGTTTATGCAAACTATTATTCAACGCGTACAAGGTGTTTAACCTTTTCAATCATTCCTAGTATTTGAGGAGTTGCTTCGTGCTCAACGGTATGATTGATACGTCTTAGGCCAAGAGACTCGAGGTTCAAGCGCTGACGCTTTGAACTTCCAATTTTACTCTTGATTTGTGTAATTTTTACTTTAGCCATAGTTTCTAAAAATCTAACCGTTAAAAACTTTATTTAAAGAAACCCCACGGTGATCAGCAATGTTTTGAGCATCTCTAAGTTCAAGAAGTGCCATAACTGTTGCTTTTACCAGGTTGTGAGGGTTTGATGAACCCTTAGATTTTGCTAACACATCGGTTACGCCAACGCTCTCAAGTACTGCACGCATAGCACCACCAGCTTTTACACCAGTACCGTGAGATGCAGGTTTAATGAATACGTTTGCTCCGCCATATTTAGCAATTTGCTCGTGAGGAATAGTTCCTTTAAAAACTGGAACCTTAACCAGATTCTTTTTGGCATCTTCAACACCCTTAGATATTGCTGTAGTTACCTCACTTGCTTTACCAAGACCGTAACCTACAATACCATTTTCGTTTCCAACAACTACAATTGCAGAGAAACTGAATGTACGACCACCCTTAGTAACCTTGGTTACCCTTTGAATGCTTACCAACCTATCTTTTAGTTCAAGATCGCTGGATTTAACTCTTCTTATATTCGTATTTGCTGACATATCCACTAGATTTTTAGTCCGCCTTCTCTTGCTGCATCAGCTAAAGCCTTAACACGGCCATGATATAAGTATCCATTACGGTCGAAAACAACCTCTGTGATACCTTTTTCTAATGCTACTTTAGCGGCAAGTTGTCCTACAAGACGAGCCTGTTCTGTTTTATTAATACTGGTTTTCTCTGCAATCTCTTTAGCAAGTGATGAAGCCGATGCTAAGGTTACACCTTTAGTATCATCAATCATTTGCACATAGATATCTGCATTACTTCTGAAAACCGTTAGACGAGGTTTCTCGGCTGTGCCGGAAATTCTCTTGCGGATTCTCCTTTTTATTCGGAGTCTTCTCTCTGATTTAGTCAAAGCCATTTTCTTAACAGTTTAACAGGTTATGCATTAGCTGATTTACCAGCTTTTCTACGTAATTCTTCGCCAACAAACTTAATACCCTTACCTTNNCGTTAGCGTATTTGATACCCTTACCTTTATATGGCTCAGGTTTACGAAGTGAGCGAATTTTTGCTGCTACTACTCCAATGAGTTGCTTATCAATGCTTCGTAGGGTGATGGTAGGATTACCTCTACGCTCTGTTTTAGCTTCAACTTTTACTTCATTTGGAAGTAAAACATGAATATCGTGTGAGAAGCCAAGGCTAAGTTCTAATACTTGCCCTTTTGCTTCGGCCTTGTAACCGACACCCACTAACTCCTGCTGGATTTCCCATCCCCTCGAAACACCAATAACCATATTATTGATGAGTGCACGGTATAAACCATGCATCGAACGATGACGTTTTTGGTCTGTTGGTCTGGTGAGAACAACAGCATCTCCCTCTAAGTTAATTGTGATGTCAGGGTCAACTTTCTGGGATAACTCCCCCAGAGGGCCTTTTACGCTTACCACATTATCAGCGCTAACTTTAACGCTTACACCCTGAGGTAAGTTTACAGGTTTTTTTCCGATCCTAGACATTTTGTTTATTGTTTAAATTAGTAAACATAGCAAATAACTTCACCACCAACTTTCTTTACGCGAGCTTCCTTATCGGTCATAACGCCTTTAGAAGTTGTGATGATAGCAATACCTAATCCGTTTAGAACGCGTGGTAGCTCATCAGAAGCTACGTAACGTCTTAAACCTGGTGTACTAACGCGCTCTATATGCTTAATAGCATTCTTTTTTGTTTCAGGGTGATACTTAAGCGCTATTTTAATCATTCCCTGCTTGTCGTCCTCTTCAAGTTTATAGTTGATGATATACCCTTTTTCAAAAAGAATGCGAGTGATATCTTTCAATATGTTTGAAGCGGGAATTTCAACCACACGGTGGTTCGCCATAATAGCGTTCCTTACTCGGGTTAAATAATCTGCAATTGGGTCGGTAATCATTTCAAGTATTATTTATAAGTTTTACCAACTAGCTTTCTTAACTCCAGGGATCAAACCATGAGAAGCCATCTCTCTGAAGGTGATCCTGCTTATTCCAAACTGACGCATATATCCGCGTGGCCTTCCGGTAAGCATGCAACGATTGCGTAAACGAATAGGGTTAGAGTTAAGTGGCAGTTTTTGCAAACCCACATAGTCACCCTCTTCTTTTAGTTTAGCACGCTTCTCAGCATACTTAGCAATCAGCTTTGCACGTTTAACTTCACGCGCTTTCATTGATTCTTTAGCCATATCTCTTATTTTTTCTTAAACGGTAAACCAAATTCTGATAATAATGCTAGACCTTCGTCATTTGTTTTTGCTGNNGATTCTTTAGCCATACACTAGTTCTTTTTAGCGTTTTTAAATGGTAATCCAAATTCGCGGAGTAAGGCATATGCCTCTTCGTCAGATTTTGCTGAGGTAACAATAGTTATCTCCATTCCAAGGATCTTGTTAATCTTATCGATATCAATTTCTGGGAAGATAATTTGTTCCTGAACTCCTAGGGTGTAGTTTCCACGTCCGTCAAACTTATCGCTTATCCCTTTAAAGTCGCGAATGCGAGGTAGGGAAACGTTGTTTAATCTTTCGAGGAATTCGTACATACGATCGCGACGAAGTGTAACTTTCAATCCGATTGGTACGCCCTTACGAAGTTTGAAGTTTGAGATATCCTTATTTGAGTTGGTTTGGATAACCTTCTGACCAGCAATCTGAGTAAGCTCATTTTGAGCATTCTCGATGATTTTCTTATCAGAAACAGCTTGTCCAATACCCTGATTGATAACAATCTTCTCAATACGGGGAACCTGCATAATGCTCTTGTACTTATACTCTTTCATTAACGCAGGAATAATCTCCTCGGTGTATTTTTTCTTGAGGTTTGGTACGTATTCCATTACTTAATCTCCTCTCCTGATTTTTTAGAAAAGCGAACTAATTTTCCTTCACTATTCATCTTATGTCCAATTCGTGTTGGCTTGCCAGATGTGGGGTCAATTAGCATGAGGTTCGAAATATGAACCGGTGCTTCCTTTTTAATAATTCCGCCTTGTGGGTGTTTGGCATTGGGTTTAGTATGCTTCGATACCATGTTAACGCCTTCAACGATAGCACGGCTTTCTTTAACAAGAACGCTTAGCACTCTTCCCTGCTGGCCTTTGGATTCACCTGAATTAACGAACACCAAATCCCCTTTTTTAATATGTAACTTACTTGCCATCAGTGTAATTATTTACAATTTATAATACCTCTGGTGCTAGGGATACTATTTTCATATAGCTATCGCGAAGTTCTCTGGCAACTGGACCGAAAATACGTGTTCCACGAATTTCGCCAGCAGCGTTAAGAAGTACGCAAGCATTATCATCAAAACGGATGTACGATCCATCAGGACGTCTCATCTCCTTTTTAGTGCGAACTACTACGGCCTTTGTAACGGTACCTTTTTTTACTTCACCGCCTGGCATAGCACTTTTTACAGTAACTACAATTTTATCGCCAATGCGTGCATAGCGTTTTGCTGTACCGCCAAGTACTCTGATGCAAAGCACTTCCTTTGCACCGCTGTTATCAGCAACTGTTAATCTACTCTCTTGTTGTATCATGGCTACTTAGCTCTTTCAATGATTTCAACTAGTCTCCAGCCTTTAGTTTTGCTCAAAGGACGGGTTTCCATAATTCTAACTACATCACCAACATTTGATGTGTTGGTTTCGTCGTGCGCATAGAATTTGGTAGTTCTGTTAACAAACTTACCGTAGATTGGGTGCTTTACTTTACGTTTTACGGCAACCACGATGGATTTCTGCATCTTGTTGCTTACAACGATCCCAATTCTTTCTTTACGTAAATTTCTTGTATTCTCTTCCATCGCAGTTTAGCTTTTCTTGTTCTCGTTTCGATTACGCTCAGTAAGAATAGTCTTCATACGTGTAATATTCTTACGAGATTCTGTAATCTTCATAGGATTATCGAGGGGCGAAATGCTGTGGTTAAGCTTTAGCTTTAGCAGCTGTGCCTCCTCATTCTCAATGCGCTCCTGCAGCTCCTTTAATGATAGTTCTCTTATCTCTGCTGTTTTCATAGCTCGTTAGATAGTTGTTTCTGAATAATCGTTACGAACAACGAACTTAGNNGGTGCACCTTTACCTTTACCCATACGAACTTCGGCTGGTTTCTTAGTAATAGGTTTATCTGGGAATATACGGATCCATATTTGACCTTCACGTTTCATATAACGGGTCACTGCCTGACGAGCAGCCTCAATCTGACGACCAGTAATCCAATGTGATTCCAGTGCCTTGATTCCGAAAGAGCCGAACGCTAATTGGTTGCCACGTTGAGCATTACCTTTCATGCGACCCTTTTGCTGCCTTCTGAATTTTGTTTTCTTTGGCTGTAACATTTCCTAATAGTCTCTTATAAGTTCAATAAAACTATTTCTTTTTCTTTCTAGGTCCGCGCTGTTGCTTACCTTGATGATGATTAGATGGTGCTGGAGTATTAGCAGCGGCTGTTCCAATATTTGGAGCAAGATCGCGCTTTCCATAAACCTCACCATTACAAATCCATACTTTGATACCAATAAGACCAACCTTGGTGTGAGCCTCGGCAAGTGCATAATCAATATCTGCACGGAATGTGTGTAGAGGAATACGTCCTTCTTTGTAGGTTTCGGAACGAGCCATTTCGGCTCCACCTAAACGTCCAGAGATTTGAACTTTAATACCTTCAGCTCCCATCCTAATGGTAGAAGCAATAGACATCTTTATAGCACGGCGGTGAGATATACGTCCTTCAAGCTGGCGAGCGATGTTGTTACCAACGATAACAGCATCAAGTTCTGGACGCTTCACTTCATAGATATTGATTTGAATCTCTTTTTTGGTGATTTTCTTAAGTTCTTCCTTAAGTTTATCAACCTCTTGGCCGCCTTTACCAATAATTATGCCTGGTCGGGCAGTATGTACTGTAACAGTGATCAGTTTCAAAGTACGCTCAATCACAATCTTAGAAATGCTGGCTTTAGCAAGTCTCGCGGTGAGGTACTCGCGAATCTTGCTGTCCTCTACGATTTTCTGAGCATAATTGTTTCCACCATACCAGTTAGAATCCCATCCTTTGATGATTCCTAACCTATTTGCTATTGGATTTACTTTATTTCCCATCTAGCTACTTTTTTGTATCGTTATTAACTGCACTGTCTAATACAACGGTAACGTGATTAGAATGCTTACGGATTCTATGCGCACGTCCCTGAGGAGCGGTTCTAATACGCTTTAACTGACGACCTTGGTCAACGAAGATTTCCTTTACGTAAAGGTTAGCTTCTTCAAGGCGAACGCCTTCGTTCTTTGCTTGCCAGTTAGCTACTGCTGAAAGTAGTAGTTTTTCTACCTTAACTGATGCTTCTTTAGATGTAAACTTAAGAATATTAAGGGCAGTATTTACTTCTTTACCGCGTATCATATCTACAACCAAACGCATTTTGCGTGGAGAAGATGGGCAATTGCGTAGAATTGCAAAAGCCTGTTTCTTTTTCTCCTCCTTAATTTGGTTGGCCATTAATTGTTTTCTTGCACCCATTGCTAAGTTTCTTTTAAAATCAATTCACTTATTTACTCTTATTACCAGAATGTCCACGGAAGGTGCGAGTTGGAGCAAATTCTCCAAGCTTGTGTCCTACCATGTTCTCAGTAACATACACAGGGATAAACTTATTCCCATTGTGAACGGCTATGGTGTGTCCAACAAAATCAGGAGCTATCATCGACCTTCTTGACCAAGTTTTAATTACAGCCTTTTTAGTTGTTGCATTCATATCAACAACTTTCTTCTCTAGCTTATAGTCAATAAAGGGACCTTTTTTGAGTGATCGACTCATAATTAATCGTTTTATCTAATTACTTTTTCCTGCGTTCAATAATAAACTTGTTGGAGCTATTCTTTGGAGAGCGAGTCTTATAACCCTTAGCAGGGATACCCTTGCGTGAGCGTGGGTGACCTCCTGAAGCGCGACCTTCGCCACCACCCATTGGGTGATCTACAGGGTTCATAGCAACCCCTCTATTGCGAGGACGACGACCTAACCAACGTGTACGACCCGCTTTACCTGATTTTTCAAGTGCGTGATCGGAATTAGATACAGCTCCAATTGTAGCTTTACACTCTGTGAGAATCATTCTAGTTTCACCGCTAGGCATCTTAATGATAGCGTACTTACCCTCGCGAGCAAGAAGCTGAGCATAAGAACCAGCACTACGAGCCATCTGACCACCTTGTCCTGGGTGAAGCTCGATGTTGTGAATCAAAGTACCCATCGGAATCTCCGATAGGAATAGCGCGTTGCCAATTTCGGGGGCAACCCCCATACCTGACATAATAACTTGACCTACTTTTAGGCCATTAGGTGCAATGATGTAACGTTTTTCACCATCTGAGTATTCAACCAACGCGATACGTGCGGTACGGTTTGGATCGTACTCAACAGTTTTAACAACTGCTTGTACGCCATCTCGCTCACGCATGAAGTCGATAAGCCTATAACGACGTTTATGTCCACCGCCAATATAGCGCATGGTCATTTTGCCTTGGTTGTTCCTACCACCAGTCCTTTTAATAGGACGTAGTAACGATTTCTCAGGTGTTGATGTGGTTATCTCTTCGAAAACACCTATAACTTTATGTCTCTGTCCTGGTGTAACAGGTTTTAGTTTCCTTACAGCCATTTTACTTAAATGTTGCTATAAAAATCAATCTTTTCACCTTCTTTTAACGTTACAATGGCTTTCTTGAAGCTATTAGCGCGTCCTGATAGGAATCCTGAGCGTGTATAGCGTGATTTCAATTTACCTGCGTAACGAATTGTATTTATCGAATTGACGGTTACACCGTATAACTCTTCAATGGCCTTTTTAATTTCTAACTTGTTGGCATTCTTTTCTACAATAAAGCCGTATTGGCTTAACTTGTCGCTTAAGCGCTCCATCTTCTCAGTTACTATTGGCCTAATCAAAATGTTCATCGCTCTTTTTCTTTATGATACTTTAAACATCTTATGTAATACGTCAACCGAACTCTCAACCAGAATAAGAGTATTAGCATCCAAAACTTCATAAGTATTTAAAGATGAAGCTAATACAACCTTTTGTTTCTGTAAATTTCTGGAGGACAAATATATATTTTTATTTGGTTCACTTAACACAAATAAAGACTTTTTGTCGTTCAAGTTAAGATTATTGCATATTGAGATAAATTCTTTAGTTTTTGGTGACTCAAAATTGAAATCTTCAATAACCAAGATTTTGTTCTCATTTGCCTTATGAGCTAAAGCGCTCTTGCGGGCTAACTGCTTAACCTTCTTGTTGAGTTTTGACTCATAGTCGCGTGGTCTTGGACCGAATACACGGCCACCTCCACGGAATAGTGGTGATTTAATGCTACCAGCACGTGCAGTACCAGTACCCTTTTGCTTCTTTAGTTTGCGAGTACTCCCGGAAACTTCATTACGCTCCTTAGATTTATGAGTACCTTGACGTTGATTGTTAAGGTATTGCTTAACATCTAGGTATATTGCGTGATCGTTAGGTTCAATGGCAAAAATGCTATCATTGAGGTCGATCTTTCTTCCGGTTTCCTTTCCAGCTATATTTAGTACNNTTGTCGGCCAGTATCTTCTCCTTTTATATTCTATACTTTCAGTTCCATTATTTCTCAATAATTAAATATGAACCTTTCGCTCCTGGAATAGAACCTTTAATGAGTAGCAAGTTGCTCTCTGGGATCACTTTTAAAACTCGAAGATTAGTGATCTTTACTTTGTCACCACCTGTACGTCCGGGTAATCTCTTACCAGGGAAAACGCGTGATGGAAAGGATGATGCACCCATAGAACCGGGAGCGCGAAGACGGTTGTGCTGACCGTGAGTCTGGCCACCTACCCCGCCAAAGCCGTGACGTTTAACAACGCCTTGGAATCCTTTACCTTTAGTTATACCTGAAACATCAACCCAACGGTCATCGTTGAAAATATCAACTGTAATTACATCACCAAGTTGGTTGGTGATATTCCAGTCTCTAAATTCAACAATCTTACGCTTTGGAGTTGTGTTTGCTTTTTTGAAGTGACCTAACAAAGGTCGTCCGGTATGCTTCTCCTTCTTGTCATCGAAAGCGAGTTGAACGGCATTATATCCGTCGGTTTCGCTTGTTTTGACTTGAGTTACAACGCAGGGACCAGCTTCAATTACAGTGCATGGTATGTTCTTACCCTCGGCACTGAACACGGAAGTCATTCCGATTTTGCGTCCAATTAATCCTGCTGACATTTTTTAATCAATTAATGATCAAACTCATACTTTAATTTCTACTTCGACTCCAGATGGAAGTTCGAGCTTCATTAGGGCATCGATGGTCTTCGGGGTGGAGCTGTAGATGTCGAGTAAACGCTTGAAAGAGCTGAGTTCAAATTGCTCTCTCGATTTTTTGTTCACGAAAGTTGAGCGGTTCACGGTAAAAATCCGCTTGTGTGTTGGTAGCGGAATGGGACCACTCACCACAGCGCCTGTTGCTTTAACAGTCTTCACGATTTTCTCGGCAGACTTGTCAACCAGGTTGTGGTCATACGATTTTAGTTTAATTCTAATTTTCTGGCTCATGTTATTACTGCTATGTAGTAATTTTTATTCTTCTTCCTTAATTACTTTACCGCTAGAGCTCTCGATAACTGTCTTCGCAATGTTGGCTGGAACCTCAGCATAGTAGGAAAACTCCATTGTTGAAGTTGCTCTTCCTGATGTAAGCGTACGAAGTACAGTTACATAACCGAATTGCTCAGATAGTGGCACCTTGGCTTTAATAACTCGGGCAACACCTTTCGATTCCATACCAGTGATTTGTCCACGACGCTTGTTGAAATCGCCGATAACATCACCCATGTACTCTTCGGGGGTTACCACTTCTACTGCCATAATAGGCTCAAGAATGATTGGGCCTGCTTTAGGGCAGATATGACGGAATGCTTGACGCGCGCAAATTTCGAATGAAAGTGCATCAGAGTCTACAGGGTGGAATGAACCATCCTTTAGAGTGATTTTCATGCTTGGCATTGAATAGCCAGCAAGAACACCGTTCTTCATTGCTTGAGTAAAGCCTTTCTCTACTGGAGGCACAAACTCTTTAGGAATGTTACCACCTTTAACATCGTTAATGAATTGTAGACCTGTAACTCCTTCGTCGGCTGGGCCAATTTCGAATTGGATATCGGCAAACTTACCTCTACCGCCTGATTGCTTCTTGAATACCTCACGATGACTGATAGTCTTGGTGATAGCTTCGCGGTAAGCAACCTGTGGTGCACCTTGGTTAATATCTACGCTAAATTCACGACGTAAACGGTCAACAATGATCTCAAGGTGAAGTTCGCCCATACCTCTGATAATGGTTTGACCACTATCCTCATCGGTATTAACTCTAAAAGTTGGATCTTCTTCAGAAAGCTTGTTTAGAGCTATTCCTAACTTATCCATATCTTTTTGAGTTTTTGGCTCAATAGCTAAACCGATAACTGGCTCGGGGAATGTCATTGACTCAAGAGCAATAGGATGCTTCTCATCGCAAACTGTATCACCTGTTCTAAGATCCTTAAATCCAACTGCGGCGCAGATATCACCTGCTTCGCAGAATTCGATTGGGTTTTGCTTGTTAGCATGCATTTGGTAAAGACGGCTTACGCGATCTTTTTTACCAGTACGTGTATTGAACACAGCGCTACCACTATCAAGTTTTCCTGAGTAAACACGAATAAATGCTAAACGACCTACATATGGGTCTGTTGCAATTTTAAACGCCAAGCCACAGAATGGCTCAGTAATTTCTGGTTTACGAGTTTCCTCTTTTTCAGAATCAGGGTTCATGCCTTTAACCGCTCCTTTATCGAGAGGGCTAGGTAGGAATGCAATAACAGCATCAAGTAACCTCTGAACCCCTTTATTTTTGAAAGCAGAACCACAAAGCACAGGAATAATCGCCATGTTTATGGTTGCTTTACGTATAGTTTCTGTAATCTCCTCTTTGGTTATTGAGTCTGGATCGTCAAAAAAGCGCTCAAGTAGATCATCGTTGAAACCAGCTACTGCCTCGATAAGCTTCTCACGCCATTCAGTCGCTTCGGCTTTCATATCAGATGGAATTTCTTCGTATCTGAAATTTAAGGTTTTGGTTTCAGGATCATCAAACCAGATTACTGCTTTATTCTCGATCAAATCTACAACACCCCTAAAGGTATCTTCAGCTCCGATAGGAAGCTGAATTGGCATTGGGTTCGCACCAAGTTTTTCTTTTATTTGGCTCACAACTGACAAGAAATCGGCACCAGTACGATCCATCTTATTGACGAACGCAATCCTAGGAACACCATACTTATCGGCTTGACGCCAAACAGTTTCGCTTTGTGGCTCAACACCTCCAACAGCACAAAACGTTGCAACGGTACCATCAAGTACTCGAAGTGAACGTTCAACCTCTACAGTAAAATCAACGTGACCAGGAGTGTCAATAATATTCACCTGATACTGTTGATTGTTATATTTCCAAAAAGTAGTAGTTGCGGCAGATGTAATAGTAATACCTCTCTCCTGCTCCTGAACCATCCAGTCCATAGTAGCAGCTCCATCGTGAACCTCTCCAATTTTATGTGTTTTACCCGTATAATAGAGAATCCGCTCGGTAGTAGTAGTCTTACCAGCGTCGATGTGTGCCATAATCCCTATATTCCGGGTAAACTTAAGATCTCTGCTCATTCTTTATTTCCTTCTATCGCTATTATTTCTCAACTACTAAAATCTGAAGTGAGCAAAAGCCTTATTGGCTTCAGCCATTTTATGCATATCCTCTTTCTTTTTGAAAGCAGCACCCTCCTCGTTGAAAGCAGCCATGATTTCAGCAGCAAGCTTATCGCTCATACCTCTACCAGTACGCTTACGAGAGTATAGGATCATGTTTTTCATAGATAAAGATACCTTGCGATCGGGACGAACCTCCATAGGAACTTGGAATGTTGCACCACCAACGCGGCGACTTTTAACCTCAACCTGCGGGGTGATGTTTTCAAGCGCCTTTTTCCAGATATCAAGAGGAGCCTTCTCAGAGTCCTTCATCTTGTTGGCAACAATGTCTAGCGCATCGTAGAAGATGTTAAACGATACGCTCTTCTTCCCACTTAACATTAACATGTTAACGAAACGAGTTACCAAAGTATCATGAAACTTTGGATCGGGAAGAATGATTCGTTTTTTTGGTTTAGCTTTTCTCATTGCTATTAAATCTTCAAGAGTTTAAATTATTTCTTCTTAGGTCTCTTAGTACCATACTTAGAACGGCGCTGATTTCTTCCTTCTACGCCGGAAGCATCGAGAGTACCTCTGATTAAGTGGTAACGAACACCGGGTAAATCTTTTACCCTGCCACCACGAATTAGCACAATTGAGTGCTCTTGAAGATTGTGTCCTTCTCCAGGAATGTAGGCATTCACCTCCTTACCGTTGGTAAGCCTAACCCTAGCAACCTTTCTCATAGCCGAATTCGGCTTTTTAGGAGTAGTGGTGTACACACGTACACATACCCCGCGTCGTTGTGGACAAGAATCAAGCGCAGGCGCTTTACTCTTATCTACCAGCTTCGACCTTCCTTTTCTTACTAGCTGTTGAATTGTAGGCATATAAACACTATATATTTAATTAAAAAATATTACAATTTGGGCTCGCAAAGGTATTGGTTTTTTTCAAATTACCTCACAATTCAACCTTTTTTTTATTGCTAACTAGCTATTTAGGTTACTAAATTTTGTCAAAGGTGCAAAAATAGTGAGTTTTTGATAAAAAAGTGCTTTTAATTTTGTGCGTTAGAGATGCTGTATTGCAGAATTGCTTTTTTATGTGCTTAAAAAGTTCACGACTTTTGATTATTGCTGAATAAATGAAATAATAGATAAAATTGATATGGAATAATCTCAGTATAATACTAATAAACAAACACTTAGCAAATACATTCTGCTACAATAAAAATATCACGACACCCAAGTGGCTTATTATCATACACATTGCATGCGAGATGCAACTTCGATGTCCTAAAATGATGTTTATATCAAAATTTTACTATTTTTGGAGGGTTTAAAAAATAGGGTGCAGCAATTACTCGAAGGATAGAGCATATTACACCTTATTATATATAAGCAATTCTCAATCTAAAAATTAACGTTTTTTAAAATAACAATTTTAACGCTGCGTAAGGATGAAAACTTATCTTACTAATCAAATCAAGAATGTTGCCCTGCTGGGAAATACCGGCTCAGGTAAAACACTTCTAGCCGAGTCGATGATGTTTGAGGGTAAAGTCATTGAACGAAAAGGGACAATTGAGGGGAAGAACACTGTTTCGGATTACTCTGAAATAGAGCAACAAAACCAACGTTCCATTTTTTCTACTATCCTTTATACCGAATTCCTCGATCGTAAGCTAAATATTATAGATACTCCAGGTTCCGACGATTTCGTTGGTGCTGTTATTTCAGCAATGCGCCCAACTGACACTGCTATTATGGTTGTTAATGCTCAGTATGGAGTAGAGGTTGGTACAGAAATTTTCAACCGTCACGCTGAACGCATGCATAAGCCAATGGTTATTGCTATTAACCAGCTTGATCAAGATAAGGCTAACTTCGATCAAACTTTAGAATCAATTAAGCAAAGTTTTGGTAATAAAGTAGTTTTGGTTCAATACCCAATCAACCCCGGTAGTGAGTTCAATGCTTTTGTTGATGTGCTAACCATGAAACTTTACAAGTTCAAAGGTGATACTGGTGTTCGCGAGGATTTCCCAATTCCAGCAGAGGAAATGGATAAAGCAACTGAACTTCATAACGCACTTGTGGAAGCTGCTGCTGAAAACGACGAGTCGTTGATGGAAAAATTCTTTGAGCAAGGTTCGCTTAGCGAAGATGAAATGCGCAAAGGTTTATCGATAGGATTAACCAAGCGCAATCTTTTCCCTGTATTCTGTACATCAGGTAAACGTAATATTGGTACAAAACGCTTGATGGATTTCATCCTTAACGTCGCTCCATACCCAAATCAAGTTCCAATGCCAGGTAATGACAGTGGAAAAGAGATTAAATGTGATGAATCTGCACCTACTTCATTATATATCTTTAAAACTTCGGTTGAACCTCATATTGGTGAAATCAATTATTTCAGAGTAATGTCTGGAAAAGTAACCGAAGGTATGGATTTGGTGAACAGTAACAATGATGTTAAAGAGCGAATTGCTCAACTATTTGTTGTTGCGGGTAAAAACCGTGTAAAGGTTACCGAAATGGTAGCTGGCGATATAGGTGCTACTGTAAAACTAAAGAACACTAAAACAAATCATACACTTGCCGTTCCTGCTCTTAACGGTGTTAAGTATGAACCAATGACATTCCCCAACTCAAAATTCCGTACAGCTATCAAGGCTAAAAACGAGGCTGATACTGAGAAAATGGGTGAATTATTAAACCGTGCACACCAAGAAGATCCAACAATTATTGTTGAGCACTCAAAAGAACTTCGTCAAATTCTTGTATCAGGACAAGGCGAACATCATTTGAATATCCTTAAATGGCATTTAACCAACCTTCATAAGATTGATATTGAGTTTATACCTCCACGTATTCCTTATCGTGAGACCATTACGAAACTTGCTGCTGCTGACTACCGTCATAAAAAACAATCAGGTGGAGCCGGGCAATTTGGCGAGGTTCACATCGTAATTGAACCGCACGTTGAAGGCAATCCAGATCCTACCAAATACAAAATTGGAGGGAAAGAGGTTAATATCAGCGTTAGAGGTAAAGAAGAGATTGCTCTTGAGTGGGGAGGAAAACTTGTATTCTACAACTGTATTGTTGGCGGTGCTATCGATGCTCGCTTCTTACCTGCAATTTTAAAAGGTATTATGGAGAAGATTGAACAAGGACCTCTAACAGGTTCATACGCTCGTGATATCCGTGTTGCAGTTTACGATGGTAAGATGCACCCCGTTGATTCAAACGAAATTTCGTTTAAACTTGCTGGGCGTAATGCATTCAAAAACGCATTTAAAGAAGCAGGACCCAAGATTATGGAACCCGTTTACGATGTTGAAGTACTAGTTCCTGCTGATAGAATGGGTGATGTAATGAGCGACCTTCAAAACCGCCGTGCAATTATTATGGGTATGGGAAGCGATAAAGGCTTTGAGATTATCAACGCAAGAGTTCCTCTTGCTGAGATGAACAAATATTCAACCTCATTATCGTCGTTAACCAGCGGACGAGCTACTTACAATATGAAATTTGCATCGTACGAGCAAGTTCCTTCCGATGTTCAGGATAAACTTCTTAAAGCTTACGAAGCCGAACAGGAAGAAGAATAGAGTACACCCTAAACCTACCATATATACAATTGAAGTGAGGGTGCCGAAAGGCACCCTTTTTTTATTGTATTATTCATTTTAATCTAAAAACTTATATAAGTTTAATAGCAAATCTTCAAATTTTGCCTAAAATTTTGATTACAACGATTATTTGACAGTTCTATAAAGATTATACTTTCAAACTACTAATTCTTTTATACATAAAATCTATCCTTATGCGGAGACTTATTAAATAGTATCTGTGTGAGAAAAGATTTTTACTAGATTTGGCTATTTAATACCACCTTAATTTAAAAGCAATTTGCACTCTAGTATTTTATATAATAGTTTCATTATACTTTATACAAAAAGAGGGAAACATCTCCTAATTAAATGAAAACAAATATGAACGCAGATTATTTTTCTAGTGTCGAGAGGTCGTTTTTGGAACAATCTAGCATAAAGGGTATAAACACCAAAATACCTTATGTTACGGTAGAAAACTTTCCCCTACTGGGTCTTTTTACAGCATTAAGGTTTGTTGAATGGGTTTCGGAAAATCCAAATGGAGTAATTAGTTTACCTACAGGTAAAACTCCTGAGCATTTTATTAAATGGACTCAATTCCTTTTAAATAATTGGAATGAGGAAAAAGGACGTGTAATTTTAGAAAAATATGGCATAAAAGCCAAAACTAAACCAAGTTTATCGAATCTGCACTTTGTACAAATCGATGAATTTTACCCAATAAGTTCAAAACAAAAAAACAGCTTTTATCATTACGTAAACAAGTATTATATTGAAGGGTTTNNCAAATCGTTGCTTATCAATTGTGACGAAATTCAACTGCCAGAAAACAAGCATTTTAGCGAAATATTCCCGAATAGCATTGTTGACTTAACACTGAGGTATCGTGAAGCAAAAACTTCTTTTGAGCAACTACAGCAGCAGGCTATTTTCAAAATTGATGATTGGTGTACCAAATACGAATTTGAGATCCGCCAAAAGGGAGGCATAGGTTTTTTCCTCGGAGGCATTGGCCCCGATGGTCATATTGCGTTTAATACCCGTGGCTCCGATCACCATTCCACTACACGGCTTACTGCAACTAATTTCGAAACACAGGCAGTAGCAGCCTCCGATTTAGGAGGTATTGAGGTATCTCGAAATCGTTTAGTTATTACAATTGGGCTCGAAACAATAACATATAATCCCGAAGCGGTGGCTATAATATTTGCTGCTGGAGAGGCTAAAGCACCAATGGTAAAAAGTGCGTTAGAATCCGAACCATCAAACATATATCCGGCCACAGTTCTAGGAAAGCTCAAGAATGCTCGCTTCTATATTACAAATGGAGCCGCTTGCATGCTCAACGATTGTGTGGAACATTATTACCAAACAGGCGAGTGGACTCACGAAAAAACCGAAAGAGCTATTATCGATCTTTGCAAACGAGTTGATAAATACGGGCATAATCTTATAATTGACGATTTGGTTGCAGATAAGTATTGTAAACAAATCCCCAATTTATCGCTTGAAACTGTTAAATCAGTTGAAAAATCGATAATTGATAAGATGGTAGCAGGTATGGCTACAGAAAACAATCAAGTTTACTACCATACTGGCCCACACCATGACGATATTATGCTTGGAATGCTACCGCATATCCACCGTTTACTTCGAAATGAGACAAATAAAGCGTATTTCTCAGTACTTACTTCAGGCTTTACCGCTGTAACAAATAACTTTGTTAAGAACGCGCTCGAAGATACGCTTAAGTTCCTGAATATTGGACTAATTCAGATGGTGCTTTACTCAGATTTTTTTATAGATGGATACAAGAAGAAATGGGACAAAGATGTTTCTCACTATCTGGATAAAGTGGCATCTGGCGAACCTTCTGAACGCCGAAGGGGATTAGCCCATAGGGTAGTTCGAGCAATTATTGAGATTTACGGCTCTTCGAGCATCGATAGTTTGAAACAAGATATTGAGGAAATTCTTAAAGTACTGGATTCAAGCTACGACGGTGAGAAAAACCCTCCTAAAATTCAAAAACTTAAAGGAATGCTCCGTGAGTTTGAGGAAGAACTGGTTTGGGCTCATTTTGNNAAGGCTCATAAAGCCAACAGTAGTCAGCCTAGCATTTGATCCTGAAGGAAGTGGGCCAGACACTCATTATAAAGTATTGCAAACTATTGCTGATGCCTTGCGACTTTGGACTAAAGAAGAAGATTTATCTAAGTTAAGAGTATGGGGCTACCGAAACGTATGGTACAAATTCCACCCTGCCGATGCGAACAAAATTGTTCCAGTATCGCTTAATGCAATGGCAACACTCGATACATCTTTCAACAACTGCTATCTAAGCCAAGTTGACGCATCTTTCCCAAGTTATCAACTCGATGGCAGCTTTAGTGATTTAACGAAGAAAATTTGGGTTGAACAGCTAAAGCAAATACAACTACTACTTGGCAAAAACTATTTTTACCTTAACGAAAGTCCAAGAATTAGATCTAGCCATGGGTTACTCTACTATAAAGAGATGACAGTAGATGAATTTTTAGCACATGCTCGCGAGCTTGAAAAATCAATGGAGGGAATAGTAAATAACGAATGAATGTAGTAGTTAATAAAATTTTTACTGAACAATAACCTAAAATGAAAGATAAGATAATTGGGGTAGATATTGGGGGAACAAAAATTTCCGCAGGTTTAATATCCAATAACATCATAGTCAACAAAGTTACGATTGATACTGAGCCAAATGAATCGAAAGCCCATATCATACAGAACGTTTTTATTGCAATTGACAAAGTATGGCAACAAGAAGTAAGAGGGATAGGAGTTGGAGTTCCAGGGCTTGTAGATCCTGAGAATGGAATTGTATACCAACTTCAGAATATTTCATCTTGGCAAGAAGTAACGCTAAAAGAACACCTCCAACTAAGATATAATGTTCCAACATTTATAAATAACGATGCGAACTGCTTTGCCCTAGGTGAGAAGTACTTCGGAATTGGTCAAAAGCACAGGAATTTTGTTGGAGTAACACTCGGAACAGGCGTTGGTACAGGAATTATTATCGATAATAAACTATATTCAGGCTGTTTCTCTGGTGCTGGAGAATTTGGGTCAATCTCTTACAAGGAAAGTTCTTTTGAAAAATATTGTAGCGGACAGTTTTTGAAAGATATCATGGTTTAATTGGACAAGATGCTTTTCAAAAAGCAAAAGATGGGGATAAAAAGGCTCTTAAAATATGGCATGAATTCGGTCAAAATTTAGGTGAGTTCATAAAATTAACTATGTTTTCACTCGCCCCAGATGCAGCAATTATTGGAGGTTCCATTAGCTCAGGTTTTGACCTGTTTAAGCAGTCAATGAATGAATCTATAAGTCGGTTTCCTTTTGAAAAAGTAAAAAGCAACTTTAAAGTTGAATGTTCGCAAAACCATGATATTGCCATAATGGGAGCTGGTGCACTTTATTTTGATTCTTGCCCTGCTTTTGCATGCAAACCTTTTTTTAGTAACAAATAGCAGCTTTTACAAATTAATATTTTGGCTTAAGTAAAACTCTGCAATCACGCCAATTATATTCTTTAAAAAAACTGAAGAGAATCATTTGGATTCTGTTTTTGTACTATTTTTCAACATTCAAATTTTGAGGTTTTTCTAATATTTTAAATATCTGCAAGTTGATAAATACTTTCTTTTTACAGTCCTGACAATAAATTTATCTTCTCAACAAGGAATCTTCTGTTATTAATGCTTCCTCAAGCAACCTTGAGTATTCGAAATTTATTTCCGTTACAATAATAGAGATCAAAAGTAGGAGAGTCAATATTCAACGAGCTTAGCCACCAGTCCAATAATGAAATTGAAGGGCAAATAGCCGCAATGTGCAACCTGCTGGACCCAATCCTAATTATTATAATGGATGCAATGGCAGGTATTATTCTTATTGCCACACTCTTACCATTATTCAAACTATGCATTTCGTTGGAATAAATCCTATTCAATTGTTTTGAGGGGTTGACGACATTTTCAATATAAGACATAAAAAATAAGTTGATAGTAATAGTTTTTAAAAAAAATAATAACTTTAATATACAAACCAGTAGAAAGTTTAGCTTATTGATTTGTATTTGTTAATTAACAATTAAAAAAGTCATTATTTATCTACCGTACAATACTATTTTAAATAAAAACAGCATAACCATTAATTAATTTTTTTATAATGAACTTAAAAGGAACTAAAATCTTCTTGTTATTGTTTATTTGTGGCAGATTATCGGCTCAAGATGTCACAACAACAGTACACAGAGAATACGAGCCATTTGTTATTCCAAAATCGCCAACCGCTCAATCAATAGAGCAGTACGGAAATCTTGGAGCTAATACTAGCAAAGGAACGCTAGATGTAAAGATACCTATCTTTTCGTTCGAGGTTGATGGAGTCAAAATTCCAATAGAACTCGTTTATAATAGTTCAGGCGTAAGGGTAAATGACCTTTCAACTTCTGTCGGTCAAAACTGGAGTCTAGTTGCTGATGGGCGAGTAAATCGTAACATTGTAGGGCTCGAGGATGAGAATATGTATGGTTACTTGAATATGCCCAATCAGTATAAGCCCAGCGTTCTGGGTTGGAATAACCTTCAGGACTGTAATCAAAAACTTGATCTTTTCGAATTATTTGGAGAGAATGGGGTGGATTGTTCGCCTGATAATTTCAATTATTCCTTTAATGGGTATAGCGGAGATTTCGTGTTTTTTAAAGATGTAAATAATAACATTTCTATCTACAAACAAACAATAGATCGAATAAAATTAAACAATACGCTTAACTCTGAACTGCACTCATCTTTTACTGCTGAGGATGGCTTGGGAAATACATATGAATTTGGGGGTGATATTTCGCATGTTGAAGTAAACGCCAATACATCAAGATCTAATTCCCAACAACCTGGAGCACCTATTGCAACCGTTTATGGACAAGGGATAACCGGCTGGCTTTTAAAGAAGATTACCACCAAGAATAACCTAAACATTGAGTATAAGTACAAAAAGGTTTCCATTACAAATTGCTCTCTTTTAACAAGCATGCAACAGGTATTCTCTCCTCTATCTGAAGGACAAAATGGACCTATTGATGATATCATAAGAAACAGTAGTGAATTTGATTACGAGAGTTGCTTGGTTGATAGCATCATTTCTCCTAAATACTTGGTATTATTTACCTATACAGATGATGACAACCTGGCCTTATGGAAAACAAAACTCACTAATATCAAAGTAGTTGATAGGGTAAAGGGTTCTACAATCAAGGAATACAACTTGTCGTATCTTGTACGCAATGGGAGACTTTTCCTATCGTCAGTTGGCCAAAATCCATCAAATTTAGCCAAACCATACATTCTAGACTACAACAATCTTTACGATGTTTGTGCATACGGAGCAATGGCGCAAGATCTATTCGGTTACCAAAATGGGCAGTATTCCAACAACTCTCTGGTTCCAATAACTAAAGTTGAATTTCAGTATGTCGATAATACTAACGGGAATAGGTACGTTTGCCCAAATTCCATAATTATTGGTTCGCTAAAGAGCATAACCTACCCAACGGGAGGAAGAACAGAAATTTCATACGAACCGAACTATGAGGTTACAAATAATAAAGTTTATTACGCAGCTGGGATAAGGGTAAAACGTACAGAGGACTACGAAAATAACACTTTAGTACGGAGTAAAAACTACTTGTACTATGCTCTCGCAGGCAGTCCAACGAGCGTACAATCTGCTGATATTGCAAATTATATTACCAATTATACGACAAACATTCTCTTATCAAACAACACACCCCTCACAACTATATCTAGTGGGAACAGTATCGATGGCCAATCGCCAAATGCTCCCAAAGGATTTTACTATGGCAAAGTACTTACTATCGAAGGTATGCCTTCCGCTGTAATTCACTCCTACACCTTACCTTGCGCTTCTGCCTATTCTAATGCGTCCGGTGGTTATCTTTTTTCAACCTCATCAGATTCATACGCAGGCTTTACCGAAGAGAACTACGTGGGGGTTACGAAAGGGAATAGCATTGTACCAATGCTAAAAGCGCGAAGAATTTATAATAGCCTTGGTAAAGAACTAGAAAGGACTGAAAATACCTATGAAACTTACGCTGATAATTCTATTTTTGACGAACTCACTCGACCGGTAACATTCATACTTAACACCCAGAAATACTCAAACTGGATGTGTGAAGATTTGGGTTGGGGATGGGATCCTATAGATAGCTATCCAAGAAACCTTCCACAAAAATATTTAAGCACTTCGTTCTTCTCTAATGGAGATGTTGCATTAAAAACATCAAGGAATACATCCTTCACCAGCAAAACGGATACCATCTCAAGGGTTACTAGTGATGCGAGCTATTCTTACAACCAGTATCTCGATCCAGTTGAAATAATCGCAAACAAGGGGGATCGATTCCTTAAAGCCATTTATTATGCCAGCCAAGGAAGTAACAAGTTCACCAGCAGCTATATGGTTGGCCTTTCCGATAGCGTTAAACTTTTTAAAATATTAGATGCTAATGATATATCGAAAAAACTAATCGATGGAGAGACATATGATTACGATGCTAAAGGCAACCTGATAGGTATATCAAGCCTACTTTTAGACAGTTACAATGCAGCAACCAACACCAACTACGTTAGCGTTCTAAAAACGGCCGAATACGATTATGATAACTTAGGGAATGTAACTGAAATAAGAAAATATAAAAATCCCGTTAATTCTTTCTATTGGGGCTATAATTCCCAGTATCCTGTTGCAAAGTTTATCAATATGAAATATGATAAAATATCCACGTTAACTGGCCTTAAAACAAAACTTGATAGACTTGGTAATTTTACAACAATAAGCAATGACGCAGAGAAGAACCAACTTAAACTACTTAACGATTCAATCAAATCTATTATACCAGAAGGTTCGCATTATAGCTCTTACACTTACAATCCAGGCGTTGGCATTACCTCAGAAACCGATCCTAATGGAATAACTTCCTTCTACTATTATGATGCCCTTAACAGGTTAAATGAAATTAGAGATGATAAGAACAATATTCTGAAAAAGTACGATTATCATTACTCTGGGCAAGATCTAGCCTCCGGGGTATTTAGATATACCATTATAGCGTCTTCTCAACCTTCAAATGCTGGAACTGTAAATATATCAAGTTCTGTGGTTGAATGCGGGAGTAGTTCAAATATAACCTTAGTTCCTAATACAGGATACCATGTAAAGGAACTATACGTTAATGGTGTTCTTAAAGGGGCTATTTCAACCTATACAATTTCTGATATTAAAGCAGATCAAAGC
>DQHR01000094.1 GCA_003531155.1 Bacteroidales bacterium | reverse complement strand
CGGTATCGCTATCGATTATGATCATACCACCGGGCTTAACCCACTTTGCATTTGCCTTAAGAGCTGCAGGGTTCATTGCAACAAGCACATCACAGTAATCTCCAGGTGTATTAACCTTTGTACTTCCAATATTAACTTGGAAGCCTGAGACACCGCCAATCGTCCCCTGCGGAGCACGGATCTCCGAAGGGTAATCTGGAAATGTGCTTACACTGTTCCCAAACAATGCTGATGCATCTGAGAACAATGTACCAGTCAACTGCATTCCGTCACCTGAGTCGCCAGAGAAGCGTACAACCACTTCGTCGATCTCAAGGACTTGTTTTTGTTCACTCATGTCAGATTAAATTAAATTTTGAAAAGTTTTAACCGAAAAAGTTAACTTTAGAATCATTAAATAACCCATAATTGATTGATAACAAAATAAATAATCATTTTTAGGCTATAAAAATTAGGATACAAAATTAACTATTTTATAATATAAGAAGAATCTATTAATGTATTTTACAACATCATTATGGATGACTTTAATCAGAATATTAAAGATTTAGGGAATGAATATTAAAAAAACGAAGTAGGCCATAACACCTAAAATAGCAACATGGCTTGACTAAAATCACTAACTTTACATAAAAATTCATATAATATGTCAATAATTAAACCATTAAGGGGCATCACCCCGAAAATTGGGAAAAATTGCTTTATTGCCGAAACAGCTGTTATCATTGGTGATGTAGAGATTGGCGATGACTGTAGTATTTGGTATGGCGCAGTTCTTCGTGGAGATGTTAATTCCATTAGGATAGGAAATCGTGTTAATATTCAGGATAATGCAGTGCTTCATACAACATATCAGAAAACGACTTTAAACATTGGCGATGATGTTTCCATTGGACATGGAGTTATTGTTCACGGTGCCGAGGTTAAGAATGGTGCATTGCTTGGAATGGGCTCAACCGTAATGGATAATGCTGTAATAGGTGAGGGGGCAATCGTTGCAGCCAATGCTCTAATCATGGAGAAAACAGTAGTTGAGCCATGCAGCATTTATGCTGGTGTGCCAGCAAAGTTCATAAAAACTGTTGATCCCACTCAAAGCAAGGATATGAACGAACGTATTGCTCGCAACTACTTGTTTTATTCTGGTTGGTATAAGGAATAGTTGACAGTTGTTAGTTGATCGTTGTTTGTACTTATTCACTTGTCGACTTATAAGCTTGTCAACTTATTTGTTAATGTACCCTTTTTAGATTCCTTTTGAGATATTCAGCAGTGTAGCTTTTTTTATTCTTCATCACTTCCTCTGGGGTACCGGCACAAATAAGTTCTCCTCCGCCAGCACCGCCTTCAGGACCTAGATCTATAATATAATCGGCAGTTTTTATCACATCCATATTGTGTTCAATCACCATAACGGTGTTGCCTTTATCTACTAAGCGATTTAGAACTTCTAAAAGCACTCTCACATCTTCGAAGTGCAGGCCAGTTGTGGGTTCGTCTAGGATATAGAGTGTCTTTCCTGTATCACGTTTTGCCAACTCGGCAGCTAACTTAACCCGTTGCGACTCGCCCCCTGATAGAGTAGTTGAGGGCTGTCCAAGTGTAATATAGCCTAGCCCAACCTCATTAAGCGTTTTCAGTTTTTGATAAATGGCAGGAATGTTTTCAAAAAACTCAACAGATTGATTGATGTTCATATCAAGAATTTGGCTGATGTTCTTACCCTTAAACATCACTTCAAGCGTTTCTCTGTTGTAACGTAAACCCGAACACTCCTTACATTTAATATATACATCGGGTAAAAAATTCATTTCGATAACCTGCACTCCTGCACCCTTGCACGTTTCACATCTCCCTCCCTTTACATTGAATGAGAATCGACCCGCTTTGTAGCCTCGGATTTTAGCATCTGGTGTCATCTCGAACAGTTTACGGATATCCGTCATCACACCTGTATAGGTTGCAGGATTCGATCTTGGTGTCCGTCCAATGGGCGATTGGTCAACCTCAATTACTTTGTCAATATTTTCCAGTCCGATCAATTTCCCATACTCTAATGGCTCTTGAAACGATCTATATAAAACTTTACTTATGGCAGGGTGTAATGTTTCGTTGATTAGAGTTGATTTTCCACTACCCGATACTCCTGTAATGCAGATAAACATTCCTAACGGAAACTCTACGTTAATATTTTTGAGGTTATTGCCTTTTGCTCCTTTAATGTTAATCGTTTCGCCATTACCTTTCCTTCGCTCTTTGGGAGTGGGAATAGATAGTGTTCCGTTGAGATATTTTGCAGTAAGTGTATCGGTTTTGGAAATTTGCTCAGGCGTTCCTTCGGCAACTATTTTACCGCCTAACCTTCCGGCATGTGGGCCAATATCCACTACATGATCGGCCGATAGAATCATCTCCTCATCGTGCTCAACAACAATAACTGAGTTGCCAGCATCGCGAAGGTTCCGAAGTGATTCGATTAGGCGAATGTTATCACGCTGATGTAATCCAATGCTTGGCTCATCGAGGATATAAAGCACATTAACCAACTTTGAACCAATTTGCGTAGCAAGTCTAATACGCTGACTTTCTCCGCCCGAAAGCGAACCTGAACTTCGATTAAGCGACAGGTAGTTTAATCCAACATCGCGAAGAAAACTAATGCGTTCTCGTATCTCCTTAAGAATTTCGGTTGCAATAGCCTTTTGGCGATTATTGAGTCTATTTTCTAAACCTTGTAACCACTGCCATAAATCGTCAATATCCATTGCCGATACCTCGGCAATACTTTTCCCATCAATCTTAAACCAAAGCGATTCAGATTTTAAACGCGCTCCATGGCAGACTGGGCAGCTAACTTGGCGAATGAACTGCTCGGCCCACTTGGGCCCTTTTCCGCTCATCTCTTCGTTTTGATGATTTTGAACAAAGTTTACAACGCCTTCAAAACTCAGAAAGTACGATGATGAAAGCCCTAATGAAGGATGTTTTAACTTGTACTGCTCTTCAGAGCCATAAAGGATAATATTTAAGGCTTCTTCAGGGATATTTTCGATAGGATCTGATAACGAAAATTCATGTTTTGAAGCAATTGCTTCGAGTTGCCAGAATATAAGCGAACTTTTATAAGGACCTAATGGCTCGATACCACCTTTATTGATGCTTAGCTTTGGATTTGGAATAATCTTCGTTAAATCAGCCTCACTAACAGTTCCAATTCCATTGCAATGAGGGCAAGCACCTTGTGGTGAGTTGAACGAAAATGTATGAGGAGCTGGCTCATCGTATGAAATGCCTGTAGTTGGGCACATCAAATGGCGGCTAAAGTATCGACTTGTGTTAGCGTCCATATCAAGCACCATGATAGTGCCTTTGCCATGTCCCATGGCATTTACAACCGAATCTGAAAGCCGTTTTCTGTCCTGTTCCGATACCTTCATCTTATCGATAACTAATTCAATATGATGTGTTTTGTATCTATCCAGTTTAAAGCCAGGGCGCATCTCTATTATCTCACCATTAACCCTTGCGTAGATGTAGCCTTTTTTGCGTAGCTGTTCAAATAGTTCTTTGTAGTGTCCTTTACGTCCACGTACAATGGGGGCAAGGATTCCAGTTTTCTTCTCAGCAAAATTCTCAAGGATAAGGTTTACTATTTTCTCATCGTTATAACGAACCATCTCCTCACCAGTATTGTACGAATAAGCTGTAGAGGCACGGGCAAAAAGCAAACGAAGGAAATCGTAAATCTCAGTAATGGTTCCAACTGTTGATCGAGGATTTTTACTTGTAGTTTTCTGCTCTATAGATATTACTGGGCTTAAGCCTGAAATTTTATCAACGTCGGGGCGCTCCATTGTACCTAAAAATTGGCGTGCATATGCCGACATGGTATCTATATACCTACGCTGCCCTTCTGCATAAATTGTATCGAATGCAAGCGATGATTTTCCACTTCCACTTAACCCAGTGATTACAGTTAGTTTATTCCGAGGGATATTTACATCGATATTCTTCAGGTTGTGCACTCTGGCACCCTGAACCGAAACCTCTGCTGCTTCACCCTTTAGAATTTTCATTTTTTTATTCTAGATGATAGATTTTAGACTCTAGATATCAGATTATGTAATTAAATCCGAAATCTTTACTGGTAGACATTTTCTCTAAAATCTTTATTGGGAATATGGATTATGTACTTCTTTTTGGTAATGTTAGGCAATGTGTTGCTCCTTAGCCAAGGGTTCATCGTTTTCAGCATTTTATAATTTGTTTCAAAATGCTCGGCAAAGCGAGCAATATTTGTTATGCTTGAATCCACAGCAACGTCATAATATTTTAACGGAGGGTATAAATCGTTCTTATCGAGTATAAAGCCGTATTTTTTAGGGTTCTGGAATATAACTTTAAAAGCCAAAATTCTATATAAGTATCTGCCCGTTTCCTCTCCAAGAACTAGATTGTAATAACTCTGGTTATTTTGACGGTCAATTTGTTTGTCGATACCGTTACTCCCATAATTATAGGAAGCAGCAGCCATGGTCCAGTTACCAAACTTTGTATAGTTCTTTTGTAAATAGCTACAAGCGGCTCTTGTTGATTTATCGATATTATATCGTTCATCTACGTCCTTATTTATCTCTAATCCAAGTTCTTTTCCCGTTTTTTCAAGAATTTGCCAGTAGCCAACGGCTCGTGAGGGAGAAACCTCATTTGCCAAAGCGCTTTCAGCAACTGCTAAATATTTAAAATCATCAGGAATTCCTTTCTCTTTCAGTATTGGCTCTATTACAGGGAAAAAGCGATTTGCCCTTTTAAGCAATAGGAGTGTTTGTGAATGCCAGTAAGTGTTAAGTTGCAATTCCCTATCAAGGCTTTCGCGCACATCGAAAAATTTCAAAGGTACTTGCTCGTTGGCAAATGTAAGGGTATCAGGTAAAGAAACTTGGTAGGCCATATTTCGCGATAGAGATGTATCTTGTTTAGCGATATTAGTAGTTGAAACTTCGCTACAACCAGCAACATCAGCCGTCAATATTATGTAAATGATAATTATAAGAGAAAAGGATGAAATAGTTCCAATAACCGATATTCTCTTCCACTTTGTGCAATCCAACTTCATACAATGATTTTTTTAAACAACAATACTTTCAATCCTTTTGTTTTTGGAAACCTCGCAAAGGTAGTATTTTTTTAGGCTTTTTCGGAAGAAGTTAAATGCAAATCAAATGGGTACTTCAACTCCGAATTTGATATAAGATGAAAAAGGGTAACTTTTTGTATTCGAATGTTCAAGAGGCTTAAGTCCTAGTTTTAAAGATGGTTCAATTATCAAGTTTGATCTCTTAAAAAGTGGGATAGAAACTCCAACTGATGTAATAGCTGTTGTTATAAATTTATCAACTCCTGTGGTTTTCCCACTTAAACTAATATTTTGACCTTGTAAATTAAGAAGATTTTGAACAAGAACTCCTGCCGATAATCCTCCTTTTACAAAAAGGTTGATTTTTTTGTAGCTAAAGTTTTTAGCTATAAGTAGCGGAATTTCAAGGTATCTAAATTTTTGTAATGCATCTATTTTATATACGCCTACATCGGATGATATCCGATTATTAATTGGAGCATCAGCGCCTATTGTATAATCCGAGTTCGAGGCAGTCAGTGTTCCATAGTTATTAGTATACTCATTATTACTTGTGCTTAGTATCGTTAAACTTGGATTTTTAGAGCTAGAGAGATAAAGATTTTTTTCTTTTTGCCCCATAAAACCTAGCGATAAGCCAGACTCTATTGAAATTCTATTACTAAACTCATACCTTACTGAAATTGCTCCACCAAATGAAGAAATGCCCGATTGCCTTTCTGTTCCGGTTTTATTTGCCACACCAGCTGAATGATAGGAGTATACAGGAAAACCTGATGCAGATAGGTACCAACTACCATTTCGTTTACTATCCTTAATATCGGAAGAGGCTAAAAGGTCATACTTCCTATTCTCAATTGAAGTTTTAAGGTGTAATTTATCTAAAATAACAGATTTCTCATCTAATTTTTCAGGCTCAATTAATTTGATTCTCTGAGGAATATCAGATTGTTCTTGTTTTGTTTGAACAAATTCCTGAATTGAAGAATCTGATTGTTCTGGACTAGGTAAAGATGTGTTTTCCTTTATATTTATTGACTTATCGAGTGTTTTAGTACTAGTATCTTCGATGTTTGCCGATATACTATCTTCAGTTTTTGCAGTAGTGGATTGATTTGAAGTATTTGCTGTGAGAGGTTCGTTAACAATAGTTTCTTTTTGGAGTATAAAATATCCGCCAATAGAGAAAAGTAAAGCAAGAGTTGCTGCAGAAACCCAAGTTGTAATCACTATTGTACGCTTTCGGTTTCGTGCTTTAAGAGTAGATTCAATTTCGTTCCATAAACCGATAGGAGCGTTTATCTCCAACGATTTTAATTCACGAATCATCTCTTCTTCTTGCTTATTCATGTAAAAACTCTTCATATTTAAAGTCGGTAACTTTTTCCAATTTCTCCCTTAAAATTGCCTTAGCCCTTGAATAGTTGGATTTACTTGTTGATTCTGAAATATCAAGCATTTCCGCTATTTCGCTATGTGAATAATCGTCAATAGCATAAAGGTTAAAAACGGTTCTGTACTGAGTAGGAAGTTGTGCTACTATTCCTAAAAAAAAATTTAAATCATGCTCATCATTGCTTTTAGCTGTTTTACTTTTAGCGTGCTCGAGTTCAACTTCAAGATAATCTTTTCGTTGCCGGATATACTCAAGTGCCGTGTTCACAATTATTTTTCTAATCCATCCTTCAAAAGAACCTTCATTTCTATATGACTTTATCGATGCAAACACCTTTACAAATCCATCGTGGAGTATATCTTTAGCAACCTCTGGGTTGTTTATATAACGCAAACATACACCATACATCTTTGCTGAGTAATTCTCATAAAGTGCATGCTGCGAACCTCGATTCTCTTTTTTTAATTTATTAATAAATTCCTTCGAGAACTCCACGTGAAAAAAGTTGAATACTAATTTTGCACAAATATAGTACCAACTGTTCATGAAGATGCATTTTATTATTAAAAGGTTGCGTACTTAATAATTGAGATTGTTTTCGCAACCTTTTATTTCAATTATTCATCTTAATAGTTGAATCACAAAATATAAGGAAATGAAAAAAAGAATTCTTTTTCTGGTGATTTTCGCCCTCCTTTTTTTGCTAGGGTGTAAAAAGGAATTCACCGAACCTATACGTGAACCAATAACATTTGATTTGCCTGATAAATCATTTGAAGTTATTTCTGGTAGTAATAAATTCGGAATCGAACTGTTTTTGAAAACTGCTAGAGAGGAAAACGGGAATATTATGCTTTCCCCTTTAAGCGCTAGTGCTGCTCTTACTATGTTGCTTAATGGTTGCGAGAATAATACATTTTCTCAAATTCAACAAGTATTAGGTTATGATGGTTTATCGAAAGAGCAGGTCAATAATGTTTATAAAAGTTTAGTTCAACAACTTCTCGATGCAGATCCTAATGTGAAACTGGCACTTGCCAATGCCGTTTGGTATCGAAAGGGTTTTGAAGTAAAACCTCCATTTTTCCAAACTATGAATGATGACTTTTCCGCCCATATTGAAGGCCTAGATTTTAATTTATCATCTGCGCTAACTACTATGAATGGGTGGGCAAGCAATAATACCTTTGGAAAGGTACCAAAGGTTCTTGATGAAATTTCATCAGATGCCGTGATGTTTTTGATGAATGCGCTTTACTTTAAGGGCAATTGGACTTACCAATTTGATAAGGATAAAACAAAAAACAGTGTTTTTTATTTATCTGATGGGGGAGAGATTCAGGTACCCATGATGAACCTCGAACTTAATGCAAATGTTTTTTTTGATGAAAAATTTAAAGCACTTGAGTTGAGTTATGGTCGAAAAAACTTTTCCATGGTTATTATTTTACCAGATGGAAATATCGATAGTTTTTATAATGATTTTGACGATAATAATTGGAATATTTTATCTTCCTATTTTGATAGTTCAAACTCTAGCACAGAATGGAAAGTCTCGTTTCCAAAGTTTAAATTCTCTTACGAGAAGTTTTTAAACGATCAGTTGATTAGTATGGGGATGAGCGATGCTTTTAATTCTTTATTAGCAGATTTGTCAGGTATTTCAGATGCAAATCTTGTTGTAGATTTTGTTAAGCAGAATACCTTTGTTGAGGTAAATGAGTTAGGAACAGAAGCGGCAGCAGTTACTACAATAGGAATAAGAGAAACAAGTGCTGGCAACAATACCGAATTTAAAGTTAACAAGCCATTTGTATTTGCTATACGCGAACGAACAACGAATACAATTCTCTTTATTGGAAAAGTTGTTAACCCTAATCTATAAATCCATAGATTTTTTTATTGTTGAAAATCAAATAGCCGCTGTTTCAAGCGGCTATTTGTACAATAATATTTTGGATGGTTTACAGAGCTTGCTTACTTTCAGCAGCAGCGTTTCTATCAACTTTCTTAATTAACCCTTGAAGTACATTGCCTGGGCCCAACTCTACAAAGCTTGTAGCGCCATCGGCAAGCATATTTTTAACGGTTTGCGTCCATCTAACAGGGGCGGTCAACTGAGCTACAAGGTTTCTTTTAATCTCTTCGGGGTCGGTAACCTTGTTTGCATTTACATTCTGATAGATTGGGCAGATAGGTTTTTGGAAGGTTGTCTTATTGATAGCAGCTTCCAGTTCAACTCTTGCAGGTTCCATAAGTGGTGAGTGGAAAGCACCTCCTACCATTAGTTTTAATGCACGTTTAGCTCCTGCTGCGGATAGTTTCTCGCAAGCAATTTCAATACCCTTAATTGATCCAGAAATAACAAGTTGACTTGGGCAGTTATAGTTTGCGCAAACAACAACTTCATCAATTGATTTGCAAATTTCCTCAACTTTCTCGTCCTCTAAACCAAGAATAGCAGCCATTGTTGAGGGTTCTTTTTCGCACGCTTTTTGCATTGCTTGAGCACGAGCAGAAACAAGCCTTAAACCATCTTCGAAACTTAGTGCACCTGAGGCAACTAATGCCGAGAATTCACCAAGAGAATGACCAGCAACCATCTCGGGTTTAAAGTCGCTTCCTAGAACCTTTGCAAGAATAACTGAGTGAAGGAAGATGGCAGGTTGTGTAACTTTAGTTTGCTTAAGATCCTCGTCGGTACCTGCAAACATTAAGTCGGTTATTCTGAAACCTAAAATTTCATTAGCTTTTTCAAACATTTCCTTTGCCAATGGTGAGTTATCGTAGAGGTCCTTACCCATGCCTACAAATTGTGCACCCTGACCGGGGAATACGAATGCTTTCATAAATTATCGTTTTAATTAAACGAGGCAAAAGTAAAAAAAACATTTCAGCCAATATCTATTTGATACAAAAAGAAGCTTAAGACGCTGGTTTGTAGGATATAATCTATACTAATCAAGAACTAATTCGCGGATTGGCATATTGTTTAAAAGGAGTTTCTCCTTAGCTATTTCAACCTTTCCGTTGTCAAATACCCTTATTACAACCTTTGCAACGGTATCGTCGAAAAGAAGTGTGGTTTTTATCTTATATGAACCCTCCTCGTGTTTTACTTTTGTTGTTCTAATAGATGATTCAATAAGTTGATATTGCTCTTTTGTTGGTTCTTGGCTAAAATAAATATCGTCAATTGATGTGACTAACCGGTAAGAATTATCGTTTTTTTGAGTATTGCCGAGTACAAGCATAGCGTATTGAAATACATTCTTTTCTGTAAACTGAAGAGGGGAAATAGCGTTTACTTCATAAAACGGTTGAGGTGTTCCATCAAGTATAATCGATTTCTCACCATTGTCGAGAAGCCGTATTTCGAGGTAAGGGCTAAAGCTTAAATCGATAAATGTGATTAGATTGAAATCGCTATAAAATGGAAGTGGGGTTATATAGAATGTAGATTCTGATAACGATACAAGGTTGCTACAATTATAATGGTTGATAAATCCTGCTAACCTCTTTAAGGTAGGATTGATCGTTTTTTCTTTTGATAGCCACATCATCATACTTGAGATTATAAGTTAATTGACTTGAAACTTTCACCAAAAAGGGTTTACAATTCCTTTTCCTTTAAAAAAACTGAATATGGTTAACCCTATATAAGTTAATATGAAGTTTAATCCAGAGAGAATAGTTGAAAATATAAAAATTGCCCCAAACATTCCTATGAATTTATTGATGGATAATGCGTAGCTATCCAATTTAATATAATGCCACCATTTCCCTAAATGATTGCTAAAGCCTAGTGTTTCCAGTCCAATAATTATTAAGTTAACACAAAAGAAAAGAAGAATAATAGTAAGCAAACCTCTCCAGGATCCTTTTATATCGGCAGGACTTAATTCCATGTGAGATGAGATACAAAAAGCTAAGTACAGGAATACCCAAAATTTGTAATTCGAGAAATTCGCTTTGGTTAGTAACGTGTTGAACGTGTAAATAATAGATTTGCTTAGAGATTCCCAAATACCATTGAACTTTCCGTGTATGCCTTTAATTAAAATCTTACTTTGATAATCAAGTGATCCAAAAACCTCTTGGTTATTGGGTACTAGTAAATAAAAAAGAAAATAAATCACAAATGCGCCGAATAGAATAGGGCCTATTCCGATGAAGAAGTTCCCAACTTTTTGGTAAATGCTTTTTGAATCGTAGGTGTGGTTTACATATCCTAGAGTTCCATCTGTAGTATTTGGGGTATAAAGTTTTATCTCTGTAATTTTATGCCTAAAAATCAGGCATAGTATTGCATGGCCTAGTTCATGAATTGGGGTTCCAATCCAGCCAGTTACAAAAACATCAAAAGTTGAACCTGTGGTTTTAACATAGGTTGTTCTTGTAAATCGCGCAATTAGATATAAAATAAAACCAATTATGAAAAGCAAACCAAACAACCAAAATAGTTGACTTAATGTGGTGATCGATACAGTTTTGAAGAATTCAAGTATTTTTTCTAGATTACTCATTAAAATCAAATTATAAAATGGCAAGTTATACCTTTAAACGTTTAGCAATCAATACTTGTTGATTACTTTCTAGCGTTTGTGGAAAACTTTAAGAATCCAATTTTGACCAACTGTTTCAAACAGGATGTGAATGTAGGTGTGGAATTATTGTGGTTTTGTCAGTTTAGTGTAATTTTGTATCAATTAGTTAGCTAGAACATAAATAATTAACTATAATACATTAATTATGAGAAAAATAATATTACTTCCTATCTTCCTGCTAATTGTTGTGGGCACTAATGCGCAAATTTTTACGGTATTTGGTCAGGGTGTTGGTTACATTTATGTAGGCCCAAAAGCAGGAGCTACTTTTTCAACGATTTCAAATTACTCCGATATGTTCCCTGGAGTTAAGACAGCAAATAGGGTCGGGTACCAGTTTGGAGGTGTTGCTGAATTTGGATTTACCGAAAAATTCTCGATTCAAACGGAATTACTTTTTTATTCGAGAGGAATGAAGTTTACTGATGTTGATGGTGGAATTAAAATGAATTATATAGGAATTCCAATTCTAGCTAAGTATGCTTTCAAAGCTTTTGGGTTAACCAAAATTTACGCAATTGCTGGTACTTTTAATGATGTTAGAACAAAAGGAGAGTGGTATGATCCTGCCGGAACGTCTGAACTTGGTAGCGGGTTTAGGAAATACGATTGGGGCTTTAGTTTTGGATGTGGCGCTGAATATCCAACCGATTACGGGATTTTCGGGCTAGATTTGAGATATAATCTTGGTTTGACTGATTTGCATGATGATGCAGGTGATAATACTAAAACAAAGAGCCGTTCTTTTGGAGTAGCACTTACATACAAGTATGATTTAACCAAACTGCTTCCTAAAAATAGAAAGAAAGAGAAACAATAATTATTCGATAAAAAAACGCAAAGGCTGCTTCAACAGAAACAGCCTTTGCGTTTTAATATTTTAAATTGTGTTATAGTTTCTGGGCAATTTCCTGCATCTCATTTGATTTCTCTTTACCTAAATAGGTGTCAATTAGCTTGTGCATCAAGTAAATTGCTGGGGTAAAAAGAATCGCAAGAGCAATTTTGTAAATGTACTGAATAAGGCCAACAGCAAGTACCTGTTCTAATGACCAATTTCCAAGAAAATAGAACGCAATAAGGAGTATTAAAAAACTATCAACAAGTTGAGAAACAACCGTTGAGCCTGTTGCTCTTAGCCATAGATATTTATGTTGAGTTAGTTTTCGTAAGTACTTAAACACGTAAGCATCAACTAGTTGACCAACAAGAAATGCCGTTATTGAGCCTATTATTATTCCCATTCCTTGCCTAAAAATGGCATTATAAGCATAGTTGATATTAAATGGATTGCCTTCAGAATCAACCGAATTATTCTGAAGCCAAAAATCTGCAGGTGGCGCCTGCACAGCAAGATAAATAAGTAGAAATGCGTATGCAATCATACCTGCACCGATATAGCTAATACGCTTTACCCCACTTGTTCCAAAATACTCATTGATAATATCAGAAAGAATAAAAACAATGGGCCATATGATAACCCCTACGCTCATGTTAAGGCTAAGGCTTGTGTCGCCTATAAAACGAAGAGCAATTGGGGGTAACCCGAATATCTTTTCGAAAGATAGAATCTTTGCACCTATTACCTCAGCTATTAAAGCGTTTGTAAGGAAAAGCGTGGAAAGTATTATAAAAAGATTTTGCTTTTTACTTGTGTTGATCTGGGAGTTATCCATTAAATGTTCTTTAAGAGAAAAAGTAATAACCAAAGTTATTAAAAAAAAATTAACTATCAACTTTTTTTAAAAGAAGCAAAAATAGGCCTTAAACGTAACATCTTTTTTAAAGATTCATCATAATTATTTTTTTCATCAAAATAATCGTGATGTTTGTCAAATTGAACAATGTTAATTTTATAT
>DQHR01000116.1 GCA_003531155.1 Bacteroidales bacterium | reverse complement strand
AATGTTTCTGAGGATAGGATGTGCAGGATTTTCACCCGGAACAATTGTTACACCTTCGAGTGAGAATGAAGTTGGTTGCAGTTCAATTACTACTTCCTGGTATTGCCCTTTTCGTACTGCTATATTTTTTGAATCGTAGCCAACATACGATACATAAAGCGAGTCTTTTGCACCTCTTGTTTCGAGAAAGAATTCTCCTTTAGAATCGGTAATAGTTCCAATTGAGGTACCTTTGAATGAAAGGGTCACAAATGAAAGTAATTCTTTTGTTTGTGCATCTAGCACTTTCCCTCTAATTTTTGTAATCTGTGCTATGCTTGTTTGTGCAAAAACAAGAAGAAAAAAAGCAAAAACTATCGACGGTTTTAATATTCTATTGATTTTTCTCATGCGTAAATAAAAAACATGTAAGTTATTCTTTTCTTCTTTTTAATGTTATTGTTACTGCCTAAATTTTATATGCCCTTTTTTTATTTTTTAAACATCTGTAGCTTTTTTCTTTATAATTCTTTTAGAAACAATAATACTTACTTCAAATAATACCCAAAGTGGAATGGAAATCAAAGTCATGCTTAAGATATCTGGAGGGCTTATTATTGCTGCTATTATCAGAATTACTATAAAGGCATGCCTTCTGTATTTTTTCAAAAAATCAGGTGTAATGATTCCAATTTTTGTTAAAAAAAATACGAGCACTGGCATTTCAAATACAAGCCCTGATACTAACGATAAAGATGATACTAATGATATGTACGACGATAAATTTATGGTATTCTCAATTTGGGTACTAATGCTATAACTACTTAAAAAATCAACAGAGAATGGAGTTATGAAGTAATAACCGAAAAGAACCCCAATAATGAAAAGCCCTGATATAATTAATACAGCACCTCTTGCTTTATTCCGTTCCTCATCATAAAGTGCAGGACTAATAAATTTCCATAATTGATAAATTATATATGGGAAAGCCAATATTAACCCAGCATAAATCGATACTTGCACATGTGTGTTAAATTGCCCAGCCATATCGATATTGATTAGTTTCAATGGCTTAGAGTTAATGCAAAACGATGGGGAATCAAGCACCTTTGAAAGGTAGCACATGAATCTATTTGTGAAAAAATCAGGAGATTTTGGGCCTAAAAGGATGTAGTCAAAAACGTACTTGTAACCAATAAAGGCAGCGCAAGCAGCAATACAAATCGATGCTGCAGAGCGAACAAGCACCCATCTTAATTCCTCTAGATGACCCATAAAGGTCATTCCGGTACTGCTCTCTTCTTCTGGAACTTTTTGATCTTCCTGCTCTGACATGGCTATACAATCCCTTCTTTAAGAATGTCGTGAAGATGAATCATGCCCGCATACTTGTCGTTATCAGTAACAATAAGCTGAGTAATTTTGTATGATTCCATTTTGTTAAAGGCATGAATTGCAAGTTCGTCCCTGTTTATCGATTTTGGATTTGCTGACATGATATCCTTTGCCGTAAGCTTTTCAACTGATTCATTTTTTTGAAGCATTCGGCGTAAGTCTCCATCGGTAATTATACCTGCAACTGTGTTATCGGGATTAAGTACCGCTGTAGCACCAAGACGCTTAGAGGTCATTTCTAGAATTATAGTTCTAATCTTATCCTCAAGAGTAACCTTTGGNNCGTTGGGAAAAAAATTGTACATGAACGAAAAGGTCTGAAACTCTCATGTACAATTTTTTTCCCAACGAACCACCTGGATGAACTCGTGCAAAATCATCTGGAGTAAATCCTCTCAACTTAAGTAAACAAACAGCAAGGGCATCACCAATTACAAGTTGGGCTGTTGTGCTTGAGGTAGGAGCAAGATTGTTTGGACAAGCTTCTTTATCTACAGTGGCTTTTAGCACATAGTCTGATTGCTGCGCAAGGTATGAGTTGGTGCTTGAGACAATAGCTATGATCTTGTTGCCTAAATTTCTAATTAGTGGGATTAATACTTTAATTTCAGGTGTGCTACCACTTTTTGAAAGGCAGATAATTACGTCGTCGGGTTGGATGATCCCCAAATCACCATGAATTGCGTCGGCAGCATGCATGAAAATGGCAGGTGTCCCCGTTGAGTTAAGTGTTGCAACAATTTTATTTGCAATTATTGCGCTTTTTCCAATCCCTGTAACAATTACCCTACCTTTTCCGTTATAGATAACCGATACGCTTTTTTCAAAGTCATCATCCACTAATGCAGCGAGTTTGCCAATTGCTTCCGCTTCGGTTTTGATGGTCTGAATAGCGAGTTGTTTTATATCAGTAGTCATGATTTAGCTTATTTTAACGTCTTTTAATCAAAAACCGAAAAAGACAAGCGTTTATAAAAGAATTCTTAGTAAATTTAAAGTACAAAAGTATTGTTTTTTGGTTTATGTTAGTTGTGCAAACTTTTAAACAATATTAAACATATAAATTAAGATAATTAAAAACGATAAAAGTTACAGGTTAAGTTAAATTTTAGAAACTAAAATTCGAAGGAATTTCAAATATGAGCATCAACGCAGAAATATCTTTAAATGAATATTTAAATAAGTATTTTGGTTTTAGCCATTTTAAGGGAAATCAGGAAGTGATTATTCGGAACGTATTGGCTGGGAATGATACTTTTGTTCTTATGCCAACAGGTGGAGGGAAGTCCCTTTGTTATCAACTCCCTGCTTTAATAATGGAAGGAACAGCCATTATTATTTCCCCACTTATTGCATTGATGAAGAATCAGGTTGATGCTATGCGTAGTTTTAGTGTAGATGATGGTGTTGCACATTTTATGAATTCATCGTTAAATAAAGCTCAGATTCAAAAAGTAAGGCAAGATGTTACTTCGGGTGTCACTAAGATGTTATATGTTGCTCCCGAATCGCTTACGAAGGAGGAGAATATTCAATTTCTTAAAGGAGTCAAGATATCATTTTATGCAATAGATGAGGCTCATTGTATTTCAGAATGGGGTCATGATTTTAGACCTGAATATCGTCGGATTCGCCCAATTATAAACGAAATTGGTAATGCTCCGCTTATTGCTCTAACTGCAACTGCTACACCTAAAGTGCAAAGCGATATTCAGAAAAATCTCGGAATGCTTGATGCTAACGTTTTTAAATCATCATTCAATAGGCCAAATCTGTATTACGAAATACGACCCAAGGTTAATGCTACAAAGGAGATTATTAAGTATATCAAAAATAACACGGGTAAGTCAGGGATAATATACTGTTTAAGCCGTAAGAAGGTTGAAGAATTAGCCGAAATACTTAAGGTTAATGGGATTAAGGCTCTAGCTTACCATGCTGGGATGGATTCTAATACTCGCTCTGGGAATCAGGATAAATACTTGATGGAAGATGTTGATGTAATTGTTGCAACCATCGCATTTGGAATGGGTATCGATAAACCCGATGTTCGTTATGTAATTCACTACGATATTCCCAAAAGCCTTGAAGGATATTATCAGGAAACAGGCCGCTCTGGTAGGGATGGTGGCGAAGGGCAATGTATTACCTTTTACAGCTATAAGGATATTCAGAAACTTGAGAAATTTATGCAGGGTAAACCTGTTGCTGAGCAAGAAATTGGGAAACAGCTTCTTCTCGAAACTGTTACCTATGCCGAGACCTCAGTGTGTCGCAGGAAAATGCTTTTACACTATTTTGGAGAAGAATACAAAGAGGATAACTGCGGCTGTTGCGACAATTGTTTGAATCCTAAACAACAATTTGAGGGTCATGAATATCTTCAAATGGTTCTTGAGACTGTAGTTGCTGTAAAAGAGAAGTTTAAATCAGATCATATTATTAACATCCTAATAGGGAATGCCAATACAGCTGTAAAATCATATAAGCACAATAAACTTGAAACTTTTGGTGAGGGTCAGGATAAGGATGTTCGGTTTTGGAATGCAATAATCCGACAAGCCATGGTTCTTAAGTTCCTCGATAAGGATATTGATAACTATGGGTTGATGCTACTTACCGAGAAAGGTAAGGAATTCCTTGAGAAGCCTTACGATGTTATGTTTGCTCAGGATCATGAATACGAGGAGGCTGATGATGATGATACAATGGGGCCACCTGCAGGAAAATCAGGAGCAGTTGATGATGAACTCTTTAATATGCTTAAGGATCTTCGGAAAAAGGTTTCGAAGAAAAAGAATCTTCCTCCGTTCGTTATTTTTCAAGATCCATCGCTCGAGGATATGTCAATTCAATACCCTATTACCATTGAGGAACTTCAAAATATATCAGGTGTAGGAGCTGGTAAAGCGAAGCGATATGGGAAAGAGTTTATCGATCTAATTAAAGCATATGTTGACGATAAGGAGATCATCCGTCCTCAGGATATGGTGGTGAAATCAATTGCCAATAAATCGCTTCTAAAAGTATTCATAATACAAAGTATAGATCGTAAGATGGATTTGGAAGATATTGCAAATGCAAAAAATCTTGAAATGTCTGAACTCCTTAACGAGATAGAAGCAATTGTTAACTCTGGAACTAAGATTAATATCGATTACTATATCGATAAAACCATCGAAGAGGAGAAACGAGATGAAATCTTTACCTATTTCCACGATGAGGCAGAAACTGAGTCAATTGACGAAGCTTTGAAATATCTTGGTGATGAGGACTTCAACGAAGAAGAGATTAGGTTAATAAGGATTAAATTCTTATCCGAATTAGGAAACTAGTATTTATATAAGGTATATTAATAAGGTTGGCAGTGTCAACCTTATTTATTTTGCGAAAGTTTGATATTTAGAGTCTAAAATCTTGATTACCGAAAATGCTGAAAATTTGTAACAAATGAACAGTTAAACAGTCTTTCTTGTATTAGTTATTTACATTGCTGAAATAGATTATATTTAACATGTTAATTAAAAAATATTCTTGTGGAAACAGTACTAAGTGTAAATTCAATTTGCAAAGTATTCGGAAGCATTACAGCTGTTGATCAGTTGTCTTTTACCGTTAGGCGTGGCGACGTTATAGGTTTACTCGGGCCAAATGGTAGCGGAAAAACAACAGCACTTTCAATAATACTTTCAGTAATTAACCCAACAAGCGGTAGTTATACTTGGTTTGAAGGTTTAAAGGGTGAATCGGCAAATAAACGAATCGGGGCTTTGCTCGAAGTTCCATATTTTTACCCGTACCTCAATCTTGAGAAGAACTTGCAAATAACAGCTCTGGCTAGAGGTTATGGCGAAGGTGATATTCAACGCGTATTGGATGAAGTTGGTCTTTTAAAGCGTAGTAAATCACAGTTTTATACTCTCTCGCTAGGAATGAAGCAGCGTTTGGCAATTGCAAGTACTCTTTTGGGCGAACCCGAAGTGCTTGTTCTTGATGAACCAACTAATGGGTTGGATCCTGAAGGAATTGCAGAAGTGCGAGAGATAATTAAGCATCAGGCATCGAAGGGTAAAACGATCATTATGGCCAGCCATATCCTCGACGAAGTTGAGAAAGTATGTCCTAGTGTGATAATTTTGAAAAAAGGGAAATGTATTGCATCAGGAAAGGTTGCTGAACTGCTTAATGAAAAGAAAGTTGTCTTACTTGAGTCTGATGATTTGGATTTGTTAAAAGTTCAACTTGGGCAGAATGCAAACTGCAAGTTAATTGGTATTGAGAATTCTACTCTTTTAGTTGAACTTGTGGATGACTATTCACCTTCTGCGCTTAATACATGGCTTATTGGTTGTGGTATTGCTTTAAGTAGAATTGAATTAAGACACAAAACTCTTGAGTCACAATTCCTAGAATTAGTTGGTAAACCTGAAAAATTGTAAGAGCCATGAGAAATATATTAAAACTTGAATTTATTAAAACATTAGGTTACCCTGGTTTCAGAACTATTGTTATACTTCATGCAGTATTATTTTTATTGGTAGTTGTAATTGGTTCTAGAGTTAATCTTCAATTTCAGGGTATAAAGCTCGATATCTTAGTCTCATTCCCTTATGTATGGGAAACATTATCTTGGATAGGTAGTTGGTTCAATATTTTACTTGGAATTCTTGCAATTATACTTGTTGGTAATGAGTTTCAGTTTAGAACATTCAGGAAACAGATAATAGATGGCGTTAGTCGCAATCAGCTGCTTAATGCTAAAATGATAGTTATGGCAACACTTTCTATTTATGCTTTGGTCTTGGTTCTTCTATCTAGCTTCTTATTAGGTTTTGTATATTCCGATTCTATCACCATTTCTAGTGTTTTTGAGAAGTCACCATTTGTTTTTGTGCTTTTCATTCAATCATTTGCCTATATGATGCTTGGAATGCTTTTCGCTCTTGTATTAAAGAATAATGCTATATCAATTGTAACGTTTATACTATTCTTTTTCCCTGGAGAGCCAATTCTCAGGGCGTTCTTTCCTGATTCAATTGATCGATTTTTTCCAATTAAAATTATATCGAACTTAACACCAATGCCTGACTTTTTAGGCATAACCTCCAAACAGTTGATTCAGATTAATGGTAAGTCTCCAAGTTTTCAAAGTATGGGTTTAATGCCTGAAAATCTAAATGTTTGGTTTGCTGCATTGGTATGCCTAGCTTATATTGGACTGTTTTATTTATTATCAAAATATGTAATAGAGCGTAAGAATTTCTAAATTTAAAATTGGACTGTTATTTGTATCTCTATCCGTAAAGGTTGACAATATTTGTAAATGTTTGTATATTTACTCAGGTTCAAAACTTAAAGAGATGAAAAGAATAATAATACTCGCAGTTGGATTAATTTTAGCCGTAGGCATTAAGGCACAAACAATCCTAACCTTTAAATCCCATGGATTATTACCAGACGAGCAGAATCCAATGATTCTTACTAAATATTTAGATCCGGGAGTTGAGGGACAGAATGTTACTTGGGACTTTTCAGTGCTTGAGGCAACGAATAACTTTTTAGGTAGTGTTAAAAGCCCCTCAATTGCTAAAGGAACTGAAAGATTTGCTACATCCAATACTATGCTCGAAGAGTTTGGAAGTTATTTCTTTTTTAACTCTAATAGTAGCGTTCTAGAGCAGTATGGTTATCAATCGAGTAATGGAACTTTTGTAATAGAGTATTCAAAACCCTTTGTGAAGATGCGCTACCCGTTTTCATACAACAGTTTTTATAATGGTAATTTTAATGGGGTGTATCTTTCTGACAACAAAGAGATTGGTAAACTGTCAGGAACTTACCAGGTAAGCGGAGATGGAATTGGAACATTGATTTTACCTGAAGGAAAATCATTTAAGAATGCATTAAGAGTTAAGGAAATAAAAACTTATGATCAGAATTTGAATGGAAGCAATGTGAAAATTGAAGAAATTACACATAGGTGGTACGTTAACGAGCATCGTTTTCCAATTTTAGTATTTATCAAGAGCACTTATACATTCGAGAATGGACAAACAAATTTTTCAGCCAAAGCAGCCTATAATTCAAATGTGATAATGTTGAGTGATAACCTAATCAGTTCTGCTTCGAATTATAAATTAGAGGTATTCCCTAACCCTTATTATGATAAAGTAAACATCAATTTGCATGTTGAGGATAGGGCTCGGGTAAATATATCTGTTTATGATTTGATTGGTAAACGTGTTTCAATACTTGCAGACCATTACCAAGAGGCCGGTGATCAAACCTATAATTTCTCAGCAAAAGGAATTGGACTTGCTAAGGGAACTTATATTATTAAGGTTAAGGTGAACAATTATGAGACAACTCGAAAGATACTTGAATTATAAAAGTTTATTACAAAAAAACAAAAAGCCTGCTGTGGATTCCCAGCAGGCTTTTGTGTATTATTTACATTTAGCATCGCTCATAAAAGGATACCTATAATCTGTTGGAGGATTTAAATTCTCTTTTATCGTTCGTGGATTAGTCCATCTAAATAGATTTAAAGGACCACCAGATTTATCATTAGTACCACTTGCTCTTGAACCACCAAAGGGTTGTTGTCCTACAACTGCACCGGTTGGCTTGTCGTTAAAGTAGAAATTTCCAGCTGCATAGCGAAGAACTCTGCATGCTGTATTCAAAGCATCTCTATCGGTTGAGAAGATTGCACCTGTTAAAGCGTAAGGTGATGTTTTATCGCAAATCTCTAGTGTCTTTTCAAAATCCTTATCATCATAAACATAAATGGTTAGGACTGGCCCGAAAATCTCCTCCTCCATTGTAATTGAGTGTGGATCAGATGTTAGAATAACTGTTGGTTGAACAAAAAAACCTTGAGTTTTATCACCAATTCCTCCAAAAATTATTTCACCTCCAGCATCTTTCGCTTTTTTGATATAATCCATAATATTAGTAAATGACGCTTCGTCAATTACTGCATTCATGAAGTTTGTGTAATCGGTTGGATCTCCAATTTTAATGGTTGAAAGCATTTCAACCATTCGTTCCTTAACTTTTGGCCAGGCTGATTTGGGAATGTAAGCTCTTGATGCTGCCGAACATTTTTGACCTTGATACTCAAAAGCACCACGAACTGCAGCAGTAGCAACCTCATCAATTCCAGCGCTCGGATGCATGAAAATAAAATCTTTCCCACCAGTTTCGCCAATCATCTTTGGGTAAGAGCGATAGTTTCCAAGATTATTTGCAACAGTTTTCCAGAAATGGTTGAATGTTTCGGTTGAACCAGTAAAATGGACACCAGCAAGCATTGGATGAGCAAATACCTGATTTCCTATGGTTGAACCTTTTCCAGGGATAAAGTTTAATACACCATCGGGTAGTCCAGCCTCTTTAAAAATTTTCATTAATATATAGTTAGATAGGATAGAGGTTGTGGCTGGTTTCCATACCATTACATTACCCATTAAAATAGGTGCCATATTTAAATTTGATGCGATGGCTGTAAAATTGAATGGTGTAACCGAAAAAATAAATCCTTCAAGAGGTCTATACTCTAATCGATTTATTACACCCGAGTCCGATAGTGGCTGTTGATTATAAATCTCGGAGATGTAATGTGCGTTGAATCGAAGGAAGTCAACAGATTCGCAAACACAGTCTATTTCTGCTTGGTATACGCTTTTGCTTTGACCGAGCATCGTGGCTGCATTCATTAATGCTCGATACTTTTTTGAGATGAGTTCAGCTGCTTTTACTGTTATGCTTAATCGCTCAACCCATGATGTGTTTGACCATGTTTTATGAGCTTCGAGAGCAGTTTCAATGGCCATGTTTACTTCTTTCTCGCTTGCCAAATGGTAGTTGGCCAAAACATGAGAGTGATTATGGGGCATTACTACTTTACCCGTGTTGCCTGTTCTTATTTCTTTACCACCTATTATTAGTGGTATATCCATTATCGATTCGGATAATGTTTTTAACTCTTTTTCCAGAGCAACTCTTTCCTTTGAGCAAGGCTCGTAGCCAAGTATTGGCTCATTCTTAGGACGTTCGAACTTAAAAATTGCGTTATTCATAGCTGTTTAAAATTTCTGTAAATATAATGTCGATATGAAAAAAAGTACATAACGGAAATCATGTTTCATAAACAAAAAATAAAATAGAATCATTCTAAACAACATTAGCAAATGATGTTTGTTCGAAAAGATCTTACTTGATTTCTTAACTCTTACCAATTTGAGTAGACTAAACCTTTTGGAAGGGGAATATTATTATATTTGTGACCATTGTTAGCAAGCGGGTCATATATCCGTTTTTATTTGTTTTTCGATATGTAAAAAAATACCTAACAGTAATCGTTATGGCAGGTTCAAAGGGTTCGAAGTATTATGACATCTTTTTAGATTTTTCAATCGACCTTAAACATAAGGAGGATGGAAATCCAATATTAACTGAAGAACATTTTGAGTTATTACTCAATGTTGGTGAGGTTGGTTCGTTGATGGCCGCTGCAGAGAAAATGAAGATTAGTTACAGAAAGGCATGGGAGTTAGTGCGCCAGTCGGAAAAGACTCTTGCATTTCAATTAATTGAAAAGCATAGAGGCGGAAAAGATGGAGGGAATTCAGTTTTAACTGCAGAGGGTGCCAGATTAATTGAAGCTTATAAAGAATTAAGGGTTGAGTTCGATGCTTCGGTTAAGCGCATTGTAAAAGATTTTTTTAAGAAAATTAACGAATAATACTAAATCAGATTTATGAATAGAATATTCATTTTAATTGTAACTGTTAGTCTTATAGGTTGTAATACTAATCAAAAAGAGAAAAAGGAGAAGTTAACAGGTGAACTTACTATTTTTCATGCTGGTAGTCTTTCGTTGCCCATGAAAGCAGCAGTTGATAGTTTTAAGAAGATCAATCCAAATGTAACCTTTAAACTAGAAAGTGCTGGTAGCGTTGAGTGTGCCCGCAAAATCACAGAACTAAACAAATCTTGTGATATCTTGGCTTCCGCAGATTATAAGGTTATTGATAAGTTGCTAATTCCTCAGTTTGCATCGTGGAATATCCCTTTTGCAGGCAACGAAATGGCCATCGTTTATCACGATAAATCGAGGCATGCTAATGATATCAGCAAAGATAATTGGTATGATATTCTTTTAACCCAAGATGTAGCCTTCGGTCGAAGTGACCCCAATTCAGACCCTTGTGGTTACAGATCTGTAATGACAGTGAAACTTGCCGAGAAATTATATTTAAAGCCAGATTTATCGAAGTTAATTCTTGATAAGGATAAGAAGTACATTCGTCCTAAAGAAGTTGATCTACTTGCATTGCTTGAAAGCAATACTATAGATTATATTTTCTTATACAAATCAGTGGCAATTCAGCATGGATTAAGATATTTGGAGTTACCTCAAGAGATCAATCTGTCAAACATAGCTTTTGATGATCTTTACAAAACTGTAACCGCTGAGGTTAAAGGGAAAACTCCCGAGTCAGTAATTACAATGGTTGGTGAACCTATGATTTACGGGTTAACAATCCCAAAGAACTCTCCAAATCCGAAGCTTGCGTATGAGTTTGTTAAGTATTTCCTTGAGGCAAATGGTGGACAAGCAATCATGAGAAAAATGGGGCAAACAGCAATTGTGCCTGCTGCAACAGCATCGTATGATAGTATTCCTGAGGTGTTAAAGCCATTTGCAATAAAGAAATAACACTACTGTCATTCCGGGTGAAGTCCCGGAATCTTTTTAACTAAATAAAGAGAGGTATTATGTACTACCTTATATATGATGACAAATATTAATAATAAGGTTCTCTATATAAGTGTTACAAATGATTTGAAGAGAAGAGTATTTGAGAATAAAACAGGGCAGAATGAAGGGTTCACAAAAAAGTATAATTGTGTGAAACTGATTTGGTTTGAGAAATTTGAGGATATCAGACTTGCAATTGAGCAAGAAAAGAGAATGAAGAAGTGGAAACGTGAGTTTAAGGAAAATCTAATAAATAACTTAAATCCTGATTAGAAGGATTTGTATGATTCGTTATAAATAGATTCTGGGACTACGCCCGGAATGACAAAAGCAAATATGCCATCGAAACTAAGCAATAATATTAAGGGTTATAGCCAAAACTTCTCATGGTTTAGGCTAGTTGCTACATTGCTTGGTGGACTGTTGCTTCTTTTTATTATTTCGCCAATACTTGGGATGGTACTGGCAACTCCTTTAAAAAGCATCGTTAGCACAGCAGCAGAATCAGAGGTGAAAGAGAGTATTTGGCTTACCATTTGGGTTGCAATGGCTGCAACGCTAGTCTTTGCTTTGCTTTCAATACCATTAGCTTATTTGTTGGCACGTTATAATTTCCCTTTAAAACGGTTGGTGTTAGGCATTATTGATCTTCCTGTTGTTATTCCTCATTCTGCTGCAGGTATTGCGCTGCTTGGGTTTATGGCTCGGGATAGCTTTTTGGGGAAGACCTCATCATCGCTTGGGTTTAGCTTTGTTGGAACTCCTGCAGGTATTGCCCTGGCAATGGCTTTTGTAAGCGTTCCATTTTTAATAAACTATGCAAGGGAAGGTTTTGCTTCAGTTCCTGAACGATTAGAGAAAGCAGCATTAAACCTCGGAGCATCGCCAGCAAGGGTGTTTTTTACAATTTCGTTGCCTCTAGCATGGAAAAGCATTGTTTCGGGTTTAATCATGATGTTTGCCCGTGGGATGAGTGAATTTGGCGCGGTTATCATTGTTGCATACAATCCAATGATTACCCCAGTTTTGATTTTTGAACGTTTTGGCTCGTTTGGCTTGAAGTATGCTCGTCCAGTATCGGTTATATTTATTGCTGTTTGTCTTGTTGTATTTATACTTGTTCGATTAATTGCTCGAAAGGAGAATAAGGATGCTTAGGATTGAGAACATATCGAAGAAGTTTGGGCAATTTGAGCTAAATGATATCACTTTTCAAGTGGATAAGGGTGATTACTTTATGGTGCTTGGTCCATCAGGAGCTGGTAAATCGATAATACTGGAGGTGATTTCGGGTCTTGTTAAGCCCGATAAGGGCAAGGTTTTTATTGATGATTTAGATATTACTAATCTTGCCATTGGCGATAGGAGTGTGGGCTTGGTTTTTCAGGATTTGGCAGTTTTTCCGCACATGTCAGTATTTGAAAATATCGCATTCCCTCTTAAACGTAAAGGAATTAAGGGCTCAGAGTTAAAATCTAGAGTAAGTGATTTGGCTGAAAAATTTTCAATATCTCATCTTTTAAAAAGAAGTCCGGTTAATCTTTCTGGAGGAGAATTACAACGTGTTGCATTGGCTCGAACCCTTGCTTTAAAGCCCGAAATTTTACTTTTAGATGAGCCTCTCTCATCAATTGATGTTCAGCTCAAGGCTGGACTAAAATCGTTGCTAAGAAGCATTAATCGCGAGGGGCAAACAATTATTCATGTAACCCACGATTACGATGAGGCAATATCGTTGGGTAGTCAGGTTGCTGTTGTGAATAGTGGGAGAATAGTTCAAACTGGCACTCCTGTCGATGTCTTTAGAAACCCAGCCTCGGAGTTTGTTGCCAATTTTAGCGGTATTAAAAATTTCTTTAAAGGTTCAATTTCAGATAGTTCAGCGCATGAGCTTAGGTGTTTTACAGTAAGCGGTATCAAAATTTGGCTTTACGCCGATGATAGTAAAAGTGAAGGGTATGTTTGCTTTCCTGAAAATTCAGTTTCAATTGCATTGGTAAATCCACAAACCAGTGCTATTAATACTTATCAGGGTGTTATCGTTGAAATCTTTCAGCAAAAGCATGGATTCGAAGTTTGGGTAGATATAGGAATTAGAGTTGCATCTCTTGTAACATGGGAATCGTTGGAGCGTTTGAATTTAAAGACTGGCAATGAGGTTTGGGTTTCCGTAAAGGCGAATGCGGTACAGTATATTTCTATCTCTTAAAATATTCCCTTTAGATATTATTAAATTGTTTTTATCTTTAAATAGATAAAAACCAATTTCAATGCGCACTATAACTTTCCTCGTTATTTTCCTCTTTTTTGGCATCTCCACTCAAAGTCAAGATTTAACGAAGTCAAAGAGGGAAAGCCCTTTCACCTATGTATATAAGATTTCGAACAAGCAGGCTTTTAAGATTTATCGAAAGAAAAAAATCGATGCTGATAGCTCTCTTTTTAGGTATTTAGTGGATTCTTTCCCATCTAATAAAATTGATTTAGAAAGATTGCATCGAGGGCATTATTTACTTGTCAACGCACATGAGAATAGACTTAATTTATCGGTACATTCTGTGGATAGAATGAATCCTATTGTTATTAATAACAACAACGATTTTTGCATGATGGTTACCGATGAAAAAGGATTTGTTGATGATGCAATTGTAAGAGTTGGTGGTCGTAAAATTAGGTTTGATTCAAAGACGCATACCTATCGTTTACCTAAATCGCATCCAGATGGATATATGACGATTGAAAAGGATGGTTATGAAGGTATTTACATTATAAATAAGTTGTATAAGACAAATAGGGTAGGACAAGCGTTGGCGCAAAAGCCTATAAGATATATTTGGAATCCAGTTAGATTAGTTGTTGGGTCTCCTATAGATTTATACAGTAGTTTCAGAAGAGGTTACCCAGTTGGTGTTTTTTACTATTTATGGAAACCATTTAGAGACGTTGTTAGAAGCATTGACTATGGGCATGCTGTGGGCTGGGTTGAATTCGTACGTGATTTTACAGAGTCTGTAACATATGGAGACCCTGAGCCAAGAGTCGAGAAATTGTGGTGTTTCTTTAATCATGGCTTTAGAGATAAAAAAGGTTTTATAGTCCTAAATAAGCCTATATATAAGCCAGCAGATACTGTTAAATTTAAGGCTTTTGTAGCGGACGTAAAAGGACAATTAAAAAATGAAAAATTGAATCTTTACATCGATAACAAAAAAATTAAAGAGATTGTACCTTATAAAAAAGGTTTTTATGAAGATTCATTTTGCTTACACGACAGTCTAAGTCTCAGGCTAGATAGGCCTCATACTGTTTATTTAAAGAATAAAAATGGTCGTTTAGTTTATGAACGTTTTGGTATGGAGGATTACGAATTAAAAAATAATTCTTTTAGTGCAAGACTTGAAAAAAGAGAACATTATAGAGGCGAAATGAACGCAATAATATGTACAGGAAAGGATGAGAATGGTAATCCAATTCCTGATGCAAAAGTAGAAATTACTGTTTTAAAGGGATACGTGACCAGAGCTATATCTCCTGAGGTATTTATACCAGATACACTTTGGAAATCCGCTAGACTTTTGGATGACATGTCAGAAACTATCATTCCTATTCCTGATTCAATCTTCCCTGCAGCGATATTAAATTATAATGTTAAAGTTGAAATGAAAGATCCATCCAATGAGTTTCATCGCTTTGATGAAAGTGGCTTCTTTAATGGGAATAAAACAAGGGTTAAAGTGGATGCCCAAGGCACTGATTCTTTAGTGGCAAAACTTTACTATTGCGGAAAAGAAGTTAACGGGTCGGGTTCATTAAAAATAGATGAGCAATCTTTATTTAACATTCAATTTCCTTTTGCATTTGAGCCAAATCCTGTTTTTCGTAACTACAGGTTTGAAGAGAAAGGAGTTATGATGGATTACAGCGTGCCCGATGATTTAAGCAATATTCAAATTACTTCTGAGAGAATATCAGATTCAATAAAAATAGCAATTAAGAATCCGCGTAATCTTAAGATAGATTTTTTTATTTACAAAAGCAATAATGAAATATTCAGAGGTGTTACATCTTCGGATAATAATTTTGGGATAAAATATAAGTCGAAGAAGAATTGCTCACTATTTGTGAGCTATGTTTGGGGTGGAAGGGTGATTGAAAGGAACTATAATCTTACCTTGGATAATTATATTAATTTGAATATTTTATCTCCTCAAAATATTGTACCAGGACAAGAAGTTGAATTGAAATACGCTTTAACCGATAGCAAAGGAAAATCAATTGCCGATGCTGACGTTACGGCTTGGGCTGTTACCTCAAAATTTAAAAACCAGCAAGAAGTTTATCTACCTGATTTTAGTAAAGAATCTAAGCCTCGAATGCTAAGAAATAGTTTCTCAATTAGGACTCCCAACGACATTGAAGTAAAAAAAGAATTGAATTATAGTATATGGAGGAAAAAACTAAGGATAGATACTATTGAGTTTTACAAATTTCTTTATCCGAAAGATGGTTTTTACAACAAATCATTTAGGGCAAATAACTATATCACATCAATATCGCCTTTTATTCATTCAAACGGGAAACCCCTTCGAGTACAACAAATTAATATTAATGGTTGGCCTGCCTATTTTGGTTTGGAGAACAATAGCAAGCCATATGTTTTTAGGGCTAGCGAAAAAAATAAAATAGAATTTATTACAAATGATAAAATATATAGGCTAAAAGATGTTAAGGTTCAACCAAACCTTAAAACGATTATTAATATTGATATTTCAAAAGATATTGAGAGTTTAAGTGTAGTTAGAAAGCGGAGAAGACATATCAAACAGCAAGTTAAAGATGCAAATAGGTATATCCTTAGAATAAGGGCTGACCGAAATATTTTTGGAGTTAAAGGTTATATAAGTCAGAATAGTTCAGTGTTTTTTATTCCGTCTTTGGGATATTACAATAAAAACCTAAATATTGCACCAGTATTTTTGAATGATTTTGCATTCACAACATTGAATAACGAGTATCAACTTAGTTTTGAACAGGGGTGTAAATATTCATTTGGTAGCAATGTGGTAAAGGTTACAAGAGCAGAACCTTTTGTTAAAACCGACATAAAAAGGGCAAGTAAATTGCTAGAATGGAAGTTTTCAGATAGTATACTAACTAATCATGATGCACTTGAGTACTTGAAACCTAAACCAGATAAATTCAGTCGATTTTTTTCAAATGCTAACAATGTTTACAATTTAAATTCAAGCGGTACAAAAATTCATTTTTCGTATAAAGCTTCAACGCGACCAATTGCATTAGTTTTGTTAAGTTACACCGATTCCTATTTTATTATTTGCGAAAGAGTAACCAGTAAAAATAGACTTGATTTTTCACTTCTAAAGAGCGGGTTGTACCGTGCAATTCTGTTTTATGATAATTTTATCGTTGAAAGAGATTCTATAAGAATACCCTCAAAAGGAGAACTCTACCTAGAAATAAATGAAAATTGTTTGGGTGACAAGCAATTTAAATATCTGAACTATGGAGAATTGTCTTCAAAGATAGGCGGTTTCCCTTCTTCTACATATGATTTTGCTCGAAAACTATTCGAAGGATCTTCTTTACATACAGTTCTTGATAAACCAATTGTAAAGCAGTATTCAGAGAGTAAAAAGGTATATAATTTAGGCAATGTAATTTCGGGTATTGTTACCTCTAGTGAGGATGGGATGCCTATTCCTGGCGTATCGGTTGTGATTAAGGGTACATCTGTAGGTGCGGTAACTGATATTGATGGTAGGTATGAATTATACCTTTCAAGGGATGCACAAACTATTGTTTTTAGTTCTGTTGGATTTAAACAACAGGAAATTCAAATAGAAAATAGTTCCACGATAGATGTTATGCTTGATAGTGAATCTTTAATGGTTGATGAGATAGTTGTAACTGCATTTGGTGTTAAAAGATCAGCTGGTTTGTCTGGTAAAATTGCTGGAGTACAAGTGACTAAAAGTCCCGAACAAATAAGAATTCGCGGCTCAGTTACCTTAAGTAGTGGAAGTACGCCACTTTATGTTGTTGATGGCGTTATTATGACTGAGAGTGAGATGAAGCAAATTGATCAATCACAAGTAGAGTCAATTTCTGTATTGAAAGGTGAGCAAGCAACTGGTTTATATGGTGCGAGAGGAAGCAATGGTGTGGTTGTAATTAAAACTAGGGGTAATAAGAAATCAATCGATATAGCTGCTGCTTTAACAGATTCCAGCTATGCTGCAGGCCTCGAAGGTGCAAGTGCTCTGCGAACAAACTTCTCCGATTACGCTTTTTGGCATCCTAAACTTAAGACCGATAAAAATGGAATAGCTAAAGTGAAAGTTAAATTCCCCGATGACATTACTACTTGGAGGAATAATGCTATAGCTGTTAGCGGCGATTTGCGGTTAGTGAAAAGTCAGAACTTAATCAAATCCTTTAAGCCAATCATGGCCTCACTATCGTTACCACGTTTTATGGTTCAAGGCGATTCTGTATACATCAAGGGTAGGGTTAGGAATTATGCTGAAAAAGAGGAACGTGTGAAACGATTCTTTAAACTTTTTGGGAAGGATAACATGTTGCCCGATAGTATGTTGAATAAAGTGATTAACGATTCAATATTGGTTGTTGCACCTAAAGAGGATAGCCTGTCGGTTGAGTATTCGGTAAATTCTATTAGTGGAAATAAAGATGGGGAGCGCAGAAAAATTCCACTTAACCCGATTGGAACTGTTGAAACCAAAGGCCTTTTTGTGTTTGCTGATGTTGATACTACTTTTATTATCTCCGATTCAATAATTGGTAAGGGTGCTAAGATTTATGCTTCTTCAGGGAGGTACGATTTCTTTGAATCTTATACAGAGTCAATTATAGGTTACCCTTATTTATGCAACGAGCAGGCATCCTCAAAATTATTTGCATTGCTCACTTTAGAAAAGGCCGCAAAGTTAGATGATAAACCTTTTAAGCAAAAAAGGGATGTTAAGCGCTTGATTAAAAAGTTGCTTGAGTCAAGAGGTAAGGATGGCTTGTGGGGATGGTGGAAAGATGGCGAAGATCAGACTTGGATTTCGGTTCATGTTGTTAGGGCGTTAATTATGGCTAAGTCTGCAGATTATCAGGTTGACTTGAATATGACTACGATACTTGATTTGTTAAAGAAAAGAATGGAAGAATTAAAGTCGTTTTATGACCTTGTTGCAACCTTAGACCTTCTTCTAGATATTGATAAAACAACCGATTATAAAATGTGGATAGAAAAACTTGAAGTAAAAAACAACTCATTTAAATACAAGTCGTTGCTTGATGCAATAAATATTTCGAGTATTAAAATGAGAGCTGGGATCATAAAACATGTGCCAGATAGCCTTTTTAAGTTTTCAAAGCCAGCATTTGCAGGGGGAGCATGTTGGGGTGATGAAACGATATTCCCATACGAACATCGCAACGTGTTGACTGCAGAGATGTATAAACTTATAAAACTAGACTCTACAAAGCATGATTGGCTGAAACGAATTAACAAATTCTTTTTTGTCAGTGTGAATAACAATAGCCCAATGAATACATATCATAAAACGTTGGTGCTTGACGCTATTGGTGATGATCTGTTTGCTAGTCGTCGAAATGAAAAACCTTTACTTGAAATGAAAATTAACGACTCGTTGGTGTCGATCTCGAAATTTCCATTCGAAGGTAAGTTGAAGAGTGGGGATAAAGTCACAATATCTAAAAAAGGTGGACGACCAGTACTGTTTACCTCATATTCAAGAGTTTTTAACCCAAATCCTTTAAAGGTATCAGATCATTTCGAGGTTAGTACTCATTTTGAAAACAATCCTAAAAAGGTGAAGGCAGGTGTCCCCATTGTTCTTAAAGCGATTGTCACAGTGAAAAAAGATTCTCCGTATACTATGGTTGAGGTACCTATCCCCGCAGGATTTTCATACGATGATAAACAGAAACAGGAATATAGGGAGGACTATCGAGAAAAGTATAAGGATCATGTTTCTGTCTTTTATAGTCGATTAAGGGAAGGTGTTTATGAAATTGATATAAAATTGATACCGCGATTTACTGGTCGTTTCACTCTAAACCCTGCAAGAGCAGAGTTGATGTATTTTCCAACGTTTTATGGTAGGGAAAGTGTAAAAAAAGTAAGAGTTGAATAGTTCTGGCTAATCACTTGAGGTTTATTATTGACTTATAGATTTGTAATAGACAGATTTTTTAGTATTTACTTATTAACCTTTGATAGCAGTATGCTATTCTCTGTCATGACAAACGTGTAGAGGATAGCAAAGAAAATTACAAGAAGGATAATTGCTGCAATAAATATTGAGATGGTTAGGAAAAATGCAATTGAGAAAATTGTTAGGTTAATAATTTGTTCAAAAAGAAAAATGTAAAGCCCAAATTTTACTTTGCTTATATAAATTGAGCTTATAAGGTCTACAATTAATCCCATTATTATTGTAGCAAATTGAACCCATATAATCCATGACATACTTCCCATTCCTTTAGGGAGAAATGAGAAATTGTAAAAAAGCGATTCAACTACCTGATCTTTCCAGTATAGGTATAGGATGGCTGTTAATATTGCAGAAGCAAAAAAGATTAATGGTGAGATTGATACTCTTTTTGTATTTATATTATACTGTTTTTTTAGACGATTCTCATATACCACTAATCTTAACTCCAAATAGACCCAGGTAAATAGAAATACTATTGTAATTATCCAAAAATAGATGCTTTTTACGTTTGAGTTTTTGTCAAGGAAGGATAGAAGCAAGGGTGGTTTTAATGGTGCAAGTTTTTGTAAATATTCACTAGCAATAAAGCCTGTTTGATCACCAACTTTAACCATCACCCAAAACTTGTCAGCTGCTAGCGAAATAATAGTATCGCCTTTAGATAGTACTCCAATACTTGATGACAAAAGTGTTGGGTCGAGTCGAATGTTGAGGTTTTTTGAGATAACAATATACCTTTCTCTTGCATATTGCTGCGTTGGCTTTGAGCAGGATGCAAGCAGTAGTGTTAAGAAAAGGATTAAAAAAATTTTACTTCTCGTAAAAACCATCTTATGATATCGAATCCCGTATCAAAGATAAGTGAAAAGTTAATAGACTAAAGTGAAAGGTTTTAAATAAAAGATGCATTGCCATACAGCAATGCATCTCAATAACTAAAATCTATTGTCTGAAGTTAAGCGTCTGATATCTAATTCTCTCTTAGCACAAACTCATNNCGTATTCAAGTTCAAACCTTAATTTATGACGTGATTCCTCCTGTGCTAATCCAAGAAATAGTTGCTTCAAATTCTCATTTGGAGCTTTTTCTGAGAGTTTCATGTAAAGTTTAAACGCTGCTTTTTCTCTCTTCATGGCAAGAACAAGAGTTTGTTCATAGTTCATTTCCGTTTTTGATTCCGTTCGAACAAGGTAATCGGCAATTTTAAGATCTGCAACTTTTGTTGTGGGAAGATTGTAAACTCCTTCCTCTTTTATCTTAATTAATCTTGCTTTGTGCCCCATTTCCTCTTGGGCAAATTGAATAAAGGTATTTTTCATATCCTCTGTGCGGGAGGTCTTTGCCAATTCGTTATAAAAATCTACAGCATTTTGCTCGTTTTGAATAGCAAAATCGAGGATGTCGTTTATGTTGGTGAATTCGTTCATGACAATATGATGTTTAAAGGTGTGTTATTTTCTTAAGGCTTTTTCAAACTCCTCATCGAAACGTTTCATGATATAGTTACAGCCATACTTGAACATTTGTTCACTCGTTTCAGCATTTGTGTATGTTAAATTGTACTTTTTCATTTCAACGTTAGTTGGGAGTATTGATAGAGCCTCGTTATTTGCCTCGTGGATATCGTTAATACCATTAACCCCAAATTTCGATAGAAGTTTTATTAGTTGTTCTCCTGAGGTAACTTCCACTTTGGGTTTTAAGGCAGATTCAAAAACTTGAATCATTTTTTGTGAATTAGTAAATGAACCACCAGTCTCGAACCAGAGCGAAGCAGGAAGAATAAGGTCAGCATCTTTGGCAGTCTCGCTCATGAATACATCTTGAACGACTTTGAAATTAGCTTTGCTGAAAACCTCTTTTATGAAGGATTTATCATTTGCGCAACCTATTGGATCTTCACCAAAAATGAATAGATTCTTATATTCACCTTTCTTAAATCGTTTGGTAAAGCACTCATCGATGACTTTTGGAAAATCGTTAATTTTCCATTTGCTCTTCATTTTTGAGATGAATTCTGGATCCGATAAATCTTGTTGACCAACGCCTGTTTTCGGTCTAATACCCATATCGAATAGGCCATGAGAGTTGTTTTTTTGTTTTAAGGCAATGATGCCTGATGATGTTTTGCCCAATTTCCCAGTTATCAAAGCCAAATTCATTATTTCTCTCGCAGTATCAGAACCTACCTCTTTCTCGCTAAAGATGAGCACAGCATTCATCTCCTTATTGAATGATTCAGCAAAATCAGGAACACAAGCACAGTCGCAATCACACTCGCTGTAGCAAGCCTCAGTACAAAGATCTTTGTATTTTATCGATAGTAGATTTTTTTTGTACTCTTCGTAACCAGTGCAATTGTCATTAATGAACATGCTGTTTTGCTTGCCGTTATAAATGAGGTAGTAATTAACAGCTTTAATGAAATGATAATATGATTTTACAGTATTAAAGTTTGTAGCCTTATGTTTTAGCGTGCTTTTGGGGTTGATTGAAATGACTTCAACAGGTTTATTCGTTGAATTAACCATATAGCCAACAACTGGGTTGTACCTGTTAATTTCAGAGCCAACAATAAATACTTTTGAAGCACCTTTTATATCTGCAAAAGGAACATTGTTTATGGAGTCGTCCGTATAGCCCTTTGCGCCACCCAGATAATGAAAACTGCTTACATTGTTAGTTTTTGCACCTGCACGAGCTAGTTTCTGAATAAGATATTGCTCTTCGTTAGTTAATCCAGCACCAGCAAAGAATGCGTTCTCGTCAGGTTTTACAGATTTTATCTTTTCAGTAATAATCTCGAAGGCTTTTTCAAAGCTAATCTCCTCGAAACCGCCATTGACCTTTAGTAAAGGTTTAGTAATTCTCGATTTATCGTTGATGAAGCGATACCCAAATTTACCGTACATGCAAAGGTTACCATCTTTATTAACCATACCTTCGGCACCAGTAACCTTCATCACAAATCCATCTCGGTGATGGAATGTTAGTTTACATCCAACAGAGCAGTACCCGCAAATGGTTTCAAATTTTTCGAGTTTAACAGGTCCTGGCTTGAAAGGAACGTTTTCTGTTATAGCACCTGTAGGACATGCCGATATACACATTCCGCACGATTCACATTTAGTGTCTTGAAGTTTATCTCCAAAGGCCGGAGCAACAAAGGTTTCGAAACCACGCTTGGTAAGTGTTAATGCATTTGCACCAACAACATCCTTGCAAATTCTTATGCAGCGCGAGCAAAGGATACACTTGTTGTTGTCAATCTCGATATAAGGATGGGCAATATTTAAAGCAAATTCTTTATGTTCGCCAGCAAATCGTGTTTGATCTGCATTATACTTGTCTGCATGTTTTTTAAGATCACAGTCGAAATACTCAGTGCAACCACATTCAAGGCAACGACCAGTTTCTTTAAGGGTTTGCTCTTCAGTATATCCTAGTTCAACCTCTTTAAAGTTAACCCTAGCATTTGGCTCCATTACTGGCATTTCTTCCCTTATCTGGTTACGATAGCGACTAATATATTGGTCTTTCTCCTGTTTCTTGAAGTTATCCCTTTTACTAAGAAATTCCTTGGCTTTTGGTTCAACTTTTTGACCTGTTAAATATTGATGACAGCTATGAGATGCAATTCGAGCTTGCCCAACAGCCTCAATTAATGTTGCAGGGCCAGTAACACCATCACCTGCTGCAAAAACAGATGGAATTCCAGTTTGAAGTGTGTTTTTATCTGCTTCGATATCACCCCATTTGGTTGGCTTTAACTGACCGTTTTTAGCGTATTTATTGATATCCTCTAAAAAGTTTATATCGGTTTTCTGACCTATAGCAGCCAAAATGTAGTCCACTTCAATATCAAATTCTGAACCTTCAACAGGAACAGGTCTTCTACGACCAGATGCATCGGGCTCGCCCAATCCCATTCGGATTAAAGTCATAGACTTTAATTTGCCATTTTCATCTTTATTAACCCTTATAGGGTTTGTTAGGAAAAGATACTCAACTCCTTCAAGTTTTGATTCGTGAATCTCAATAGGGTTAGCAGGCATCTCAGCTTCCGAACGACGATAGACTACTTTTACATCAGTACTTTTGCAACGAAGTGAGGTACGACAACAGTCCATTGCAGTATTTCCACCACCAACTACAACAATCTTTTTGCCTGTAAAATCGTAGCGTTGACCAGTTACCTCCATGTTACGAAGAAAATCTATACCCGAAAAAACGCCATCAGCATCTTCACCGTCGCAGCCAAGCAAAGTTCCTCGTTGCGAGCCAATAGTTAGGATTGTTGCATCGTATTTATCAGCAATCTCTTTATAACTTAAATTATCACCAAGTTTTTTATTGTAAAAGATATTTGCTCCAAGTTCTGTGATACAATCGGTCTCTTTTTGGATTATTTCGTTAGGGAGCCTATACTCTGGGATACCATATCTAAGCCAACCCCCTGAGTATGGTTGAGCCTCATAAATATCACATTGGTGTCCCAACTGTTGAAGGAAATAAGCAGACGAAAGACCGCCTGGTCCAGCACCAATGATTGCAATCTTTTTGCCAGTAGATGCTGCAACTTCTGGCTTATAGTGATTTGCTGATGCTAAATCAGCATCGGCAGCAAAACGTTTCATGTAGTCAATACCAACACCTGTGCCTTCATCAAGAAGATTACGGCGACAAGCAGCCTCACATGGGCGAACGCAAACCCTTCCACAGATTGCAGGAAGTGGGTTGGTTTGCTTTATCACCTTAACAGCCTCGCTGTAAAGTCCTTTTTCAATTAATGAGATGTAACCTTGAACATCAACACCTGCAGGGCATCGCTCGCGACATGGCGCAACACAATCGGCGTAGTGATTGCTCATTATTAGGTCTAGCGCTGTTTTGCGTGCTTTATATATTCTTTCGTTATCGGTATTAATTTTCATTCCCTCTGCAATACGAGTAGAGCAGGAGGGTTGAAGGTTGTGATTGCCTTCAATCTCAATAAGGCAAACATAGCATGCTGAAAATGGCTCTAGTCTTGGATCATTACAAAGAGTAGGAATTTCAATGCCATGTCTACGTGCAACATCAAGAATGTATTCACCTTTAGTACCTGTTGTGTTCTGTCCGTTAAGGATTATATTGATTTTATCGCTCATATTCTAATAGTTATGTAGTCAGTAGAAAATTTAGTACTTAAATCATTTAACAATCTATGATACTGTAATTGCATCAAACTTGCAGCGCGAATAGCAATCGCCACAACGGATACATTTATCTTGATGAATGAAATGAGTTTTCTTTTTCTCGCCTTCAATAGCTTTCACTGGGCACTTTATTCCGCAAACCATACATCCTGTGCACTTATCGGCTTTTATTTCGTATGTTAGAAGTGTTTTACAGTTTAATGCGGGGCATTTTTTATCTCGGATATGGGCTTCGTACTCGTGTCGGAAGTACTTTAATGTTGTAAGTACTGGGTTTGGGGCCGTTTGACCCAAACCACAAAGAGTACTATCCTTTATTTGATGGGCTAATTCCTCAAGTTTCTCGATGTCGCCTTCTTCACCTTTGCCTTCGGTTATTCGGGTAAGAATTTCAAGCATTCTCTTTGTGCCAATTCTACAGAATGTACATTTCCCGCACGATTCCTTTTGAGTAAAGTCAAGGAAGAATCTTGCAATGTCAACCATGCAAGTGGTCTCATCCATAACAACCATACCGCCAGAGCCCATGATTGCTCCAGTAGCATTCACTTGGTCATAGTCGATTTGTAAATCGGCAAGATGTTTTGGGATACATCCACCCGATGGACCGCCCATCTGAACTGCTTTGAATTCCTTATCGTTTTGGATGCCACCGCCAAGTTTGTAAATAACATCTTTAAGCGTGATTCCCATTGGAACTTCAACTAATCCGCCGTGTTTAATTTTGCCTGTAAGGGCAAAAACCTTAGTACCCTTACTTTTCTCAGTGCCATATTTGTTAAAAGAGCCAGCGCCATTGTAAACTATATATGGAATGTTGGCGAATGTCTCAACGTTGTTGATGTTTGATGGTTTCTTCCAAAGACCTGATTCTGCAGGGAAAGGTGGCCGCTTAGTTGGCATCCCGCGTTTACCTTCGATGGATTGCATTAGCGCAGTTTCCTCACCGCAAACAAAAGCTCCAGCACCCTCTTTTACATAGATATCTAGATTAAAACCTTCAATTCCACAAATATTATAACCTAAATATCCTTTTTCTCTTGCCTGTTCCAGCGCGATATTGAGGCGTTTGATAGCAAGTGGATATTCTGCACGACAGTATATTACACCATGATTTGCTCCTATGGCATATGCACCAATTATCATCCCTTCGAGCACTGCATGAGGATCGCCTTCAAGAAGCGAACGATCCATAAATGCTCCGGGGTCGCCTTCATCTGCGTTGCAGATGATGTACTTATCTTCAGATTTATTGTTGCGAGCAAATCGCCACTTCATGCCAGTTGCAAAACCTCCACCTCCACGACCGCGAAGGCCAGAGTCAAGAACTGTTTGGATAACCGTTTCGAATGGCATCTTTTCTGAAGCAATCTTCTTAATTGCTTTATAACCATCGCGAGCCTCGTACTCATCAATACTTTCGGGGTCGATGTAGCCGCAATTGCGAAGCGCAATTTTTACCTGTCCCTCAAAGTATGATTTATCGGGAGTATCGAACAAATCGGTTTTTACTACATACTCTTTGATTGGATTGAAACCGATAACGTGCTGTTGAAGTATTTCAACGGCTTTATCCTCGGTAACATCTCCATATATGAATGAGCCAGTCTCATCAATAACCTCTACCAAGGGTTCGCGGTAGCACATCCCGATGCAGCTGGTTTTTCTAAGTTCAAATTCAAGTTTGTCTGCCTCTTTTAAGGCTTTGATTTTATTGTAAACTTTGTTGGCTCCAGCAGCAATTCCGCAACTGCCTAAACCTACTATTACTTTTGTTTGTGCCATTTATATTAATAATATTTTGTAGTGAAACTAGGGTTTGTTGTCATTCTGAACGAAGTGAAGAATCTCTTTTGAATTTTGGATGTTTCGCTTGCGCTCAACATGACATAAGTATATGAACTTTCCTATACACTAGTATTAACTTGGCTTTCTTGTATTTTTAAATCTTTTATAATCTTTACCGCTGATGCTCCAGTAAGTTTACCATAAGCTTCATCACCAATCATCATAACTGGAGCTAGCGAACAGCATCCGAGGCATGCAACCGATTCAAGAGTAAATAGCCTATCCTCAGTAGTTTCTCCATCTTTTACATTTAAAGCCTCTTTAAGAGCATCGGAAATGGCATCAGCGTTTTGAACATGGCAGGCAGTGCCATGGCACACCTTGATGATATGTTTCCCTACGGGATTTAATCTGAATTGGGAGTAGAAAGTTGCTACTCCATACATGTCGCTTAAAGCAATTCCTGATTGTTGTGATATTCGCTCAAATGCTTTTCGGGGGATGTACCCATAAAGTTCCTGAGCTCCTTGTAATAGAGGAATTAAACTACCTTTTTTCCCTTTATACTTGCTTAGTAATGGTTCAAGAAGGGTAATATCCACTACCTCTCCGTTGTTTTTTTTCTCAATTTCGGTTTGGAGTCTTTGTACTCGCATTGCTAACTTTTTTAGGCGTTTTTAAAAAGAAATGCAAATATATAGATGTTTGTATATCTTGCGTGTTTAAACCGTTGAATTTACAAGAAATAATTTAAAAAAAATCTGTCAGGCTGTGGTGAGCAGCCCGACAGATACTACTAAAACTAAAATGAACGTTAAACAGCTCCTTGGTCAATCATTGAATTGGCAACTTTTACAAAGCCTCCAATGTTAGCTCCATCAACGTAGTTAATGTAACCATCTTCTTTTGTACCATATTTTTTACAAGTTTCATGAATATCTTTCATGATTTGATGTAAACGAGCATCAACCTCTTCACGTGTCCATGACAAACGAAGTGAGTTTTGTGACATTTCAAGACCTGAAGTAGCAACACCACCAGCGTTAGCTGCTTTACCAGGACCGAATAGAATCTTATTCTTGATGTAAACTTCAACAGCTTCAGGTGTAGATGGCATGTTTGCTCCTTCAGAAACGCAGTAGCAACCATTCTTAACAAGAGTTTTTGCCTCTTCACCATTAATTTCGTTTTGTGTTGCGCTTGGTAGAGCTACATCGCACTTAATACCCCATGGACGTTCACCTGGGAAGTAGTCGCAGCCATACTTATCTGCATACTCTTTAATACGACCGCGTTTCTCGTTCTTTAGCCACATTACAAATTGAAGTTTCTCTGCATCAATACCTTTTGGATCGTAAATGAAACCTTCGGAGTCTGAAAGTGTAACACACTTACCACCAAATTCATTAACTTTTTCAACTGTGTATTGAGCAACGTTTCCTGAACCAGAAACGGTAACTACTTTACCTTTGAAGCTTTCGCCACGAGTTTTTAACATCTCTTGTGCAAAATATACGTTGCCGTATCCTGTTGCTTCTGGACGAATTAATGAACCACCCCATAGTCTACCTTTACCAGTTAGAACGCCGGTGAACTCATTGCGGATACGTTTGTATTGACCAAACATGTAACCAATTTCGCGACCACCAACTCCAATATCACCAGCAGGAACGTCGGTATCGGGACCAATATGACGGCAAAGCTCAGTCATGAAACTTTGGCAAAAACGCATAACCTCTTTATCCGATTTTCCTTTAGGATCGAAATCAGAACCTCCTTTACCACCACCCATAGGAAGTGTTGTTAAACTATTTTTGAATACTTGCTCAAAAGCTAAAAACTTTAGAATACCAAGATTTACTGTTGGGTGGAAACGTAAACCTCCTTTATAAGGTCCAATAGCGCTATTCATCTCGATACGGAAACCACGGTTAACTTGGATTTCGCCTTTATCATCGATCCATGGAACTCTAAACATTAGAACTCTTTCTGGCTCAGTGATTCTCTCAAGAATTTTCTCATTATAATATATTGGATGCTCTTCCATGTAAGGAATAATACTTTCAATAACTTCCCTTACAGCTTGATGGAATTCAAGTTCCGATGGGTTTTTAGCCACTACTTGGGCCATGAACTTGTTGACTTTTTGCTCAATAGCTTCGTTTTTCATGATTAAATGTTTTAATTAAAAGTTGTATTGTAAATGAATAGGTGTTGTTGTTAAAATTCAGGTGAAAGTTATTGTAAAAAAGTATCAAATCACTGATGGATATTAAAATACAGTTATATACCGAAGAGGCTGTTCAGCATTTTACGTAATCAGTCTCCGAGTTTTACTTAAATTCATTTTTTGCATTGATGATGAAAAAAAATGAAGCTAACTTGAAACGTTTTGAAAGGAGAATTTAGATGGAAAGAATGAGAGGTTTGAATGTTGATTTAGATTATTTTACTTTCCAGTGCTTTAATTCTTAAAAGCAAAATTAAATCGAATAAAAAATTCGATAGAAGTTAGTACATTCACAACCATACACATTTTGCTATGTCTCAAACACCTGCTAACCCCGAGGATTTCTACAAACTGCTAGCTCAAAATAAGGAGAGGCTTAAGGAGTTGGCGGCTATCAATCAGGCAATTGCTATTATCAAAGAAGGCAAGTCGATACAAGATACGCTCCATCAGCTATGCCTTATACTTCCTGATGCATGGCAATTTCCTGAGAATACGATTGTACATATTAAATACAGTAAATACGAATTTCAAACTTCAGGCTTTCGTGTAACTCCTTGGTGCCAAAGACAGGAGTTCGAAACTATTGATGGTGAATTTGGATTTGTTGAGGTGTGCTATACCCGAGAGTTTCCTGAGGAACATGAGGGTCCTTTTTTGAAAGAAGAACGTGACCTAATTGTCAATATCACAAATATTTTAACAGGTTATTTAAATAGTGTAAAAGGGAAAGATATTATAAAAGAGGTTAAGATTTCTCAAAAACGGAAGCCCGAAGGGGAGACTTCAGCGAGTAAACAACTTCTTCAACGATTTATCAATCAGCATAATGTTGATAGGGATATTTATCACGATTTGATGCCATTTAAGGTAAAAGAAATTCTGTTAATATCCACTCTTTACGATGCTTACAGTATTGAGAAGGAGGATAGATTAACCGATAATATCCTTGGCGAGTATTCAAAATTGAGCCTCTCAACTGTACCCCGAATCACTGGGGTTTCTAACCTTGATGAAGCTTTAGAGAAGCTTGATGAGAAATACTTCAACATGATTATCATCATGATGGGAGCCGATACTCAGTCGCCTCTTGAAATGAGTAAAAGAATTAAGAGCGAGTATAGCTATATTCCTTTATATCTGTTGGTTAATAATAGTATCATTGTAAACGAGATGGAAAAGAGTCCTGTTGCCATTTCGAGTATTGACAAGGTATTTGTTTGGAATGGTGATCCAAAGGTGTTCTTTACAATGATTAAATTGCTTGAGGACAAGGTAAATATCGAAAATGATACCCGAATAGCGCTTACAAGGGTTATCTTATTGGTTGAAGATTCACCTAAGTATTATTCAAGATATCTTCCTTTGCTATATAGTAGTGTTCTTGAACAAACCAAGAGGGTTATTGATGATGTAAGTACAGATGATTTGTATAAAGTGCTTCGAATTCGAATTCGTCCAAAGATAATACTTGCAGGTACATACGAAGAGGCAATAGACCTATTTACTCGCTATAAAAACTTTATGCTTTGCCTTATATCTGATGTAAAGTTTTATAAAAATAATGTTCTTGATGATAATGCAGGGTTGCAACTTGTAACTCATGTACGAAAAGAACTTCCTAGTTTGCCCGTGATAATTCAATCTTACGAGCAAACTAAGGAGGAGATGGCATTTAAGATGAAGGTTTCGTTCATCAATAAGAATTCAGAAAGTCTAATGCAAGAGATTAAAAGTTTCTTGAGTAATTATTTGGGCTTTGGTGATTTTGTATTTCGTGATGCAATAGGTAATCCAATTGCTATTGCATCAACCATGGAGGAGTTTGAGCGCGAACTAAGAATTATCCCTGATGATAGTTTGCTTTATCATGCTCAAAAAAATCACTTCTCTATGTGGCTTGCAGCACGAGGTGAAATTCAAGTGGCGAGAATCATTCACCCATCAACTATAGAGGATTTTTCGGGACCCAACGATATTCGAGAGTACTTACTTATTACTTTAAAAAAATATAGACAGGAAAAGAGAAAGGGGAAAATTGTAGGGTTTGATACTGCTTGGGAGGTTGATGAGAGTAATATTGTTAGTCTTGCTGATGGTTCTTTTGGAGGAAAGGGAAGAGGGCTGTCGTTTATTAATACCCTAATCCACACATTTGATATATCGCAGTATACACCCAATATCAATCTTCGCACACCTCGTACATCAATAATAGGTGCAAACGAGTATGAGTGTTTTATGATGAAAAACAACCTTTATGAGAAAGTCTTTTCATCATCAAACTATTTGCAAATCCAGAAGTATTTTTTGGAATCGGAACTTTCTGATCAATTACAAATCAGACTCGATAGACTTTTGCAGATTTACCACAGGCCATTGGCTATTAGATCATCAGGGTTGCTTGAGGATTCTATGATGCAGCCTTTTGCTGGAATTTTTGAAACCTACATTGTACCCAATAATCATCCCGATAAGCATGTGCGATTGAAGCAGGCTATGGATGCCATTAAGCTCGTTTATGCTTCGGTTTTTTCCGATACAGCAAGAGGTTATATTAAGGCTATCAATTACAAAATTGAGGATGAGCGAATGGCTGTTATAATTCAGGAAGTAGTTGGAAATACCTTCGGGAACTATTATTATCCTCATATCAGTGGTGTGGCGCAATCGTATAACTATTATCCATTTGGGCATATTCAGCCCGAAGATGGTTTTGCCAATATTGCGGTTGGGTTAGGGAAGTACGTTGTTGAGGGTGAGCGAGCTTATCGCTTTTGTCCCAAGTATCCAACCCTTATAAATTACACAAATGCTGATTTGATAAAAAACTCTCAAGTCGATTTTTTTGCCGTTGATCTTTCAAAGCACGAAATCAATCTATTAGAGGGAGATGAGGCTGGTCTTGCTAGATTACAAATGTATGAGTCGGAACAGCATGGAACCTTGAAGCATAGTGCCTCGGTTTATAATCTTGAGAATAATTCATTAACTCCAGGTTTGAGTCAACCCGGGCCAAGAGTGGTTAATTTTGCTAATATATTAAAATACAACTATGTGCCATTGGCACAAACTATTCAGGTTGTTCTTGACGTAGTTAAAGAGGCTTTAGGTGTTGCCTGCGAGATAGAGTTTGCGGTAGATTTGAATCGTGATACTAACTACAAATCCTCATTCTTCCTATTGCAGATTAAACCAATGCTTGGCAATACACAGGATTATCGAGTAGATTTAACCTCAATCGATATGAGCAAGGTTATTTTATTGTCGAAAAATGGTATGGGGAATGGATATTTAAATAATATTTCCGATATAGTATTTATAAAACGAGAAGTTTTCGACAAGTCAATGACTTGCGAAATGGCCATAGAATTGGACGAGATTAATGGAAAACTAATTGAGTTGAATCGACGTTGCTTATTAATCGGACCAGGGCGATGGGGTACGCGAGATAGATGGATTGGCATCCCTGTTACTTGGCCACAAATTTCACAAGCCAAAATTATAGTGGAAACAAGTTTTGATGATTTTCCATTAGATGCCTCTTACGGCTCACACTTCTTCCACAATGTTATTTCAATGAATGTTGGTTATTGTTCAGTTCAGGATGGCGATATCAATGCTAAAGTTGCATGGGATGTATTAAATAGTTACCCAGTAGAAACAGAAACCAGATTTTTTAAACATATTCAACTCCCAAAACCTTTAGTTGTTAGAATGGATGGTAGGCAGAGATTGATAGTTGCGAGTATTGAGTAATTTTAACCACATTAGTCACAATAGATCACATTAGGAATGACGCAAAAGTATATTAATGAAATAACTTATTCAATAATAGGCTCGGCTATTGAGGTACATAAAGAATTAGGACCGGGTCTTTTAGAAAGTGTTTATGAGAAATGTTTGACTTTTCTTTTAAAGGAAAAAGGTTTTAAGATAGAAATACAACAAAAAGTACCTTTGAATTTTAGANNGCCCACCCATGGTTGAGAGCCTAATAGTTGTTGAGTTAAAGGCTATTGAATGTATTTTACCTATACACGAAGCTCAGTTGTTAACCTACTTAAAACTATTAGAAAAGCCCAAAGGTATTCTTTTGAATTTTAATTGTACTAATATATTTAAAGAAGGGCAAAGAACATTTGTCACTGAATATTTTTCTAATCTACCTAAAGGACATTGAAAACTATTGTGACCTATGTGCCTATTGT
>DQHR01000058.1 GCA_003531155.1 Bacteroidales bacterium | reverse complement strand
CTATCCATCGAAGTATCGGATGGTATAAGTCGATAACATTCTCAAAATTGATGGACGATCAATTCCCGAGAATGTTATCGACTTTTACCATCCGATACTTCGATGGATAGATGAGTACAGTAAAGAACCTTGCGAGACTACTGAAATAACCCTTAAGTTTGAGTATTTTAACACCAGTTCAAGCAAGCGGATTTTCGATATCATGAAAAAGTTAGAGAAAATGGCTGCCGATACTGGAAAACGAGTTGTAATAAACTGGTTTTACGAAGAGGATGATGAGGATATCTTCTTTGCAGGAAACGATTATAAAGCGCTAATTAGCAAAGTAGAATTCAATTTGATAGAGACAGTTTAAACCAAACAATAATCCGAAGGCACCAGATGAAAATCTGGTGCTTTTTTTATGCTACAATGCTTCTAAATCGAATGAAAAAACTTTTCCGTAAGAGGGAGGGTAAATCAGAAAAGGCGTAAAATAAAAAAACCCTGATTTCTCAGGGGTTTCCTTGTAGCGGGGACAGGACTCGAACCTGCGACCTTTGGGTTATGAGCCCAACGAGCTACCAACTGCTCCACCCCGCAATATATCGTATGTTTATAAGAACATGCTTGCTTAAACGCGGTGCAAATATAACACCTCATATTACAATATGCAAATTACATCACGTTTTTTTAACAATTAATTAGCCATACTATACACTTTCCTCCTTCTCCAAGCGTTTAATATACTTTTTAACTTAGCAATCAGCAAACTATTCGTATCGACAAACATCCTAATCTCTAAAATCAATTATCTTTGTGACACTTTTTAATTTCATATGGCAAATAATAAAGAGAAACGAAAGTATATTGAGAAACTTAAAAGCAAGTATCGTCTGAATATACTTAACGATCAAACCTTTGAAGAGGTTTGGGCAATGAGGCTTTCACGCTTAAATGTTATTGCATTTTTCGGTGGAGCTGCTATTCTGATTGTTGTTCTTGTTATTGCTTTAATAGCCTTTACTCCTATTAGAGAGTTTATTCCAGGTTATCCAGATGGTAATACACGTAGAAACATTGTTATTAATGCCCTTAAGGCTGATTCACTTGAACGCGAACTTAAACTTTGGAAGGATTATTACAACAACATAAACAACATTATTCGAGGTGGAGAACCCTTAAGCGTTATTAGTAAACCTGATTCTACGGTTAAATATAAAGAGATACGTTTTACTCGATCTGTTGAAGATTCGTTGCTTAGAATGCAAATAGAGGAGAATGAGATGTACAACCTTTCGGTTTTCGATGGTCGTAAAACCAAAAGCAATATACGAAATATGCTCTTTTTTGTCCCAATAAAAGGAGTAATTACCAGTACTTTTAGTCTTCAACTAAATCATTTTGGAGTTGATATTGTTGCAGCTCCCAACGAGCCTGTTGTTGCCGTTGCCGATGGCACTGTGACACTATCAACATGGACCCTCGAAACTGGATATGTAATACAAATTCAACATGATGATAACCTCATTTCGGTATATAAACATAATAGTCAACTATTAAAGAGACAGGGAACTAGAGTTAAAGCAGGCGAAACTATTGCAATTATTGGTAATTCTGGCGAATTAACCACTGGTCCTCACCTACACTTTGAACTCTGGTATAATGGAAATCCAATAGACCCTCAAAAGTATATTGTGTTCTAGTTTACTATTAAATCAACAGCCATTGAAGAGAAGAATAGCGATACTCGGATCAACTGGTTCTATAGGAACCCAGGCGCTGGATGTTATTGCATTAAACTCAGATAAATTTGAAGTTGAGGTTTTAACCGCTAATAACAACTACGAAACGCTTATTCAGCAAGCATTAACTTTCATTCCAAATGCAGTAGTAATTGGGAATAAAGAAAACTATGGCTTTGTTAAAGATGCCCTATCATCAACAGATATAAAAGTTTACGCTGGGAACGAAGCTGTTGCTCAGATTGTTGAAATGGAAACAATCGATATTGTTCTCACGGCAATGGTCGGTTATTCTGGCCTTTTACCAACAATTAATGCCATTAAAGCAAAAAAAACTATTGCTTTGGCAAATAAGGAAACCTTAGTAGTTGCTGGTGAACTAATTAATGAGCTAGCTATAAATAATAATGTTCCTATCATTCCTGTTGATTCTGAACATTCAGCAATATTTCAGTGTTTGGTAGGAGAAAAGAGTCCTATTGAGAAGATAATTCTTACGGCATCTGGTGGTCCGTTCAGAAAGCATACACTCGAAGAGCTTAAACGTGTAACCTGTGCCGATGCGCTAAATCATCCAAACTGGTGTATGGGGGCAAAAATAACTATCGATTCGGCTACAATGATGAATAAAGGATTAGAAGTAATTGAGGCTAAATGGTTATTTAATCTTAACCCTAATCAGATAGAGGTTGTTGTACACCCACAATCAATCGTGCACTCTCTTGTGCAATTTGAAGATGGCTCAATCAAAGCTCAAATGGGATTACCTGATATGCGATTGCCAATTCAGTATGCATTATCGTTTCCATATAGAATCAAATCGGATTTTCCAAGGTTTAACTTTACTAACTACCCAACTTTAACCTTTGAAGAACCCGATACAAAACGATTTCCAAACCTTGCCTTTGCTAAAAATGCGTTAGTAAGAGGTGGAAATGCACCTTGCGTGCTTAATGCAGCCAATGAAATTGTGGTCAATGCGTTTCTAAAAGAGCAAATTGGTTTTACTCAAATGTCGGAGATTATTGAAAAGGTCATCGTTCGTTCGTCGTTTATTTCGAAACCAACACTAGAGGATTACTCGTTATCCGATACTGAAACGAGAGCATTAACAAAAAATGTAATTAATGAATACCAATCATAACCATGGAAATAGTAATTAAAATTTGTCAACTTATTCTAAGTTTATCAATCCTTGTCGTATTACATGAACTAGGCCACTTCCTATTTGCTAAACTTTTTAAAACCAGAGTCGAAAAGTTCTACCTTTTCTTTGATCCATGGTTTTCTCTTTTTAAATACAAGCGAGGCGAAACTGAATATGGAATTGGCTGGTTACCCCTTGGTGGATATGTGAAGATTTCGGGGATGATTGACGAATCAATGGATAAAGAACAACTTAAGCAGGAACCACAACCCTACGAGTTCAGGTCAAAACCGGCATGGCAAAGGCTTTTGATTATGATTGGGGGAGTTACAGTTAACTTCCTTTTAGCCATATTTATCTACTGGATGCTACTTNNTACTCATATGGAGAACAGTACATACCAGTATCGAATGCTAAATATGGCCTTTGTTTTAACGAGTCTGCACAAAGAATTGGTTTAAAAGATGGGGATATTGTTCTTAAAGCAGATGAGCATGAAATAGAAGTTCCAAACGATATTGCTAAGTATATTGCCATATACAATGCAAAAGAACTCACCGTTAAACGGGGTGACTCTTTACTTACGCTAAACATCCCCAAAACATTTGGACAAGAACTTATCAAAATTGGAATTAAAAATTTTGCTGAATTACAGGTTCCTTTTGTAATAGACTCTGTTGTTCCAAAAGAATCGGCTTTTAAAGCAGGGCTACTAAAAGGTGATAGCATCTTAACCGTTAATGAGAAACCAGCATCTTACGCTCATCAACTTATTTCGATTTTAGGCGAAAATAAGAGCAAAGAGGTTATTATTTCTGTAAAACGCGATACATCAATTGTCAATATTGCATGCAAGGTTTCTGAAAATGGTAAAATTGGCGTAGGCAATAAAAACCCATATAGCTACTTCGTTATTAAAACCACTACATACGGTTTCTGGGAAGCATTGCCTGCTGGCATATCAGAGGGCTACAATACACTTGCCAACTATGTTAAAGGTTTATCTAAAATCTTTACGAAAGAGGGTGTTAAACAGCTTGGTGGTTTTGGGGCAATTGGAAGTTTATTCCCAGCATCATGGAATTGGGGCGCATTTTGGAATCTAACCGCTTTACTCTCGGTTATTCTTGCATTTATGAATATCCTACCTATTCCAGCACTTGATGGTGGCCATGTTGCTTTTCTACTTTACGAAATTGTAACTGGTCGAAAACCTAGTGATAAATTCCTTGAATATGCTCAAATTACAGGGATGATTATTTTGTTAACACTGCTTGTGTATGCAAATGGAAACGATATATTCAGATACTTTTTTAAATAGTTCGTCTTTTAAATATTTTGAATTAGGTTTGTACTATTAAAACTTACTATATGAATGCATTCGTACTTGCAGGACAAATTGGGATGATGGAAGTTGTCGTTATCCTTGTCGTAGTATTGCTATTCTTTGGTGGCAGAAAGATTCCTGAGTTAATGCGTGGCCTTGGTCAAGGTGTTGGCGAGTTCAAAAAAGGAATGCGCGATGGAGATCAACCAACATCAACTGATGATAAAAAGGACACTAAAACTCCGAAAGAGTAGAACGATAGCAATATTAAAACGTTTATGACCCATAGCTCTTTCAAAAAGCAAATTACTATTCTATTTGCATTAGTTTTAGTTTCTCCTATTCTAAGAAGTACTGAAAGAGTTTACCCTTTCGTAAATAAATACGATCATATTATTGAGTCTATCGAAGGGCTCGAGTACCTCAGTATTTTTAAAGATACTGTTTCAAATAAGAGTAATTCAAAAGATTATCCAACCTTCCCCGATCTTGTTTACGAATATAAAATTGCAGNNAATTTGATTATAATTCAAAGGTAAAACGATACATCGATATTTATTCAATCGAACGTCGCGAGCAGGTTTCTCAAATACTTGGGCTTTCACAACTTTATTTTCCTCTTTTCGAGGAGATGCTTGATAAGTATCAGCTTCCGCTGGAACTTAAATACCTTGCAATAGTAGAATCGGCGTTAAACCCTTTAGCAATATCCAAATCGGGTGCTGCAGGGCTTTGGCAATTTAAAATCAACTCTGCAAGAATGTTCAACCTTAATGTGAACTCTTTCGTTGATGAGCGAATGGATCCGGTAAAATCGACAGAGGCTGCTTGTCAATACTTACAATATCTTTATAAAATATTCAACAATTGGCATTTAGCACTTGCTGCTTACAACACAGGTCCTGGGCCTGTTCGAAATGCAATAGCTAGGGCAAATGGCGAGACTAATTTTTGGAAGATATATGACTATCTCCCCGAAGCAGCCCAGAACTATGTCCCAGCATTTATTGCGGCTTCTTATATTATGAATAACGCTGCTAACCACAAGATAAATGTAACAAAGCCAATAATTGATTACTCAAAAACAGATTCGGTAATGGTATCTAAACCAGTGCGGTTTGCTGCTATCTCAAAAGAACTAAACTTACCTATTGGTCTTATCCGTTTCTTAAACCCGATTTACAGAAGAGATTATATTCCTGAACTCGATAAGCCAGGCGTACTATGGCTTCCATCCAACATGATTGAGTCATTCATCAAAAAAGAGCAAGAAATTTACAATTTTAAGGAGAAGGAAATTACTTACCTAGAGATTGTAAGCAAATCAGGTAGTACTGAAGGGAAAACAGAGATTCAGTATACAGTACAATCAGGTGATTACCTTCACAAGATTGCCATAATGCATGGATGTACCGTTGATGATTTGTTAATATGGAATCCCATAAGCAACGATAATTTGAGCGTTGGCGAGAATCTAACTATTTGGGTCGATAAAAAGACTTACCAAAGACTTAATCAAGATAACTCTTCCGATTCGCTTAAAATAAAAAGGAATTAAAAAAGCCATCAGCAAATGCTTGATGGCTTTTTTATCTTAATCATCTAATCCTTCCGAGGGATCTCCTGTATACTCTCTCACAATTCCCCGTTTAGAACCTTTAATAAAGTTCAAAATTAAATCTCGCTCAGGGGTTTGAGGCATGTTCTCTTCTATATAGGTTACTGCCTGAGAAACGTTCATCCCTTTATTATAGATAGTACGATAGATTTCTTGGATTTCGCCAACCTTATGGGCATCAAATCCTCTTCTGCGCAATCCAATAATATTTAGCCCAGCATAAGTAATAGGCTCGCGAGCAGCAATAATAAATGGAGGAATATCTTTATTTACCTTTGACCCTCCTTGAATCATAACATGTGCCCCAATACGCTCGAACTGATGGACCAAAGTATGAGCGCTAACAATTGCCCAATCATCAATTTCAACTTCACCAGCAACCTGAGTACCATTGCCAAGGATAATATCGTTACCAATTACGCAATCATGCCCAACATGAACGTAAGCCATTAAAAGGCAATTATTACCAATTACTGTTTTTCCACGCGATTTTGTCCCACGATTTACTGTAACGCACTCGCGCATGGTTGTATTATCGCCAATTTCTGCAGTTGTATCTTCACCTCTAAACTTTAAATCTTGTGGAATAGCAGATATAACAGCACTAGGAAAAACTCTGCAATTCTTACCTATTCTTGCTCCATCGAGGATAGTAGCATTTGGACCAATCCATGTTCCATCGCCAATTATAACGTTGCCTGCAATATAAGCAAATGGCTCAACAGTAACGTTAACACCAATTTTGGCATCGGGGTGAATAAATGCTAAGTTCGATATCATTATTTTATTTGGTTTTTGAAATTTGAGCCATAAGTATACCTTCCATAACTACTTGATCCCCCACAAATGCAATACCGCGCATATTTGCTATTCCCCTACGAATAGGTTCAATCAATTCGAGTTTGAATACAATAGTATCACCAGGAACGACTTTCTTCTTAAACCGAACCTGATCTATTTTTAGAAAATAGGTGAGATAGTTTTCAGGATCGGGAACTGAGGTGAGTACCAAGATACCTCCTACTTGAGCCATTGCCTCAACCTGCAAAACACCTGGCATAACTGGCTCATCAGGAAAGTGACCAATAAAGAAGCTCTCGTTCACAGTTACATTCTTAACACCTACTACCGATGTTCCATCCATGTAAATAATCTTGTCAACCAATAGGAAAGGATTACGATGAGGAAGCAACTTTTTAATTTGATTGATGTCCATTAAAGGCTGCTTGTTTACATCGTATGGAGGTGGAGTTGGCTTAAGTATCTCCTTTTTATATTGCTTACGAAGCATCTTGGCAAACTCGGTGTTTGCATGGTGACCTGGACGTAAACCGGTTATTTTACCTTTAATTCTCAACCCAAGCAGCGAAAGATCACCAACCATATCGAGCAGTTTATGACGAGCTGGTTCGTTGGTAAAGTGCAAATCAAGATGATTTAAGAATCCTGAAGGCCTCATCTGGACGTGAGGTTTATTAAAGATATCCGCAATACGATCGAGTTCAATTTGAGGAACTTCACGTTCCATAATTACGATTGCATTTTGAAGATCGCCACCTTTAATAAGGTTGTTCTTTAAAAGCACCTCAAGTTCATGGAAAAATACGAATGTTCTACAAGGTGCAATCTCCTTTTCAAAATCTTCAATCTTGGTGAGTTTTGCATATTGATGCCCGAGTACTCTTGAGTTATAATCAATCATCACATCGATACTGAAACCATCATCTGGATAGGCAATAATCTCAATATTGTTTTTCTCATCCCTAAAGACAGTCTTTTCGCGGATGATAAAATAGTTTCTTTCTGCACCCTGTTCAACAGTTCCAACTTTTGCGATTTCTCTAACAAAAGCGCTTGAACTGCCATCCATAATAGGCATTTCAGGGCCATTAACCTTTATAAGAGCATTATCAATACCCATACCTGATAGAGATGCTAGCACATGCTCAACGGTATGTATTTTAACGCCTTTTTGAACAAGGGTTGTTCCCCTAGATGTATCGGTAACGTTATCGGCTACAGCATCAACTTTTGGTTGACCTTCTAGATCTACTCTTTGAAATACATACCCGGTATTAACTTCAGCCGGACAAATGACTACTTCGACTTCAACACCAGTATGCAAGCCTTTACCTTTAACGGAAACGGGTTGTTGGATAGTTCTTTGCTTATCTGCCATAGAATAGTAAATTGCTTTTTACAAAACTTCGCAATTTATAAAAAATAACCATTAATTGTTTGCTTACTATGGGTTAAGCTTTGGAACGCAAATACTATTATTCTGATATTTTGCGTTTTAACTCCTCTACTATTTTTTCAAGATCAGATATTCTTGACCTCATTTCAGGCAGATTCTTGTATACAGCCATAGATCTTTTCTGAGCTGATATTTCACTTGCAGGGCTGCCTAATACAACTGAACCCGCTTTCTTAATATCGCTTGGGATACCAGCTTGGGCTCCAGCCTTAACTCCATCGGCTATTTTAAGGTGTGGGCTAATACCTACCTGACCACCAAACATACAGTTTTTTCCAATTTTAGTAGATCCGGCAACTCCTGACTGGGCTGCCATGACAGTATTCTCACCGACCTCAACGTTGTGAGCAATGTGAACATGATCATCGAGTTTAACGCCTTTTCGCAAAATGGTTGAGCCCATTGTTGCCCTATCAATAGTAGTATTTGCCCCAATTTCGACATGATCTTCTAAAATCACATTACCTATTTGAGGTACTTTCTTATAATTTGTATCAGCTCCCGAGGCAAAACCAAAACCATCGGCACCAACAACTGCTCCTGCATGGATAACACAATCGTTGCCAATTACGCAATCCTCATAAATACTTACACTGGGATAGATAATACAGTTGTCTCCGATTTTAACATTGTCTCCTATGTATGCATTAGGGTAAATCTTAACATTCTTGCCAATTTTTACGTTTTCTGAGATATATGCAAATGCACCAAGATATAAGTTGTCACCAATAGCTGCTGAACTATGAATAAAAGAATTCGGTTCAATGCCAGTTTTTTGCTTTTTGGACTGAGCATAAAGCTGGAGCAATGAGGCAAATGCTTCATATGCATTGCTAACTCTTACCAAGGTTGCAGAAATTGGTTGTTCTGCAACAAAATCATTATTAACTAAAACAATAGATGATAGAGTAGAATATATGTAATTTGCATACTTTGGATTAGCAAGAAATGATAATGCTCCAGGGTGTCCTTCCTCGATTTTTGCAACGGTTTTAACCTTTACATCAGGATTTCCTTCAACTGTTCCACCAAGGAATTGGGCTATTGCTTGAGCTGAAAACTCCATACTAGATTATTTGTTTAACAATTCACAAAACTAAGTATTTCTAAATCATTTCGGGTAACATAGAAAATATTTTTTTACTTCCGTTGATAGCGCTTGGGTATTTAGAATATCCGAAGCATCTGCAATATCAACTAATTCTCCATTGTTATATAGTATTTTGATAGAGTCGTCGTTTGAACTGTAAGCATTATTGCTAACAGAATCTGAAAAAACAAAGAAATCGATATTATTTTCATATTCTGGGTGTTCCGAAATCACCTGCTTTCGAACAGACTCTATTCGACTTGCCTCGAAAGGGATACCCTTTAACTCTACTTTTAATAACTTACGGTTAACAAGCATTGAGGCTAATTTTGAGAGGGTGCTATCAGTATGCGATTGCCAAATCTTAGCAGCCATCATTATATCATTATCGTCAAGGTTTGAGAAATGGATCAGCGCAACGGAAGGCTTTAATGATGAACTAGTAAAAGTAAAATCATTTTTGGTTACATCATTTTTTAAAAAGTATTTAAGCGATGGGGATGCAAATAAATCATCGCCCATTTGAGCGAGCTCCCTTGCCCTTTGCAACATCTTAATAAGAGTTTGCTCAGCAACAACAACTGTTTTATGTAAATAAACCTGCCAGTACATTAAACGACGGGCAATAAGAAACTTCTCTACGGAGTAGATTCCTTTTGCTTCAACAACAAGCTTATCATTTACAACATTAAGCATTTTTATTATCCGCTCAACACCCACAGTTCCCTCGGTTACACCTGAAAAAAAACTATCGCGCCTTAAATAGTCAAGTCTGTCCATATCGAGCTGGCTTGACACAAGCTGATGCAAGAATCGTTTTGGGTAACGATCATCAAAAACATCCATTGCCATGTTCAATTGACCACCCATTTCTTTATTTAACCAATGAATAAAGCAACTACTAATAGTTTCGTGGCTAACATCCTTAGCAATACTATATTCCAAAGAGTGAGAAAAGGGTCCATGTCCAATGTCGTGTAAAAGAATAGCAATATTTGCTGCCTCTGCCTCAGCATCACTAATTGAGTGCCCTTTAGATCGGAGCGTTAAAATAGCCTCATTCATTAAGTGAAGAGCACCAAGCGCATGCTGAAAACGATTATGGTTTGCCCCAGGATAGACAAGGTATGTCAAACCAAGTTGCTTTATATTTCTTAAACGTTGAAAATATGGGTGCTCGATAAGATCAAAAACAATGGGGTGCTGTATGTTTATAAATCCATGAACGGGATCGTTAACTATTTTCTTTTTATTTGTTGTATCCATGTTGTTTTGAGTGACAGAAAATGTAGCAAGATAATAATTCCAATTATTTTTTATTTTATGAGTAGAGTTAATTTCGTTAGATTATTTCAATACTGGAATACATAATAAAATGCGGGTTGTAATTAAATAAATTACAACCCGCATTTATTTGACTAGTTTATGCTAGAAATCCTTAACACACCTAACTGAATAGCCACTCAAATTAGATGCTTCAGTAAAATCTAAATAACCTGAGCTATCTATACTATAAACCTGCGCAGAAGTAGGACTCGTTACGCTCCACCAATATCCAATAGTACCTAAATAGGAGAAGAAACTCCAACTAGCAGAGGCATCGCCTAGACCTCCTGGTCGGGCAGAAAATCCACTTAGATCGTTTGCTTTATTAATGGTAGTATCCCAAAAGCCATCTAATCCAGAAATAGTCCCTTTTTCCATTAGTTTCAAACCAGTAAGCAACCTATTACTCGACCAATCCACGCCACCAACGAATTCTAACAATAAATTCCAATCAGCGTCAGTTGGCACATGCCAACCTGTAGGGCAAACGTTTAGAGGTGAAAGAACAACATTATAAGAATAAATTCTTCCATAATTTTTAATGGTATCGGATGCATCGCTAACAAAATTATAGTTACCCACTTCATTTGCTGTTGAAAGAGCCGTTCCATCTGAGTATTTAGTTACTTTTAGGTTCTCCTTCATCCACACTTGGGAACCGATTTTAACAGTTTTGTAGATATTGCCATCAATGTCGGTTAAAGCAACTGAGTTTACACCAATACCCGTTTGGACTGTTCCTGTTGATACAATATTTGATTCTGTGTAAACTGTTGTTGTAAAATAACTAGTGTCACTTGTTACCCTAAAGAAATCATTGCTTGATTTACCAGTTAAGCCTCCAACAGCAAAACCACCCTTTGCTCCTTTACCGCCACTTGTAATATTAATACGTGCACTATCTGGTGTTATTTGAAGATAATAATTCCCTTCAATCTCTTTACCCGTTAAGCCTCCAACAGCAAAACCACCCTTTGCTCCTTT
>DQHR01000016.1:5311-7102 GCA_003531155.1 Bacteroidales bacterium | reverse complement strand
ATTTGATCTTTTTAAAGACAGACGCTTTTATTTAGAGGCTTTTTTCGCCATAGGCATTGCCGCAGTGGTATTAAAAGCCTTGTGGTTTATTACTGATTGTCTAAATGATATTGGTCCCTATGGTGGACATGAGTTTCTTGATTCTTTGTTCTTTGGCTAGATAAAAGGCTTTGTCTATTCCAAAATTGTTTTGTCAGATGCCATTAAGAGTAGTTTGATCTATATGTTATTTGGAGTGATCATGGTTTCTGTATGTTATGGAGGATTTTATTTCAAAAAACATCAAAGCAAATTGTACCAGATAACTGCTATATTGATTTTCATTATGTTTATGTTATGCATCATTAATAAAGTTGTATTTAATGTTTTATATCCGGTAAACCGAACTACTTTAATGTTCTTTCCTTTATTTACAATTGTTATAACAGGGTTTTTACAATCAATTTTCAAGAATGCATTTTATAAAAAGTATCTTTTTATTGGATTGGTAAGCCTTTTTCTTATCAATTTTATAATGAGTATTAATTTAGTTTCTACTCTGGATTATTATGAGCAAATAGATGCCAAAAAGACCTTTCAAAAACTCGAAGAGGTTCATGCTAAAAAAGTGGGTATCGCTCCCGAATTGTTTGGATTTTATAGAAATTACTATCAGCAAACTGATAAAAGTCAGTTCTCCTTCCGTGGAGAATCCATCAATACCTACTTTCCGGTTGGAGAGGATTCTGGCTCCAAAAAATTGAGTGAGTTTGAATATCTGGTACTGTTTCCTCCTTATAATTTGAGTTTTTATAAGAAAAACAATGTAAGTTTTAAAGCTGTTGAATTTTATACAGGGTCAAAGACCTTAATAGTAAAGGTTTTGAACCCTTAGCTTTTTAAAGGGTATGTTCCAATTCACCCTCAAATATTAGATAAGCCATAATCTTATAAACAGCCTGTTTAAAAATAGCCTTGAAAACGCCTTGTTTTTTCGTAAATTTGCCCATCCTAAAATAAAGATATGACTACTGATAAATTTGTTTCCCGTCACAACGGTCCCCGTGAAATTGAAATCAAACAAATGTTGGCAAAAATTGGTGTTTCATCAATTGATGAATTGATCAATCAAACTGTGCCTTCTCAAATTCGTTTAAAACAACCTCTGCGTGTTGCACCTGCTATGAGTGAGTATCAATACACTAAGCACTTAAAGGCTTTAGGGAAAAAGAATAAAGTATTTCGTTCTTATATTGGATTGGGATATTACAATAATATTTTACCGGCAGTTATTCAACGTAACGTTTTAGAAAATCCGGGCTGGTATACAGCCTACACGCCTTACCAGGCTGAGATTGCGCAAGGTCGTTTAGAAGCGATCCTGAATTTTCAAACGATGGTAATGGATTTAACAGCTATGCCAATTGCAAACGCTTCTTTATTAGATGAAGCTACAGCAGCAGCAGAAGCATTGTTCATGTTCTTTAGTCACCGTAGCAAAGCAAAAATTGCTAATGGTGGAAATAAATTTTTTATCAGCAATACTGTTTTTCCTCAAACCATTGATGTTGTTAGAACTCGTGCAGTACCTTATGGTATTGAATTAGTGATTGGTGATGCAAACACTGTTTCTTTAGACGATACATGTTTTGGTGCTTTAATTCAGTATCCGGATATTAATGGAGAAGCAAACGATTACAAAACATTTGTAGCTAATGCTCACGCAAAAGAAGTACAAGTAGTAGTAGCTACTGATCTATTAGCTTTAGCGTTATTAACTCCTCCGGGCGAGTGGGGTGCAGATTGCGTTGT
>DQHR01000016.1:0-5296 GCA_003531155.1 Bacteroidales bacterium | reverse complement strand
TACTGTGTACCACGGAGAAGAAGGTATCAAAGCGATTGCAAATGGTGTACATAATGCAACAGGGTTTGTTGCTTCTGAATTACAAAAATTAGGTTACACAATTAAAACAAAATTATATTTTGATACGATCGTTGTTGCTGTAGCTGATTCAAATAAAATAAAAGCAATTGCTGAAGGAAAAGAAATTAACTTCCGTTACATTGATGATAAACACATTGGTATTTCTTTAGACCAAACAGTTGAAGAAAATGATGTTAATGATATCATTGCCGTATTTGCTGAAGCAGTTGGAAAATCATTTAATACAGCAGATTGTAAAGATTGTAATTTAATTCAATCTTCAAGTTTAAAACGTACTTCTTCATTCCTTACTCATCCTACATTTAACACATATCATAGCGAAAGCGAAATGATGCGTTACATCAAGCGTTTAGNNATCAAAGGTTTGGAAGAAGCGCTTAATGAAATCACAGGTTTTTATGCCACATCATTGCAACCAAATTCAGGTGCTCAAGGTGAGTATGCTGGTTTAATGGTTATCAGAGCATATCATATTGCTAACGGACATGCTCACCGTAATGTGGCATTGATTCCATCATCGGCTCATGGTACAAATCCTGCATCGGCTGCTATGGCAGGTATGCACATTGTTGTAACCAAGTGTGATGATAAAGGAAATATTGATTTGGTTGACTTACGTGCTAAAGCAGAACAACATAAAGATAATTTATCTTGTTTAATGGTTACGTATCCTTCTACACATGGTGTGTATGAGGAATCAATCACTGAGATCACTAAATTAATTCATGATAATGGTGGATTGGTTTATATGGATGGAGCAAACATGAATGCACAAGTTGGTTTAACGTCTCCGGGAAATATTGGCGCTGATGTGTGTCACTTAAACTTACATAAAACATTTGCAATTCCTCACGGTGGTGGTGGCCCCGGCATGGGACCAATTGGTGTGGTTGAAAAACTAGTACCGTTCTTGCCCTCTCATACTATTGTTAACACAAGCGGAGATAAAGGAATTACTGCAGTATCGGCAGCACCTTATGGTAGCGCATTGATCTTATTAATTTCTTACGGTTATATTAAAATGTTAGGAGGCGAAGGTTTAAAACAAGCGACTGAAATGGCGATTTTAAATGCTAACTACATGAAAGAAATTTTATCAGGTAGCTACAAAATTTTATATACCGGTAAAAACGGACGTTGTGCACACGAAATGATCTTAGATTGTAATGAATTTAAAATGGCTTCGGGTGTTGAGGTTGCTGATATGGCAAAACGTTTAATGGATTATGGTTTCCATGCTCCAACATTATCATTTCCAGTACATGGTACTTTAATGGTTGAACCAACCGAAAGTGAATCTTTACAAGAGCTTGATCGTTTTGTTGAAGCTATGATTTCAATTTATAATGAAATTATTGAGATAAAAGATGGCAAAGCTGATGCAGAAAACAATGTTTTGAAAAATGCACCACATACTCAGGAAGTAGTTGTTTCCGATTCATGGGATCGCCCATACGGAAGAGAAAAAGCTGCATTTCCATTAACTTGGATTCGTGAAAATAAATTCTGGCCTACAGTTAGTCGCATTGACGATGGTTATGGTGATCGTAATCTTATTTGTACATGTGCTCCAATTGAAGACTATCGCGAAGGGAAATTTACATTCGACACAATTAAATAAAATATAATTTATTTAATTTAAACAGCTACAGATTTTTCTGTAGCTGTTTTTTTATTTAGTAGAATTGATAAAAAATCTTATTTTAATTCTGTGGCTTATAATCTGTTGACAACACTTGAAATTCTGTTCTACGGTTTATCTGATATGCCACTTCTTTTTGTTCTTCAGTAGGTAATGAATCAATAAGTGGTTGTATAATTTCAGTACCTTCTTTTAAAAATGGGTATTGAGCAGCAATTTTTATATCAACAATTTTTGGCATAGTTGCAGCATAACCTTTAGCTCTTAAACGTGCAGGTTCAATTCCTTTTTCGATTAAATAATTCACAACCGACTGTGCACGTTTTTGAGAAAGTTCAATATTCGTTTGAACACTACCACGTGCATCGGTATGAGAACGCAATTCGATCGTTACCTGTGGGTTATCGTTTAATGTTTCAACTAATTTATCGAGAGCAACCATTGATTCAGGACGCAAATCCCATTTTGCAAAATCGTATAATATATTTGGCAATTCTATAGGTTCTGCTATTGATGATAATCGTATTTCAGATTTAAAATCCTGGCTATCAATAAGCCCCTTGGTTGTTTCTTTTCCCTTACCTGTTAAAAATCCTTTTTTAGAAGCAACAAATACAAAATCGGTTTGTGGACGTAATGTAAATTTAAATGTTCCATCGTCACCTGTTTCTGATGCAACAGTAATACCATCGCTTCCAACGAGTTTTACAGTAGCATTTGCAATAGGATCATTTGTTTTTTCGTTTCGAACAATACCATCAACAATAAATTTTAAAGGAGGTAAAACAAACGAATAAATTTCATCATTTCCATCGCGTGATGTACTGAAATAGCCACGTTCGTGTTCTTTTTCAACAACAATAGCAAAATCATCATAAGTAGAATTAATTGGATAGCGCATATTTTCTACTTCCCATCTGTTATTCTTTAAAGTTGCTCTGAAAATATCGAGACCACCCATACCAATATGATAATCGGAAGAAAAATACAAGGTACCATCGTTATGAATAAATGGGAACATTTCGTTTCCCGGAGTATTTATCTCTCCACCCATATTTTCGGGCAACCCCCATTCACCTTCTTTGGTATCACGTGTTACTTTCCAAATATCTTTATTTCCCATGCCAAGAGGCATATCTGAAACAAAATATAGAGTAAGTTCATCTTCAGTTAATGTAGGATGCGAAACTGTAATACTGTCGGAGGTAAATGCCCATGGCTCTGCTTTACTCCAGTCCTCTCCTTTACGAGTTGAAATAAATATTTTACAACCCATTGTTTCTTTTTTCACTTTTTCACAACGGCTAAAGAAAAGTGTATTAAAATCTTTACTTAAAGATGCCCCACCTTCTTCAAATTCAGTATTAATATTTTCGCCAAGTGGCAGAGGTGTGCTCCAATTTCCTTTTTTATCCTGTGTAGAAAAATAAATATCTGAGAAGTTCTGACCAGTAGCACCACTTTTTTCTTTACCAGTTGATTCTTCGCGTGATGATGTAAAATACATTTCTGTATATTCTTCATTTGTAAACGCAGGATAGTATTCACTTTCCTTAGTATTGAAAAATTTCATGCTTGCAACTTTATATCCATTTGGGTTTTCTTTCCACTTTATAGCCATTTCGCAAGAGCGAATTCCATTTTCTCCACGAGGATCGGTTGGTACTAACTTTTTATATTCTCTATAATTATCAATAGCTAATTCAAATTTCTCATTCATTTTTAATGCATCGGCATAATACAAATAGATTAATGGATTTTCGTATTTCTTTAGAACAACCCTTTTATACCATGCTTCAGCTTTTTCAGGTTGAGAAGTTAATCGATAACATTCAGCTACTTTAAATGTGATTTCAATTTTTGTAACAGCGTCAGGCTCTTGCCCATAAGCATCACGCAACATATCAATAGCAGCAAAATATTGACCATTATTAAAATACTCAAATGCTTTTTTTGATTTAGTTGTTTGTCCGTGAACAAGTGAAAGCATAAAAAGGGAAACTATAACAAATAGAAATGCTGTTTTTTTTCTCATATGATTTCTAATTACTGAATTGTAAAATGTAAAAGTAAGGTTTTTTAAATAAAATAAAAATATAGATTAAACAGAGTTATTACTATTTATTAATACGTATATAGCTCATTTTTATTATTTACAACATTTATTTTCAGAATGAACGACAAAAAAACCTGACAAATATTGTCAGGTTAAAACAATGATGTAATAATATCAGTTTATTAGCGAGTAAATAACATCTCTCTGTATTTAGGAAATGGCCAAAGCGAATCATCAACTATCAATTCAAGTTTATCGACATGATAACGGATTTTATCGAAATAGGTAATCACATTATGCGAATACTCTGTTGCTTTTATAACTATATCTTCAATTTCGTTTGCTTTTTTCCGAGCTTCAATCATTTGATCAACTGAATCTTTAATAACAGTCATATGTTCAGAAATTGTTGTTATAGTTTCGAATTGAGTTTTTGACAGTTTTTCGAACATATCTTTAGGATAAAGCTCTTTTAGACCCATAACATTTTGGATAAGCACATTCTGATATTTTATTACTGTTGGTACAACATGGTTACGAACCAAATCTCCCAATACACGGGCTTCAATCTGGGCACGTTTTACATAAATTCCCAATCGAATATCGTAACGAGCTTCAAGTTCACGTTCTGAAAGTACTTGTGAATCGCCAAATAATTGTATTGTTTTAGGAGTAATAAATTCTTTTAAAGCATCCGGGATATTTGAAATATTTGACAAACCGCGTTTTTCGGCTTCAATAATCCATTCATTGCCGTATCCATTTCCTTCAAAACGAATTTTCTTGGAATCAATTATATATTTTTTAAGTACTTGAAAAATGGCCTCATCCTTTTTCACATTCTTTGCCATCAGAATATCAACATCTTTTTTAAACTGAACAAGTTGATTTCCTACTACAGTATTTAAAGCGATCATTGGTGCTGCTACATTAGCAGAAGAACCTACTGCCCTGAATTCGAAACGATTTCCGGTAAAGGCAAATGGAGAAGTACGATTTCGATCGGTATTATCCATTAAAATTTCAGGAATTTTACCGATATCTAGTTTTAATTCTGTTTTTTCGTCGGGAGTCATTTTTTTATTTGTGACCCTTTTTTCAAGTTGATCGAGTATAGATGTAAGTTGAGAACCAATAAAAACAGACATGATAGCCGGTGGAGCTTCATGTGCTCCTAATCTATATTCATTACCGGCTGTTGCAATACTTGCTCTTAGCAAATCGGCATAATCGTGAACAGCTTTTACAGTATTAATTAAAAATGAAAGAAACTGCAAATTACTTTTTGGAGTTTTACCCGGCGATAATAAATTTCTACCGGTATCGGTTAACATTGACCAGTTGTTATGTTTACCTGAGCCATTTATTCCTTTATATGGTTTTTCGTGAAATAAAACCCGAAAATTATGTTTCTTGGCAACTTTCTCCATAATAGTCATTAACATCTGATTATGATCAGTTGCTAAGTTTGCTTCCTCGAATCGGGGAGCACATTCAAACTGGTTTGGCGCTACTTC
>DQHR01000177.1 GCA_003531155.1 Bacteroidales bacterium | reverse complement strand
GATCATGCTATTGGTTCGCAGTTCAATGTTGGAATAACAACTGTAACCTACACTGCAACTGATGCTTCTGAGAATACTGCAACAGCAAGTTTTACAGTAACAGTAACCTCAGCAACAGGGATAGATCAATTAAGTAAAACGTCGATTAATGTGTATCCTAATCCTGTTGTAGATCTATTGAGTATTTCAACAGGAAATACATGTGATAGTGGATTATACTCTATTATATCAGTATTAGGTACTATCGAAGTTAGTGGAACAATTTCAAACGGAAAAGCCATAGTTAATGTAAGTAGGCTAAGTAGAGGCACCTATATAGTAAGAGTCCAAATTGGAAATATTGGAATCAACCATAGTATTATTAAAAGATAGAATTAGTTTAGAATTGTTTTATAAGCCGTTCTAGGGAAACCGGAACGGCTTTTTTTGTGTTTCACAAATGAAACAGAGATTTTTATGATAGTTTAATCTTTAATTTCATTCAAAGTTCTTCTCAATGCTTCAATATAGAAAGTGAGAGGGTATAACTTTTCATCGTACCAAAGGGTTGCAAAGTAGAGTCCAATTGGTTTTGAACAAAGTCCGTTGACGTTATACTCTTTCTCAAGCCATTTGAAACCTTTTAAGCAGACATCTTTATCTTTTTTAGCAAGGGCGCATATTGCAAGCGAGGTTTCTTCAATGGTTCCAGCAACTCCCAGGTATCCTCCCCAGCTTCCATCTGTATTTTGGTTATTCAATAGGTAATCTTGAGATTGCGAAAGCATTAGCTGAAGTTCTACTCGAATCGAATAGCTCAGCCACCTATTTTTTAGACAATCGACAATATATGTTGCAACCTTTGCTGTTCCATATACAGGATTTCGTTTATCGGTTGTTTGCTGATTACCAAACCATAATGGCAGCCAAAGGCCTAACCTATGCTGATGATTTTGAAGATATTTGATTGATCGATTGATGCATTTCTCAAACTTGGCTTTTGGGGTTTTTTCGATTTTATCTCCCAAAACTTCGATTGAGCGGGTTATTGCTAAAAGAGTATGGCCTGTTAAATCTGCGCAGCTTTGGTCGAACGGTAATCGACCCCAGCCTTTGCAAAATGTTGGAATTCCACCATCGCTATTTTGCAAGTTTACCAACCAATTGCAGCCATCGATAATTGCTTGAGTTTCTTTATCACTTCCTTGGTAAACCTCTAAAAGTGCAAGAATTGCTCCGGGTGTATCATCGGCATCGGGAACTGAGCCTGAGTAATTAGTCCAACCCCAACCGCCAGGCATTGCTCCGTTAAATGGATGCTTTTCTTTGTACTGAAGATTAAGAAGATGATTCTTCATCAACTCTATAGATTCTGGGTTGAAAGTAGTGAAAAGATTATCACCCAAAGCCTTAATACTTAAGGTAGTCACCCATGTAGAAAGGTCGGTATCGATTGGCCAACTTCCATCATCACGTTGCTGATTGTATATAAAACCTATTCCCTTTTCTACAATAGAATTATCGGCATATCCACTTGAAATCAAACACATGCTTACAAATGCTGTAAGAGGGATTGCCTCTAAAAAGCCCCCACTATCAGGGACTAACCCATTAAGTTTTTTTATTGCAGGTTCTATCGATTTGTTTCTAATCGATTTTGCTAATAAGTTCGATCTATTTTTTCTCTTAAAAGTATAAATCCCAACCGCAACAAGTGCAGGAATTGCATAACTTACAACCTGCATGTTGAAAAATCGGTAAAGCGAAGAGGGTAGAAGTGTAAACTCAAAAGGTAGTTGAGGTACTTTTCGGATATCCTCCTCTCCTAACATCCCACAAATCATTAACATCGAAAGTATAGGCACCGAAAAAGTATAATCCTTACCGTAATAGTCAAGAACAGATTTTGAGATGTTTCCCGATTTTAGGCTTATGCCTTGCGATTCGAGATACTTTTCAATCCCTTTTAATTCCTTGCTTCCATCAAACTCCTTGGTTTGGCAAAAGGTAATTGCTGCATAGCAAAGGAATGATGTGCTTACGTTGCTCTCGCTTTCGGGTGTATCGCCGTAACCACCATCAGCATTGACATTGCTGAATAACCATTGAAGTCCTTTATTAACCCTCTCCTCGCGATTTGGTAATCCTTTGAGTTTGATTGCAACAATCGATACCGCCACGGCAAGAGCGCTAGATGAAAGTTTACCTGTCCAAAAGCCATGGCTGTTCTGCTCAGCAATTAGAGTATTGCAGAGGGTTTTATATTGATTTTCAAGTTGTTGCTTTTCCATAGCTCTATTTCTACTGACTTGTCATTCCTGCGTATGCAGGAATCTAGATTCCGGGACTTCGCCCGGAATGACATTTTTGGTCTTTATTCAGACAAAGCACCTAATGCTAGCAATCCGTAAAATGTATATTCAATATCGATATCAAAATCCATTTCGGTTGCACAAAACCCACCATTCAAATATAACCCATCAACATAGTTTAGGCAATCGGGTTTGATGTTTTTTATATCAGAATCAATAAAATGCAAGGCGTAAAGAGCAACAGCGGTTGAAAGCAAATCCTCAATTGGCGATTTATGCAAAGCCAAAAATCCACCTTTTCCTTTGTAAAATGATTTCAATTTTACTTCTGATTCTGTCACCGATTTTCCAAGCACTCTGTTTATAACTGCATCTGCGGCAGACAATGAACAGGGTAATTCTTTTTCTTTGCTAATAACTTTTATCTTCTTTTTCAGTTTTAGAATATTTCGGTAGTCCTGCAAGTAGTATAGAGTTAGTAATCCTAAGAAAAAAGTGTAACCCGAACTAATTCCATCCTTTGTCTCAGATTCAATCTCAAACTCAACCCTTTCTCTTAGCCTCTCTGTTGCTGAATCAAATCTGTGCAACTTTGAATAAAGAATTGCTCCACAATAAAGATGAATTCCAGTTAATGAATCCTGTGTTGCAGCTTTTTTTACATAATCCTTTAACTGTGGAAAAATCTCATTAACTGAAAGCGCTTCGGCAACAAAGCAACCAAACATTGAATAGTAGAGGTCAGTTTTTCCTCCTCGATCGGCGAAACCGCCATCATTAGTAAATGATTTTAGAATATGATTTTTAACCTCTGCTTGAACATCAGCATCAATTATAACCATTGATTTTAGCAAAACCGACTCGATGGATTTCTCCCGATACCGTTTCAAAAAAGGCGTGGCAGCAGCTTTATAGGTAATCCTTAAAAATCTTTCCCACAAGTTCATGTAGAGCAATTTTTAATCCTAGGTTTTGAAGATTCTCAAGGCTTCTCTTTGCCTCGTTGATACAGCTCATCAAAAGCACTTCGGTCTCATCCTGAATTTTGTACTCCTTGATAAGTTCAAAAACCTTAGCTGATTGTCCGTTCTTGAACTCTTCCAGTAAAGATGATCTTTTATCAGAAGATAATTTTTCAAAAACCATCGAGAGCAGAATTGAAAATCTACGAATCTCAATATCGCCAGTATTTCCATGGCAATCGCTTAAATCATCCTTAATCTGATATGCGATTCCAATATTATGGCTGAACTTATCAAGAATTGAAAGGGTTTCTTTATCAGCACCTCCGGCAGAGGCTCCAAGCAAGAGAGAAACCTTGAACGCAGCAGCAGTTTTATTTTCAAATATTTTAAGCGTTTCCTTTAGCGAGGGAATTTCACCATTAGCAATTGCAGAAAGTTCTGCTCCTTGACCAACCGAAAGTGTTCTATGCCCTCGTGAGATAATTAGCATACAATCTCGAATTGTTTCGGGCGATAATTCGCTTTCGGCAATTAGCCTATAACCCTCACCTATAAGCAAGTCTCCGGTGTTTATAGCAATTGGAACTCCATACTCAGCATGGATTGTCTCTGTGCCATAACGGGTATCATCGTTATCCTCAATATCATCGTGAATTAACGATGCCTTATGGAAGCACTCAACCGAAACTGTAATTGAATTTGCAATATCTACGTTAAATGATTTGCAGAAGGCTTCGTAGGTCAACATCGTTAAAAATGGGCGAAAGCGATTGCCTCCAAGAAGAAGTGATTTTAACGCTATTTTTTCGGCTTCATTCCCATCATGACCAAGAATCCTTGAAAGGATCTCTTCAATGAAAATTGAGTCGATTTTCGCCCTTGCTTGGTTGAAATTGAGCAGACGAAAATCTTTTATTTCACTAATATGATGTATCTCCTCTTTTATCCAATCCATATCGGCAAGGGTATCCTTGCAACCACAGGTTAAAAGGGGAATTCCAATACCTGGAATCGAGTATTTTCCGATTGAAACAAAGAGTTTTTGCAAAACCTCCATGCAGCCAACACCGATAACCGCATCGATTTGACCACTTTCGATCATCTGAGCGGTTACAGTTGTGCCTTCGGTAACCAAAACCTCATAGCCTAACTTTTCGGCTTCCTGAATAAAGAAAGAGATATTGCATTCACCGCATTCTCTACATAAAAGACCTAGCTGATCGCTTTCCGCTTTGCAAAGATTACTATTTCGTAAACATTGAGGCAGCATCAGCACCCTGCGATTATAAGGAATTGCGCCAACTACATTTCGCCAAATGGCATTGCCACAGCAAACCATGGTAAAGGCTAGATATTTATTATCCCAACTATTCGCCTCAACAAGCTTTCCCGCAAACTCAAAAAGTCCCTCGTACGATACAGGTGGGATAACAGTATTTTGCTTAAAATACTCTTCCACTCTACCGCGAATCTCAGCCCTAGTCTCTTTAACCTCAGGCACTACAAGGTCTAATACTGCTATATTCATCTCTCGCTCCTTTCAACCATAAGCTCCTAAACCAAAAAAGGCACGTTTTTTCGCCATGCGATAAATCCAATTTTTCTCTGGAATAACTTTGCACGAACCATGGCTTGGTACAACCTTACCATTGGCAAGTTGAGTCGGCATTTCACTTCTGTTAGAAGTGTTTTTTGCCTGATGGCTTGATGCAAAATTTTGCAGCCAATTTGGGTCTTCCATCAAAATACAACCCTTTGTTTTCTTTGATATTTCTACCTTAAAATCCCTTAGAAAAGTTGAATCATCGTAAACCGTTTTAATATCCTTGTTGATATTATCGCATGAATACTGAATAACAGGGCATGGTTCGATATACCCCGATGGGTTTATATGATGGCTTAACCCCTCTGCCGCAGGGCAAAATGGATTACCATCGGCATCCCAGTATGAGTCAATGATTACAATGGGATATTTAGTTCTGCCATCAACCAAGAAGTTTCTTAAGCGCTCAATCTCTTCGGTGCTCAATGCCAAATCGTAGCAAGGATTTTCGCCCGATGGGCGATAGATATAGTACCAAAGGTAAACTACACCTTTATCATGAAGCAGATTGATAAACTCCTCGGATAGCGCCATGTCGATGTTCGATTTGCAAACGCTTATAGCAACACCGGTAACGAGCTTATGTTTCGTTGCCGTTTCAATTGCCTGAATGGTTCGTTGGTAAACTCGGCTACTTCCTCGCCTGATATCGGCAATGGTTTCGTTCCCTTCAAAACTGATAAGCGGGGTAACATTTCCAAGTTTTCTTAACTCTTCAGCAACTTTATCGTTTAGCAATGTTCCATTTGTAAAAAGTTGAAAGTAGCAATCGGAGTGGGTTTTGAAAACATCCATCAACGGCTTATACATCAACGGTTCTCCGCCAAGAATACCAAAAAAGTAAGAACCATATTTTTTACTGCCATTAATTATTTTGTTTATGGAAGAAATATCTAGGCTATCGGTTTTATCACCTTTAGTAACCCAGCAACCTTGGCACTGTAAATTACAATCGTTAGTAACTGAAATGAACTGAAATGCTGGAAACATTTCACCCCGTTTCTTCCGTTTTTGGAACTTGCTAAATCCACGTAAACCCTTCCACCCAAAGGTGAAAATGAATTTGCGTAAACACTTTGAATCAGCTCTTAGTATATTTCGTGTTATTGACATCTTTTAATAAGTGAAAAGTTTATCATTTTCAAATTAGCTTCGCTGAGCTCGCAAGCTCGGTTATCAAATTGGTTCGTTTCCTTTTGCCTTATCCCTCTCCTCAATTGCTTTCTGCATAGCATCTGCTTTAATAATCGATTGCCGTTTTGCTTTACGCATTTCGAGCGCTTTATAAATATCACTACCCAAAATAGTTTTCAAATCTTGGCTTTGACGCTGATGCTCTGCAACCTCATCAATAGAATCGGTTCCGCTAATTGCACCACCCTGTTTATACTTAGGAAAGATAATTGCCGTTTCGGGGCAAATGCGTGCGCATGCTGGGCAATTGTTTTTGCAACCTTTTGGGTTGACAACTTTTACTTTTCCATCAACCTTTTCGTAAACTCCAAACAGACAGAAATCGGAGCATTGACCACAAGCGGTGCATCTTGAGTAATCTAAAACAGGATACCACGATGGCCATTCCTTTTCGCTAAAATGCTCCGTTTGAATCGTAGGTTCTTCGTTACAATATGACTTAAGTGAAGATAATATCTCAGTTTCATTAGTATCACGAAGGTTTAGAAAAGAAATATTTTCGTAGTTACTTTTAACTCCTACGAAATCGAGCAATTTCTTTACGGCACGAGGATGGCAGGCCAAAATAAGTGTTGGCTGAGAAGATGAAAAGATTTTTTGAATATCTTTCTTTTCCGAAACGCATAAGCCACATAAATCGCTTAACTGAACTGCATCTACTTTTTCAGTATATAAGAAATTATTGACCGTTTCCTTTATCTTATCGCCAATAATATCTCCCCCGCAGTTGCAGTAAATAATCTTTTTTGACATATTACTATTTTAACCTAAAATTCTCTATATTAATGTTTTGTATAATACTTACCTGACAAAGGTAATATAACCTTGCAATATAATTTTAAAGGGCTAATGCTATATGAACAATGCTTTATTTTTTAATGTTTGATATGCTTTATTTTAAAAAGTTTAATACACATCTTCATGTTAAATTCTTTTATTACAACATTTTTCTATTTTTGTGGCTCTTTAAATAAAATCTTAAAATCAAAATAATGGACTTTCTTTTTCAGCCTGAAACCTACATTTCGCTATTAACGCTTACTTTTTTGGAGATTATTTTGGGTATTGATAATATAATATTTATCTCCATTGTAACCAATAAGTTACCTCAACAAGATCGAAAAAAAACAAGAACAATTGGCCTTCTTCTCGCACTATTATTTAGAATAATACTTCTGTCCTTTATCATTTATATAATCAAACTTACTAATCCTTTGTTTTCTATTGCAAGTTTTAGCTTCTCAATACGAGATTTAATTTTACTTTTAGGTGGAATCTTCCTTATTGCAAAGAGCGTTACCGAAATTCACAGTAAAGTTGAAGGTGGTGAGCATGAAACAAAAAATGGACGAAAGGCATCATTTTTTTATATATTACTTCAAATTGTCGCTTTAGATATTATTTTCTCTTTTGACTCAATATTAACAGCAATTGGGTTATCAAATCAACTCCCAATAATGATTGCAGCAGTTGTTATATCGATGATTGTGATGATATACTTCTCTGGCGTTATAAGCAGCTTTATTAATAGACATCCTACACTACAAGTGCTTGCTTTATCGTTTCTTATACTGATAGGTTTTATGCTAACGATTGAGGCATTTCACTACGAGATTCCTAAAGGATACATCTATTTTGCGCTATTCTTCTCTGTTTTGGTTGAAATGATAAATATGAAAGTAAGAGCAAGGCACAATACTATCGGAGACAAAAAATGAAGTCTAAAATATCGAAATTTGATGTTATCTTTCAACAATACTTATTAGCAAATCTATCGATGTTTAAAATTGTATTTTCACTGCTGTTACTTATTCAATCTTCATTATCTGCACAGATTGATAGCCTTCCAAAAGCGAATAAATCCAAAGGTAGTTTTGCTAAGCAACTAATATTACCAACTTCTTTGGGTATAGCAGGTATAATTGTAAAAGAGACCAATTTCCGAGAATATTTTCAAGAAAAAGTACAATCATCGCGTTTAAAAACAAATACTAAAGTTGATGATTATATCCAATATGTTCCTATTGTCGAACTTCATGCTGCCGATATCTATTACTCAAAACCTATAAACGAGATTTTTCAGAACAGTAAAAATTTAATAATAGCTGAACTATTTACTGCTTTAATTGTACAATCAATAAAGCATACAGTCAATATTAAAAGACCTGATGGTCATGATTACTCCTTTTTTTCAGGACATACATCACAATCATTTACAGGAGCCACCGCACTATACATCGAATACGGAGAAACAAATAGGCTTTATGCTCTTTCCGGTTATGGATTTTCAACGGCTACAGGAATTTTAAGAATCACGAATAATAGACATTGGTTATCGGATGTACTTGTAGGAGCAGGAATTGGAATATTCTCAGCCCGGTTAATATGGTATATCAACCCTTTTCCCAATTGGAAACCTTTTAAAGACAAAAAAGTTGCTATTTACCCATATGTTAATGGCCTTTCAAACAATGCAGGTTTTCGGGTAATTTTTTAGTATTTTTGTTCAAAACATTCCACAATGAAGAGTATTAATTCGATACTTCTCATTACCATTTTAAAATTATTATCTGCCAATTGTTATGCCCAAACAGATACAATAATTACACCTAATCAAGGTAAAAAGGTTCATGCAAAAAACCTGAAAGTCCCAGCATCGCTATGCATAACTGGGGCATTAGTTAAAGAAACCAACTTTCCTTTGTATCTTAGGGATAAAACTCAGAATTCGTGGTTGAGAACGAACACTTCAATTGATGATTATATTAGATATTTGCCCGTTACCGAGATGTACATTGCTGATATTTATTATAGAAAGTCAATGGGGGAAGTTTTCCAACAAACGAAAAACTATCTACTTGCAAGACTATTAACCTCATTCACAACTAGTCGAATAAAAGATTGGACTCAAGTAACACGTCCTGATGGAACAGAGCGATCATTCCCATCTGGGCATACCTCTTACGCTTTTTGCGGAGCAACTGCACTTTTTCTAGAATATAAGGATACCGATAGGTTTTTAGCTTATAGCGGTTTTGTATTCTCAACAGCGACTGGATTTATGAGAATAACTAATAATCGGCATTGGGTCTCAGATGTAATTACTGGTGCAGGCGTTGGAATGCTTTCAACAACACTTGTT